>NZ_NCFM01000047.1:0-19292 GCF_002281195.1 Acidovorax sp. 35-64-16 | reverse complement strand
ACAGGAAAGCCAACAGAATCAACGATCTACCAACACCACCCCCGCGCCAGTGCTGGGTTTGCGTACCGCCAGTTATTGCACTGAAAACGAGGGGACCCCAGTCCCGTCTTTGGAGTATTTTTAGTGAAGTCTCCCGGTGCAATGTGTGAAAAAGAACGGAACACACAATGCAGCTCCCCCGCGTGGACGGTGTGGAACACAAGCAATTAGCATCCGGTTTGATCCGTACATCATTGGTACGTAATCAACCCGGTAATAACTTGTGCCCATTCACCCGCTATGGGTCACCAAGGTAAACGCAACAAGGCGTCGTCCAAGGCAGGCAGTGCCGTAAGTGGCAAACTGAGTTCGATCATCGGTCGAACCTCTGCACTCTACTTTCTACGGAACCCAGGCGATGGGCGCCGCACGCGTTTCAATATCCGGCATCAGACATCCCGCTCTTCATCTGCTCACCTCAACTACACAGTGACCCATCATGGAATTTCTTCCGGGTATGTGCACGAGGGCAAATGTGGCTTTGGAATGTCCAACACAAAGAAGCAATCAGGCTTCCGGCATTGATCGGTACGTAGAGCTAGAACCTTTCCGAAATTCATCGGAGGGATTCACTACTTCAGTCAGTTGGAACTGACTTTGGCCAAGGAACTTCCCCGGCACCAAGACCCAGACGGGCCTTTTTTGGTTTGCTTCGACCATCCCGCTGTACGCAGGATCTGAAGCTGGTTTGAACGCCGCGAGCGGCAACTTTGAAGGTTGAGCATCAAGCCCAGGAACAACCCGAAGGTCATTGGGAATGGATTCTGACATGAAAAGCATCAAAAGTCACTTTTTTGCAGGCCGATTTATCTCTAAAAAACCCGTCGAAACCCGTTTGGAATTCGTGTTCGGTCTTGAAACCCGCATGGATACTGGCCGCGAGCAATGGTTCTCCTTGGCCGAGAACTTGGGTTGCGGGGCAAAAAAAGGCGAAAAGTCGCCTTGGCAAAGGGCTCGAAACGGCGTTTTCGATGTGTTCTGGGGTGTCCTTGGCCCCTGTCCGGTGCGTCAAGGACTCACGCTGTGAGCCTGGAGCGAGTCGAGGCTTGCGGAGTGTTGTGGGGTGGCGACTCCGATACCTTGCCGTCATGGATGGCAGATGTTGTGACGATGGATGCGACCCAGCGCACACGCTTGTTCGGGCGCCCTGTCTCCGTGCATGACCAATCAGTGGCCCCAATGAGGCCAATCACTGGCATGTGCTCCAGCGGGTCATGGGTGGTTCTGGTGGGGTGTGGCACCAAGTGGCCTGCTATTGGCCCGGAGCGGGCCTCCCGTTGCCCGTCGCATTGTGTTTGCGCCGCCAGCCCATACGCCATCTGGCAATCAGTGGCCTTTTGCGCGCCAGTCAAAGGCCAGTATGGTGATTATCAACACGTTTCTTTGCGGTTTTGATAGGGCATCCGACCGTATCAGTGCCTTATGGAGATTCGTGATTTCCCACAAATCGAGGATGATTTCGCTCGTTCCCAACTATTGCTCATCCAGATATGGCTAATTCCACATTTCAAATCCCCGTCGTCGCGCTCGATATTGGTTATTTCTCTGTTAAAGGAGCATCTCGCCGCGAAAAGAACGACACGATCAAGGCATTTCAATTTCCCAGCCAGTGCTCGCATGTATCGTCGGTACATAAAACATCTATGGGAATGGCCGCACTTTCTGGTGCGAATGTCACGGTTAACGGCGCGGAGTATTTCGTAGGCAAAGACGTGGTACTTCAAACCAGCGCCCGACAAACCCGCGCCATCACAGAAAATTACGCTGACTCGCCCGAATACAAAGCACTGTTCCTGGGTGGCCTGTATTACTTCCTGAGCGATTATGCGGGTGAACTGCGCGGAAAGAACGAAGTAGAGATACGTCGCATGGTTGCTGGCCTGCCGATGAATATGGTTTGCGACAGGATCAAGCCTGGCATCAAAGACGATCCTCTTGTGGTTGAACGTGTCGATGAGGCGATTCGTGAGGGCTATGAAGAAATTACCCTCGGCGGCAAGAAATATCGCATGGACGATTATTTGCCCATTGCTGATGGGCGGATTCAAAAGTGAAGTGCAACACCTTGGATTTCAATGAATCTGAGTGTAGTGCTGTGGGTTGTTGATCAGCAACTCGCGGTACACCGCCGCGGTGATCGTACCCCCGGCCCCTTCTTGGGACGGTTGTTGATTTCATCGGCAATGGCATCGAGCTGCTCCTGGCTGTGGATGCTCAGTTCCGTCCCCTTGGGCAGGTACTGGCGCACCAGATCATTCATGTTCTCGTTGGTCCCCTTTGCAATGGGCTGTGCAGTACACGGCAATGCCGGTCTGCTCGCTGAGCTTCTTACGCATGGCCATCTCCCGACCCTGGTCGTACGTCATGCTCAGGCGCATCGGCTGTGCAATGCCCAGCTGCTTGTTCGTGAAGGCCTGCAAGACGTGGCCGGCTTGAACTTAGGCAGCTTGACCAGCTTGACCAGCATCCATGTGCGCTCCACCAATATTCTCACTGCACTGGCATTGCCTTCGCCCCTTGATGAGATCACCTTCCCAGTGCCCGGGGAACTGGCGGTCTTCAATCTCGGGCAGGCGCACATGGATGCTCAGCCTGTCCGGTATCTGGCTTCTACGGTCCTTGCCCTTGCCCTTGCCCTTGGCTAGCGCGGCAGTCGCTTGTTATGGCCGTGGCGCTGGGTGGCGAACAGCTCTTTGCGCAACTCGCCCACGGGCATGGCATATATGCAGTTGTGGATGGTTTCATGTGACGCGCGGTATTCTTGGCCGGGGGGATACAAGCGTGCCAGTGTCAGGGCAATCTGCTCGGGCGACCAGCGCAGCCGCAGCAGATGGATTACCAGGGCGGACAAGATCGACTCGGAATGCAGCTTCATCGCTGGCCTGCCGCAACGCCTGCGCTGCAGGAAACAAACACGGGGCATGTGCGCTGTCATAGCCAGAGGAGCAGGCATTGCGCTGGAGTTCGCGGCTGAAGGTCGCCGGGGATCGGCGCAGTTGCCGCGCGATGGCTCGTACGCTGTGGTTCTGCTGCCTCAGGCTGGCAATAGTGACGCGGTCTTCAGGCTGGCGCAGGTGATAGTGCGAGGAGGCGGTTGGCATCTGCGGACCTTACAGGTTGGCAGGTGTTGCACTTCACTTTTGAATCCGCCCCTAAACATGGCATGTGTTGTGACGCATGAACGATCCGTTTGACAGCAAGCACTCTTCTATGTTGTTGATTTCATTAGATTTATTGGCATCATCTATCGCATATCTTGTGACCACATACTTCGAGCTTGCTAAACCCATGGTTAGCATATCTTGTGATTGCCATTGATCACAAGATATGCCATGTATGGCGTTTCTTGTGAAGAATTCCAGGTGCCCGCCAGAAAATTTGGCCATTTCATAAGCCAAACATGGCATGTCTTGTGACTAGATAGGACGCAGGTCGCACACCACGTATGCTGCTAAGTATTTGATTTATAAGGAAATTACAAGTTGAGCATCGCGTATCTTGTGAATACACGGCTTCAATGTTCTTCAGGTGGAACCACACACTTTTCTGCGCATTCCGATGGCTTGGCTCGGCTTCTGTGCACCAAAGATGGCGTTTCTTGTGACAGATGGCTCCCATTTTTCGAAGGAGCCGACCTCCAACTATGGCGTATCTTGTGTTGATTTCCACGCAGAAGTGACCCACTAACCCCCAGGTGGGGGTGCGGTTGCATGGAAATCAACAGTAACGGTATGACGTTGGGGTTGTTCGGTGGCCGACTTGCTTCAAGTGTTGCATCTCTTGTGAAGAGTTTGGCCTAGGCCAGGCTGTAGTCCGGTGGTACGCCGTCTGCGTCAAGAGCAATGAGGAGCGCGTTGTCATCAGGCTTGCACTTCCAGCTGCCGGATTCGCTCTGCCGCTTTGATACTTGATGTTTTTAAAGAAGCTTCCGCAACCGAGCCACGAGCAGTTCCCCGCTGGTCGGGCCCAGGCCTGTACGGCCGTCGGTCAAGAACAGCGACTTGCAAAATGGCCTGTAGAGCCATGAACGGTCATCAACCGCCAGCCAGGGCAGATGGGAAGCCTCATGCATCCGGAGCCATGCATGGCACTCGGCTTCCCGCTCGTAGCCAACCAGCGTCTGTGGGACGTCGTTCAGATCAAAGTACTTTGGGGTGGTTCCTGCGATTCTGACTGCCACATCCGAGCTGAACCTTTGTCGAAGTTGCTCCAGCGGACTTTGCAGTCGCCAAGTGCTTGTGATCACCAGCTTGAATTCAGGGACTTGGCGCAATGCGCTCTCCAACACTGGCAAGCAGCAGAAGTGCTTCGATTCATGGCAATGCTCTGGATGCAGAACCCCGTCGAAATCCAAGAACAAAATAGGCATTGGTCGGCTTCCAAGGGTGGATTCTCGACAAGAGAACACTCGATCAGGCAATCAGCAAAGTCAGCCCTCTCTACGCCCAAGGCACGCAGCCCACGTCGAGGGTGAATCTGCAGCGCTGCCAGCAACCCGCGCACTGAAGAAGCTCAAGGACGCAACGCTCGGATTGCTCGCGTCGGCATGGTGGTTCAGACAGAGGATTCGGTGGCGGGGACGTTGAGCCGCCGAATCGTCAGTGCGCAGCGGTGTTCTATCAAGGTACTGATTTGCTCTACCACGTCATTCTTCACAAAACCTCGTTCAGGGGCAAACTGAAGCTTGCGTGCATTCGCTGGCAGTAACTTTGCAAGCTCCAGAATTCGCCGTTTGGCCTGCGCTTTGGTTAGCCCGACGCTTTCAGCAAACTGCTCCCAGTGACGCGCCTGGACTTCGCTGAACTTGTACTTGCTGCCGATTTTCATCGCCATATTTTGCGTCAGTGTTGGATACACTGCCGTCGAGAGCATGTCGTAAGACGGTGCCAGAACGGGCGCCTTGCCCGAGTACAGCAGTGAGAAATTCTTGGCGTGCGCATCATGATTGCCGATCAGCGCATTGAAGATCACATAGTCGAGCAGTCGCAGAACCTGCGGTGCACTGGGGCGTGTCGCACTGCGTAACAGATCAAAGCACTGCGCCAGATCCGGACCACCTTCATTTTGGTATTTCATTTCTGGCACCACACCCAGCGCCTGGCAGAAATCCTCTTGATGAAGGCGTTGACGGTTCCCCTGCGCATCAATCAGTCGGTCGTAGCGTTCAACCAGCAGAAAGGAGCAATCCAATACCTTGTGTACTTTTGATTTCGCTGGCTTGAGCTGCATGGCCTCAGCCAGTGCCATGCAGAATCCCTCGTTGCTAACGCTGTCTTCAACAGCGTGAATGGCCGGTTTCAGGATATGCGAGCTAGGCGTTCCGTTGAGGGGCAGACCAATGCGGGCACCGTCAAACACCACCGGTAGTTTGTCCTGGGCACCTGCCAATGAAAGCCGCAAGCCGTCTTGGCCTGCCAACATGGGGCGGCGCGGTAGTTCATCCAGGATGGCAACAACTTCCTCCTCGCTCAGCCATTGAACGTCATCGCTACGGGTCGGCACAGGCAAAGCTTGTCCCGGCTCTAGGAACGTCACAGCCCCGGCGCATTCGCCGCCAATGTGGTCCAGCAGTGCAAAGTCGTTCTGGCCTGAAACTTGGAATTGTTTCGCAATCAAGCGGCGCATCTGCCCTTCGGGCAGAAGACCCGCAAAGAAGGGGCGCGTTTTGCGATCGTCGAACGGCTCCGCTTGCAGGGGCAGCGAGGCAGACAAGGTGATGGCGTCCTTGTGTGACAGCCAATCGGGTAGGTAGCAAAAGTTGAGTCGACCATCAACCAGCGCCAACGTGCCGACACGATCTGCAAAAACCCAGACTTCCAGTTCATGCACCATGGTTGCCACCTTCACATTGATCGTCGACTACGGTTGATGGCAACCCGCTCAACTGAATCTCACCACCCAGGGCATCAATGACCCGTAGCACGTTTTCCAGTCGCAAGGTGGGTTTGCCTGCTTCAAGCTCGACAATGAAGCGCACCCCTACCCCAGCCGCCAGAGCCAGCTGAGGCTGTGTCAGCCCGAGCTGTTTGCGTGCGGCACGCAGTGCATCACCGAGTTGTTGCGGGGATCGAATGGATGTCATGGCTCGCTACGTTTCCCGTTCGGGAAATTATCAGCCATAACCGGACTATGTGCAAGCAATATTTCCCGATCGGGAATGTTCAGTTCGGTTAGGACATGATCTATCCATATGTTTCCCGATCGGGAAACAACCGCAGCGCTCGATTCCAAAGTGACAGGGTGCGCGGCAAGTATCGTCGCAGACCGTCCGACGTAGCGCAGCAGCACTTGCACGATGGCTCAGGAAACATGCATGACGCAAACGGCCGTCAGCCGCATCTAGCGCGCCTTCGGTCTGCAGCCGCATCGGCAAGAGAGTGGACCCGTTGACATCATGTTTGTGCTTCCAGCTGCCGGATTCGCTCTGCCGCTTTGATACCTGGTGTTTTCAAAGAAGCTTCCGGAATCGAGCCACAAGCAGTTCCCCACTGGTCGTGCTCAGGCCTGTACGGCCGTCAGTCAAGAACAGCGACTTGCAAAATGGCCTGTAGAGCCATGAACGGTCATTAACCGCCACCTTCGTTCTTCTACGGCCTGTTATCGAAGGGCCATCACAAGCCCGTGTGCGGCTGAGTTGCGTGGTTCGTTGGGTGATTGCGCAGTCAATACGGCTTGGTCACGCAGCCAGCTGACCCGATCGTACACATAGTCCGGGAATTCCTGTGCCAACGTGGTTTTGCGCAAGATGAGGTTGCGGGCCAGGTGGGCCACTTCTGCGACCTCTTGCTCATTGCGCACTTCAAGTGGTGCCGCCAGGGTCACGCCCATGGCCCAACTGAGACGCTCCCATTTCCATGACGGGCGAACTTCCAGGTCGATCCCATCCCTCATCAACCTTTCCTCAATCTGGAATAGCGTGGCGTAGTGTTGTCTCTGCGCCACCGAAGGCTCGCGACTGGTGTAGCTGCTCAGCTTTTTCCGCCGGCCCGATTTGCCAACTTTTTTGTAGTTCTGGGTTCCCCCTTCGATCAGCCAGCGATCCCGGGGGCCGTCACCAGCCTCGTCCCAAGCCAGGGAGGAGATAGCTTCTTTTAAGATGTCCCGAGGATGCCGCCACCACACCATGACGCGTCGTCCATTGAGGATGAAGCCCACATCATCCCAGTACGAAAGGCTGCCTTTTGAGGGCGACTGCGGTGTGTTCTTGCAGCATCTCCAATACCTCTGTCAGGTGTGCGCAGCGTTCTTCGATGGTTTCACCTTGGGTGTACGCACCTGGGATTCCTGGCACATTGCCCACCAGCAATCACGTGTCTGGATCGCGTTCGATCTGAATGGACGGGACACAAAGGCCAGCGCTTTGCTTCTGCAGGAACTTTGCAATCCGGGGGTCGGAAGCCTGGATCGTCTGCACGCGGCCATCGACATACCCGGTGAGGGGGATGCCAGCGCGTGCGTTCGATGCGACCGCGTTGGCCACAGCTTCCCTTGCTAGCTGAGTTAGCTGATCAGCATCCAATCCGTGAAAAGTAGGAGTCGCGCGTTCCATGCGGGGAAGGCTACAGCCATTGATGACCGGGGGCAAGGCCGCTTAGATCAGACCGATCCCCTCGTGCACGTGTTTTGAGATCGCAATGCGCACCTCGTGGTGCACTAAGTCACGAAGGTGGTACAGCCCTTTCGCGTTCTTCAGACCTGCAGCCTTCACCACTTGTTCGACAGTGAAGTCACTATTGAGCCATCGCACAAGGACGGTGTTTCGGACAACCTGTGGCCCCAGACGCGCGGGAGACGGCAGGTTACTGCTTTGACATGCCGTTCGAATGGTTTTGGTCACCAGATACAGGAGTGCGTGCATAGACATGGATGGCGATTTCCGCGAACAAAACAGCACCTCATGATCTTGGGCCGGCTCATAGCACTTACGGGCGGACAGCCATTCTCCGAGGGCTTTCGCCACTGACGCTGGCACATGCATGACCCTGTGGTCTCCGCGTGTTTCGTTTTCTACCCGCAACGCAGTGATCTTGCCATTCGGAATTGCCTTGCGTGGATCCTCATCTCCTTCGATCAATACGTCCTTCACCGTCAGTTGCCGTATCTCTCTGGGAGCAAGTCCAAGATGAAAAATTACCATCAATATCGCGCGATTTCGCCTCTCAATCAGGTCATCACCAACTGGGAAGGCAGCAAACGCTGCTTTCCAGAGCGCATTTGAGAGGATGGTCCCCTTGGGATCCTCGCTTGGCGGCATGTCCTCCCCCAGCAAGCCAAGAGCCGGATTTGCATTCACCCACTTCTGTGACAGCGCGAATTGGTAGATTCGGTTTATGGCGCTCCAATAGCGCCTGCGAGTGATGAGACTGACCGTACCTTGTTTTTTTGAAGCCCGTAAGCTGCCGTTGATGAAATTGTGGACGTCTACGGCAGTGGCCTTGTGCCAAGCGGTGGCAGACATAGCTTGCCCGTCGATGTTGGCATGTTGACTCAACGACGTAAGCCAGCGTTTCCAAATTAGCCGATAAAGAACCGCCCCCTTAGGGGTTAGCCAATCGCGATCGTCGTTGGCGCGATTGTTGAACCAGAGCTCAAACACCTCTGGTCCCAAAGGCCTCGGCACAGGGGATAAGAGGTGATTCTCCTGCAGAGGCAAGTCAGACATAGAGCTTTCTTGAAGTTTTGAATGCACATTACATGACGTAAGAAACATTAAGCCATCATGCCATCTCATATCCGAAAGCTACGCGCAAAGCATAGAAATGAAAAGTTGATCAGCAAATGAAAACGCTGATGACTGTGAAGTCCGGTCATGTAGTGTGCATTCAATTGTCGGGCCTAGTCGCTCGCGAAGATCGGCACCGGTATGCCGATGCCCCTAGGAGGTTTGCTCACGATGGAAATACTGCCCCCTCCCCCGAAGGGTTGCGCAAACGGTAAACGTCGTTGCTATGCTGCGGGCTGAAATTGCTCAATGAACTGCGCCAGAGCCTGGGCTGTAGGCTCGCCCCAGAGCTCCTTGGCATACCAGGTTGAAAAGAGGGAGCGGACCATGGCGCTTTCGATGCCCTTATCAAGCTTGATGGACTTGTTTAGGTTTTGTGCCTTGAACGCGTCGAAGATCTGCTTGTGCTCCTTTTCATCGAGCTCTTTATAAACGGCCAACGCGTCCTGCGCGCGTGCGGCGAGGAACTTCTCCATCACCGACGGACCTGCGGGGTTCTTTTTAGAAATCGTCTTGGGAGCGCTTAACAGCAAAGAACTCGGATTTCTAGCAATGTCTTGGAGTGTCCATCGGAAATACCCCGCCGGCGTGCCCAGTGGACTCATGCTGGTGGACTCTGCTCTGATTTCCACTCGGGAAATGGCAGCGCGGATGACATCGTCTTGGTACTGAGCGGCCAAGTCTGATGCGTCAGTCTGGCTGAATCCGAACTTCATAATTCTTCCAATCAACTCCACATCGATCACTGGAGGTGCGGGGAATTCGAGCTGCGGCTGCTTGTTTTGCTCGACACGAAATTGAAGCTTTTCCACCCTACGCCCGTTCTTATGCTCAACGAGCTCAATGTTGATGTCGGTCAGCGCATTGATTTCCGCAATGGCTGGCTTGATCGTGTCCCGCTTGAAATACTTGTATACCGGTGGAGCCTCAGCGGATATCGGATTTCCAGTAATGACACCGTACCAGTGCTCGTAGCTCTGGATAAAGGTCAACTTCGACGGGTTGGTGGCATAGCGCCTACAGATCTCATAGAGAGCAAGCGCCGAGCCGGATTTGAGCGAACTTTGGTAGACGATTGACAGCCGCGTATAAGTACTCGGTGCCATAACTTGCTCGTGGACCTCTGGCGGGAAGGCGAAACCGAACCATACTTGGCCAGAGTGCTTATTGAACCCCTCGGGGTTCACCAACGTCACCGACGAAACCAAACGCTCACTGGTCCACTGGCGCTCGTTCTCCATGAGCAGCTTGATGTTCTGCATGTCCTCCAGTTGTCGCTTGAGGTACTGGACGTCTTTGCTGTCGTATGCGGCGTCTCGAGCCAGGTCTGACAACGGTATCCAAAAATATTTCTTTGCAGCTGGCGTATTGATGGGAGCGTTAAGGCCGGGCTCCTTCATCTCCTGCGCGTGATACATCATCACATTGAAAACCTTGCGCGACAGCAAAGACAGGTTGCCTTCGACAACACGAAGACCGATGGCTTCGTTCGTCTTTCGAAATTGCTTGAGATCGCCTGATTCGAGGGTCGTCAGCGCATCGCTTCGAGCCTTGCTCTTCCTTGTCGCCATCGACAGCCTTTCAGTGTCACCTGCCCATCTCTTTCGCCGCAGCAATGGCCGCCATCATCGGTGAAAATTTCGATGAAATTTTTCACCTTTGTATGAGCACCTCGCTTTTTCACTTTTCGATGAGATCATAGCGCGCTCACCGCATGAATTGATAGCTTCTCTTTAAATCTCAAGCAGTTATCCAACAGGTACAAGAGATCAGGTCCCTGTAAAGGCTCACCAATGTCCCTGAATCCACTCACCTATGCTCCCTGTAGAAGCTCACCCAAAACTCATTTGCTCCCCGGTGAGTCTCACCTGTGTCCCTGTAGATGCTCACCTTGGTCCCCGAATCCACTCACCGGATCGCGCCCTTCCCCGCGCCAGTGCTGCGTTTTCCCTCACTTAATTTGTATTTAAATGATCCAAGGGTATTTTCAAAAAGATTCTCAACGTAACGGTGTCTCTTTTGAGGAATACAGGAACCAAAAACCGTCTCCAGAAAGACCGGGAAGCCAGCTCGGGGACACTCAAGCACTCCTGGTACAAGTTCAATCACAGCAACTGCTTCTACAGCGCACAACTGATCCTATCCTTGCCCTCCTCTCCTCCACAATGGCAGCCACCTTGGTGCTAGATCAAAGCTTCTCTGAACGCGCTTCAGGATCACGAACCCATACGTCATCGGGAAGAGGATTGTCAACTACATCCTGATAGGTGAGCTTCTGCAGGGACCACAGCCCAAGAATACCTCGCACTAAATTTTTGCTAGCTGAGCTGCCCCGCTTACTTGGAATAGTAGAAAGGTGAGCCTTTCCGGGGACCTTTGCAGACTCTCAGCGGCTGGTTTCTTAAGGTGAGCCTCTACGGGGACCATTTTCTTGCTAGTTACCCTCAATACTCGCACCACCGGTAAGACGTAAATCCATCCCTGTAGTCCAAAAGGTGAGTGTTTACAGGGACCTTGCACGACGCAACGGCGAAAGTGGACTCTCGCACTCACGCATCAACAAAGGTGAGCTTCTCCAGGGACACAAGACTTCAACATAAAGCCCACCATACCGCTCCAGTCAAGGAAAGGTGAGCTTTTTCAGGGACCTGCTTTCTGTGGTTTGCGCTCAAGAACACAACCAAAGTGAGTACACGCTCTCATGGAAATCATTTTTTGTCTGTATTCTTTCGAGACACTAACTGACTGGTGAGCTTCTACAGGGACTTATTCAAGGCTTTATCCAAAATGGACACCTCAAGATGAGCCTGAAATGGCCCCCAAGAGGCCCCTAAAAGCAGAGACCACGACAAGTAGCCACCATGGTGAGTCTTGATCCGCAGGAAAGGCGTAATGCAACCAAAAGGTGAGCTTTAACGGGGACCAGTTGGAATCCTTGGTTCTCCGAGATGTCATCGTGCTGAGCAAAGGAGATGAGATCAGCTTTTCGGTGAAGATTTGTCCCTGAAAAAGCTCACCTTTCGCTCGTCCCTGTAAAGGCTCACCTCCTGACTCGCTACACAGGCGTTACACCGATAAGCGTGCGAGGGATAGCCTGCTGTCTACATCCCTTTCAGTTGTCGCTGCCGTCATGAGCAACTCTGAATGTTTCTTCTAAGCTTGGTGCTCAGATTTGGTCCCTGAAGAATCTCACCTTGGGATTTCTGGCAACGAGAAGTGGTTCTGAATCTGCAAACTTTCTCAGCACTTGCAAATCTTCCGCTGGCCCCGGCGTCAAGGCGTTGATCCAGTGCGCGGCAATCAAAGTGGAATCAGCTTGTGGACTCGCTGTCCAAGCCAGGGCAGGTCGAGCTGTGCGAAATGAGATTTGCAGGTTTTCGAGAACGGGCCATGAATCATGTCTCAACGAACATGCAAGCGCGTTGATCAGCGAAGTAGACACTTCGTGGGTTCATCGATGACCTAGACATGTCAAATTGACAATAATTACGGTAATTATGATAATTACCGTAACAAAGGAAAACCCTATGGCACGACCACTCGCCACCAAAGAACTCGTCTTTGATGCCGCCAGCTCTCTGGTATCTGATGGTACAGAGCCAAGCATCGTCAATGTGCAGGCAAAGATTGGGGGCGGATCGTACACAACGATCAAACGCTACCTTGACGCATGGAATGTCCAGCGCGAGATCAGTGCGCAAGAGGGCCTCGAAACACCCTCCTTCGTGCTTGAAAAGAGCGCAGAACTTGGGCGCCAGCTCTGGGCCATGGCTTGGCGAGATGCAAACAAGCAAACACAGTCAGTCAGGGACGCCGCAGAAGGTAAGGTGACAACCATCGCTCGCGATCTGGAGTTTGCCCTCTCCGAGATCCGGCGCATGGAAGAACTCGAAGAATCTCAAAACCAACTTTTGGAGAGAACCAATGAACAGCTCTCAAAAGTTATCGAGGCGCTGACAGATGCACAAATCAAGGCATCCAAGGTTCCAGACCTGGAAGCACGTCTTGCAGCTGCCTTGGCAGAAGTCGCCACCGCTCGCCAGGCGGTCACTGATAAAGCGGTGGAGATCGGGCGAATGACAGGCGAAACAGAAGCCTTGCGCAAGCAGCTCGTTGACCTGACTTCCGCGCTGGTATCCCCATCAAATCGCGCGTGAAGCTAGATTGCCCTGCCCTGCCCCGAAGCGAATTACTCTTTCGAAAACAATGCCATTAGTTTCGACGTAATTTCATGGGCAGTCTCGGGACTGAGACCCCTCAGACTGAGTTCGATTCGGCCGTCCTCCTCGAAGGATTTGAGTTCGCCTTTAGCGCCTTTGAAGCTGAGCGCCTCACGTGTGGAGCGAGGGCGCTTCACGGGGCCCTTGACAGCGGCTTTGCGCCTGGCCACGACGTCGCGATATCCCATGCCTGTTTTTGCGACTTCGAGGATGAGTTCGAGAGTAGCCTCATCTCCCTCGACATCCCAGAATTCACGGAGTGCATTGAGCATCTTGTGATTTAGCAGCTCCGGGTTCTCGGCTACGGCGTGTATGACTCTGTTGGACAGGCCGGCCAACGACAGCGTTCGACTGACGTGGTCTTCGCCCAGGCCGAGAGATTTTGCCAATGCTGCTTGAGTCTGATAGACCTTTTTTGCTAGCAGCTCTTTCCATTTGATCGCGTCATCCAGAGGCGTCTGCTCGCGTCGCTCAACATTGGCCGCGCGAGCTTCCTCGTAGAGTTCTCTATCGCTTGCCGGACGGGGCCGAATCTCGATGCGTAACGTCGCAAGTCCCGCGGCGCGGGCGCCGCGCAACCGCGTCTCACCTTCAATAAGGGTGATGCTCCCTTGGTCGTCAATGTAGCCAGTAGCGGAGATGCGCTGTCCTGAAGTCGACAGCGAAAGAGCCATGTTGTCCACTGCAGTGGTCGTGTAGACAGCGCGGGGATTGAATGGATTTGACTTGATGAGGCCGACAGGGACGTCATAGACGGTTCCTACCTGGTAGTCTGAAGAGACCGCAGTCCGATCTTGGCTCGAACCAACTCCTGAGGTGATAAGCACGGGGCGCGTGTCTGCTAGGCCTATCTCGGATGGACTCATGCGCGGATCACCGACGATGGGAATGCTTGCTGAGACTGATTCAACTGCAGCGACGCGGTCAGCGGAGACTTCGCGTTTTTTAAAACTGGTAGCCATGTTCATTGCTCCTCACCATTGATGCGGCTTAGGATCTCGTCGTAAACAGCTTGCATTTCATCAACCGCCTTTTGTGAGCGTTCGCGGCCTTTTAGCTCATGCACTGCGCGACCGCTCTTGCCGGTGGCCAGCCAAGAGGTGCGGTGAGCAATTTGAGACTTGAACACCGAGATACCCTCGCTGGTGAGGAACTCGCGCAGTTCCGCCGTGGCTTTGGCACCTTCGAGCGGTGAAACGCGAGTGAGAACGACGTGGGCTGGAATTTCGCCGGACTCGTGGCGGGGCCCCATCTCTCTAAGAGTGTCGAAGACATTCAAAGTCGATTCAACTTCTTGCTGGTCAGCACCACATGGAACTAAGACGATATCGCTGAGCAATGCGCACTCGAGCATGGTTCTGTAGTTTTGAGCTCCGATATCTACAACGACCAAGGTGTATTTTTTCGAGAGATTTGCGAGTTCACGTGCTGGATTCGGTGGCAAAGCGAGTACGGGAATTGATGGTGTGACGCCCTCATCGTTACGAATCTTTGACCAGCTCATCGCCGATCCTTGCTTGTCCGTATCTAAAAGAACGACATCCACGCCATTTGCCGCTGCCAAAGCTGCTATATGAGTTGCAAGTCTGGTCTTTGCGACGCCGCCTTTTTCTGCTCCGATGGTGATAACCATATCAAATTTCTTTCATAAGGCAAAAAACGTATCGGCATATTTTCTATGAAAATACAATGCCTAGTCAATATTAAATCTGATTCAACTTGAATATTTTCAACAAATGCAACATCGGTTGCAGCTCGTCGCCTGGAAATCAGTAACCAGAATCTTGGCTCGAGCCAAGCATCGGTTGATGCCCCAACTTCCGAGCCGAAGACGTGTGGGTTGGCTCGAGCCAAGATGCTTTTCGCGTCACACATGTCGATGTGAGTCTGGTGACTGACTTTAGGGGCGATAGTGCCCGGGGTGGTTTGTGCGCGGGTGTTGATCTGCTTGTGTTTGGAGTTTTTTCAGCATTCGCTGAATAGCTAGGGGTCGATGGGTTGGCTCGAGCCAACTTCTCGTCGTTGAGTTTGTTGTTTGGTTCGGGTGCCTGCCCTGTGTCGGATTATTTCTGAGATTTTTCAGAAGTGCCGTAAGTGGGAGGTCACGGTAGGGGCGTTGGGTCTGTGGATGTCCAACGAGTTCTGGCAGCAGGCTTGATACGTGCCGTATTTGTGGGTGGAGCTGCTCTGCTGAAAATTTCTTGCCTAATGAATTAGGGGTTTTGTTCGTTGATGAGCGGATGTGGCAGCAACAATAACGAGTCTGGGTGGCTGCGGTGTTTGGGGTTTTGGAATTTAGAGGGGCGGGTGCGTTAGGCAAAAAGTCTTGAGTGCTTGAAGAGCACTATTTCCGAAATCAAGGAGTTGCCGTAGATGTGCGGCCATTCAAGAGGAGTCCCCGTACATCGATATGCTATGGCGCACCATTGGAATGTGAAAACTTTGCTTAATTAGACGAAGAGACCCTTTTGCTGATGGGATCGAATGCGTCGAACGCCATGTGGTTTCAGGATGGATTTGGTGTATTCATTTCAGCAAGTTTCTCGACAACGTTGGGTGTCGTCAATTTCACTTAAACGCGGCAGAGATGGTTTCGATCTGGCGCTCCAATGGAGCCTTGGCGTAAATGTTCATCGTCGTGCTGATATTGGCGTGACCCAGCTGAGCTTGAACTACTTCCATGGGTACCTCGCGTTTAATTGCGCGAGTTGCAAAGGTATGTCGCAGCCAGTGTGCCGATGCGCCTGCAAGCGATTGACGTTCGGCAGAGGGGAGGAGGGATGCGTTAATCGCATTCCTCAACCAGGTGCGTACGGTGAGGTACAGAGCCTGGTAGCCAATGGATTCCATGGGACCTTTGGCGCTGGCCAGTAACGGAGCTTTTACAGGAGCTTGCTGCAGGCTGCCGATACCGCGGGCCTCGAGGTAGTCCTCCAGTGCCACCAAGGCAGAAGGGGGGATGGCTACGACACGCGGCGTACCTCCTTTGCCTATCACCTGCAACACATACCCTCCGCTGACATAGCGCAGATCGCCCAACCTGGCTGCCAGCAATTCAGAGGCGCGCAGTCCGACACCCGACAAGAATCCGACGATGAACCGCATGCGCGCGCGGGAAGGGGAGGGTGGTTGTGCATCAATGAAACGTTGGATTTCAGTCTGAGCGTCTTCGGAAAAGGCGCGAGTGTCTACGCTGTTGACAGCAGTCTTTTTCATTGAGGCGCGGGTCTTGATCAGCGGCCATGGGTTTTGGCCGATGTAGTCGGCCAACTTCAAATAAGCGAAGAGGGCGCCCACAATGTTGAGCAGGTGGTGCCGGCTCGATTGCGAAAGCTGTCCACGAAATGGTGCCCAACCGGGTTGGCCAGGGCTGGCGCGCTCACGCGATATCCAGTGGGCCGGTATGTTCTCGGTGAAGGCCCTGAACGCCAGGCAGTCCTCGACCTTGACCTCTGAAAAAGTGATGCCCCCGCGCTCCCACTGGAGCCAGAGCATGAAGACACGAGCCTCCCGCCAGAAACTCTTGACCGTGGCGGCAGAGCCTGCATGGGTCTGGATCCAGGTGCGCATAGCCTGCAGGTCGCTTGAGGCATTGAGCATGGAGCCCGACCCCGACAGAGGTAGCTCCATTGGCGGTGTCTGCAGAGACTCTTGATAAGCGTTTCTAGGGAGCCATTCAAGCTCCAGCGGATGGTCGGCCAGGGCAGAGGAGGGCAGGGCGAAGAGGCGCCTCAAGGGTGGCGTCGCTGACGGGATGAGAGTGTGGAGGTGAGCCGCAATGCGCTGGGCCTTGCCTTTGCCCACACCCGGTAGGTTGCGATACCAGCGTCCCCCGGCAGCAATGGCTTTGGCCATCTCGCCTAGGTTGATAAACCCCGCGCCGACGAGCTTGGTTGCGCTGCGCTCGTCGAACCAGCCGGTCACCATGTCCTGGGGTTTGGGCTGTTCGGCATTGCTCGTTTCCAGACTTCGCAACAGCTCCAGCTGCCTGCGGCGCAATCGGTCGCGCCGTTCGGCCTTGTGGTCGGTCGGGAAAGCTGCCTCGTAGAACTCCAGTTGCTCGGACTCGCTCCATCCATCCAGGTCCCGGTCAACGATGAAATCTTCCAGGCTGGGCCGCAAGCTGAAGTCCTGGACCCGAATCCGCACGCCTATCAGACGCCACGCTGAGTCTCCTCTACGCCGAGCGATGGCGCGAACCTGATCCACAGTTTGCCGGTGGGCGGTGATGGCCTCGTTACCGTGCTCGATGCCGAGGTAACGCAGGGCGCTCTCGTTGAGGTCAATACCTTCGGCCACAGCGCGCAGATGTGCGAAATGGTGGGGACCAAGCCGATGTATGAAACGTACATTCGCTCGGGTCTGGCGACGTTGCAAGTCCTTGATTGGATTGGGTTTTCGACCCAGATCGACAGGGGGAGCGATTTTTGTCACCTGTTTTTTGACTTAAGATAATGTAGCATTATCTTAATCACATTCGGTAGCGGGATGTGGGAAGGGCGTCGAAGTTGAAAGGAATACATGCAGGTCGACATTGGCGACGTCCCGTGGATGCAACACGTCGTGAGCTGCGCTGCCATCCGCTCAAGGGAAAATGTCACGCCCACGTTCGAGCCGCAGCTCATTGGCAAGCACGAGGGTCGCTTTACCGGCTTTGACGACAAGATTGTCGCCATGTATGCCCACGGAATGTCGGTGCGCGAGATCCAGGGTTTTCTCGCCGCGATGTACTCGGTAGACGTCTCGCCCGACCTCATCAGCAGCGTCACCGACGCCGTCATGAGCGAGGTCACGGCTTGGCAGAGCCGCCCCCTGGAGTCGATGTACCCGGTCGTTTTCTTTGACGCGCTGCGGGTGAAGATTGGCGAGGATGCGGTAATGAGGTGCCCATCGAATTTCGTCTTCCAGCGGGTCGCACTTATGCCGCCAGGGATTGCTGAGCAGCATGCTTGCTGATCCAGCTCTCGAAGAACTGAACTGGCGAGCTGTAGCCTAGCGTGGAGTGGCGGCGCCTCCGGTTATAGAACACCTCGATGTACTCGAACAAATCGGCCTGCGCGTCGGCCCGCGTTGCATAGGTCGTACCGTGCACCCGCTCGTTCTTCAAACTGTTGAAGAAACTTTCGGTAGGCGCATTGTCCCAGCAGTTGCCCTTGCGGCTCATCGACGCCGTCATGTCGTATGCGGTGAGCTTGGCGCTCATGGCCTGGCTGGCGTACTGGCTACCGCGGTCACTGTGAAACATCACCCCAGCTTCGGGCTTGCGCCGGAACCAGGCCATTGTCAGCGCGTCGGTGACGATATCGGCTGTCATGCGCGGCTTGATCGACCAGCCGACGACCTCGCGGTTAAACAGATCAAGCACGACGGCCAAGTACAGCCAGCCTTCGCCCGTCTGAATGTAGGTGATGTCGCCCGTCCACACCCGGTTCGGTGCCTCCGGCGTGAAGTTGCGCGCCAGCAGGTTGGGTGCCACCGGCATTGAATGTTTGGAGTCCGTCGTGGCCTTGAAGCGCCGCTTGTGGCGTGCCCGGATACCGTGCTCGCGCATCAGCCGCTCTACGCGGCGCAGGCCAATGCGCTGGCCTCGGCCCTGCAGTTCCCGGTGCATGCGCCTCGAGCCGTAGGAGGCCTTCACTTCGGCATGGATGCTCTTGATCAAGGCCACGGCCAGCGGGTCCGTCAAGCGCGTACGGTCGGGCGTGCCGCCACGGCGCCAGGCACGGTAACCGCTGATGCTCACGGTCAGCACATCGCACATGTCTGGCAGGGGAAATTCGCGGCGCTGCGCGTCGATCCAGGCGTACTTCACAGCGCATCCTTTGCAAAGTACGCCGTCGCTTTTTTTAAGATGTCGACGTGCATCTTCAGCTGCGCGTTCTCCGCGCGCAGCCTGGACAGCTCCATCTGTTCGGGCGTCACCGGCTTGGTACCGGGTGCCGTTAGCTTGCCGGCTGCCGACGCTTTCACCCAGTTGCGCAGCGTCTGCTCGACCAGGCCCAGCTCTTTGGCAGCCACCACGATGCCCATCGCCTGAGCGTGCTTGACGCCCTGCTCCTTGAACTCAGCCGTGTACTCTCGTTTCGGTATCTTCTTCACTTCTCGTCCTTCAAGTCTCAATATTAATCATCGAACCTTGGAAGACGAAAAACAGCGGGCAGCTCAGCTAGCTTTGCGTACCGTCACTTATTGCACTGAAAACGAGGAGACCCCAAGAAAGTGGCAGCCTTGCTGGGTAACGATAGACGGGCATAGTGTTTCTTGGACTCTGCCTGCCAACGCTCGTCCGTGAAGAACAAGCGCGCACGACC
>NZ_NCFM01000046.1:0-20065 GCF_002281195.1 Acidovorax sp. 35-64-16 | reverse complement strand
GTGGTTCAGGATGTGGCGGATTTCGGCGCTGTGGGTGATGAAGGCAATGATGCGCATCTGCCCACCGCACATGGGGCACAGCAGCGGAAATGCCTCGTACGAGGTCGTGCTGTCGCTCGATGGCGGCGGTCAGTGGGTGGGGTTTGCGGACCATCCGTTCGCCGCGCGCAAGGGTCAGAAGGCCTTCGCCATCATGTCGTCCAGCGCGCTGGTGGTGGGCCTGGTCGGCTGACAGCGTCGCCGGGTCTGGCAGCGCGGTTCATATGAACGCGCGTGCCGTGACAGCCTGACGCAGTGTGTGCCTGGCTGGGCCTGAATGGCACAACCTTTCACTTTGTGTTGTCAAAAAAGAGAGCATTCGTCTCAGATTGAGTCGCCGCGGGCGCGTGGCACGGGACTTGTGGGCAGAAGGATCAGCCGCAACGGCTTCATTCCTTTTCCACCCTTTCAGAGGACGACACATGATCTACGCCGCTCCCGGCGCCGCTGGCGCCAAGATGGTCTACAAACCGCAGTACAACAACTTCATCGGCGGCCAGTGGGTGGCGCCGGTCAAGGGCCAGTACTTTGACGTCATCACGCCCGTCAGCGGCAAGGTCTATACCCAGGTCGCCCGCTCGACCGCGGAAGACATCGACCTGGCGCTGGACGCCGCGCACGCTGCCGCCGACGCCTGGGGCAAGACCGACGCAGCCACGCGCTCCAACCTGCTGCTCAAGATCGCCGACCGCCTCGAAGCCAACCTCGAACTGCTGGCCTACGCCGAGACCGTGGACAACGGCAAGCCGATCCGCGAGACGCTCAATGCCGACATCCCGCTGACCATCGACCACTTCCGCTATTTCGCCGGCTGTGTGCGGGCTCAGGAAGGTGCCCTGTCCAACATCGACGAGAACACCGTGGCGTACCACATCCAGGAGCCGCTGGGCGTCGTCGGCCAGATCATTCCCTGGAACTTCCCGATCCTGATGGCGGCCTGGAAACTGGCGCCTGCCCTGGGCGCCGGCAACTGCGTGGTGCTCAAGCCCGCGGAGTCGACCCCGATCTCGATCCTGATCCTGGCCGAGCTGATCGCCGACCTGGTGCCCCCGGGCGTGCTCAACATCGTCAACGGCTTTGGCCGTGAAGCCGGCATGCCGCTGGCCACCAGCAAGCGCATCGCCAAGATCGCTTTCACGGGCTCGACCAGCACCGGCCGCGTCATCGCCCAGGCCGCTGCCAACAACCTGATTCCCGCCACGCTGGAACTGGGCGGCAAGTCGCCCAACATCTTCTTTGCCGACATCATGGACAAGGACGACGCGTTCCTCGACAAGGCGATCGAAGGCCTGGTGCTGTTCGCGTTCAACCAGGGCGAGGTCTGCACCTGCCCGAGCCGCGCGCTGATCCAGGAAAGCATCTACGACAGGTTCATGGAGCGCGTTCTCAAGCGCGTCGCCGCGATCAAGATGGGCAGCCCGCTGGACACCGACACCATGATGGGTGCGCAGGCGTCCAAGGAACAGCTGACCAAGATCCTGAGCTACCTGGAGCTGGGCAAGGCCGAAGGCGCGCAGGTGCTGATTGGTGGCGAGCAGGCGAAGGTCGGTGGTGATCTGGACGGCGGCTACTACGTGCAGCCCACGCTGTTCAAGGGCCACAACAAGATGCGCATCTTCCAGGAAGAAATCTTCGGCCCGGTGCTGGCCGTGACCACCTTCAAGGACGAGGCCGAAGCCCTGGCGATCGCCAACGACACGCTGTACGGCCTGGGTGCCGGCGTCTGGAGTCGCAACGGCAACGTCGCCTACCGCATGGGCCGCGCGATCAAGGCCGGCCGCGTCTGGACCAACTGCTACCACGCCTACCCGGCGCACGCGGCCTTCGGCGGCTACAAGGAATCGGGCATCGGCCGCGAGACCCACAAGATGATGCTGGACCACTACCAGCAGACCAAGAACCTGCTGGTCTCCTACTCCGAGAACAAGCTCGGATTTTTCTGACCCCCCCCGCGCCGCCTGCGGCGTCACCCCCCAGGGGGCAACGCTGGCGGCCCGGCAAAGCCGGTTCCGCGGCGTTCTGGACTCAGACATCTCACGCCGGAACGGTTATCGCCGTTTCGGCGTTTTCCATTTGCGCAAGGAGACAGACATGGTCGAAAAAGTCATCGCCACGCCCGCTGCGGTCGAGCTGATCGAGTTCCTCAAGACCAAGCACGGCCCGGGTCTGATGTTTCACCAGAGCGGTGGCTGCTGCGACAACAGCGCCGCCAACTGCTACCTGCTGGGCGAGATCACCATGGGCCCGGGCGACGTGCTGCTGGGGGTCATCGGCGGCTGCGAGTTCTACATGAGCAAGTCGCAGTACGCTACCTGGCGCCACACCCAGCTCATCATCGACGTGATCGAGGGCAACGGCGGCACCTTCTCCCTCGAAGGGCCGGAGGGCAAGGCCTTTCACACCCGCTCGCGGGTGTTCACGCCCGAGGAGATGGCGCAGATAGCGGCTGGGGGGACGTGTGCCGGTAACGTTTAACCGTGCTGCATGTAAATCATGTGGGTTGCGGTGAACTCATACAGGCCGTGCTTGCCATCGGCACCGCCAAGGCCCGATTTTCGGCGCCCGGCGTGGAAGCCCTGCATGGCTTCGAAGTGCTCGCGGTTCACGTACGTTTCGCCGAACTGCAAATCGCGGCTGGCGCGCATGGCCGACTTCAGATCGCGGGTGAAGATCGATGAAGTCAGGCCGTAGTCGGAATCGTTGGCCAGTGCGATAGCTTCGTCGAGGTCGTCTACTACCTGGATAGGTAGCACCGGGCCGAAGATTTCCTTGCGCATGATTTCCATGTCCGCTTTGCAGCCCAAAATCACGGTGGGCTCGTAGTGATAGCCTTGGCTGCGGTCGGCGCGACGCCCACCCAGCGCCACTTCGGCGCCTTCAATTCGAGCGCGATCCACCAAACCGGCAACCTTGTTCAGTCCGATTTCGCTGACCAGCGGGCCCATCATCACATCGGGCTGCCCAACCGGGTCCCCGTAGGTGGTGGCTTTCATGTGCGCAATGATCTTGTCAATCAGTTCCTGCGCCACAGGCCGCTGAACATACACGCGCTCGGCACAGTTGCACACCTGGCCGGTGTTGATAACGCGTGAGTCGTAGATGGCCTTCGCGGCCAGGTCCAAATCAGCATCCGCCAAAACGATGGCCGGCGCCTTGCCGCCGAGTTCCAAGTTCACTCTGGTAAGGTTGCGCGAAGCCGCTGCCATGATGCGCGTACCGGTCTCGACGCTACCGGTGAAGGAGATGACGTCTACATCGGGATGTGATGTCAGCAACGTTCCGGCGCGCGCACCGGTGCCGCTCACAAGGTTGAAAACACCTGCGGGAAGATCGGTTTGTGCTGCGAGCTCAGCGAATAGGAAAGCATTGATCGGCGTGATCTCGCTAGGCTTGATGACGATGGTGTTGCCTGTGACCAACGCTGGCGCCAGCTTGCGCGCGATCAGAAGAAATGGAAAGTTCCACGGCAGGATACCCACGGCCACGCCGATGGGCTTACGCAAGAGGAAGATGCTTTCGCCCGATCGGTCGCTGTTTATCACCTCGCCTTCTATTCGACGGGCCCATTCGGCCATGTAGTCCATATAGTCGGCGGTGAAGTCCACCTCAACGCGGGCTAAGCCCAACACCTTGCCTTGTTCGCGAGTGATGGTCTGCGCGAGCATTTCCCTGTTGTCGCGCAGCTTGGCGGCAATAGCGCGTAGGTGCTGCGCGCGCTGGATGGCAGGCAGCTTAGCCCAGCTCGATTGGGCCCTACGGGCGGCTTGCACGGCTTGTTCAATTTCTTCGTCATTAGCATTCGGCACTCTTGCCAGTAGCTCATGCGTGGCGGGATTACGTACCTCGATCATGGAGTCCTCGCGGCACGGGAGGAATTGGCCGTTGATGTAATTGCGGTAGTCGGTGACCATTGGGGGATCCTTCGAAATTTTGGGTTAACAGCGCGGGAAGCGTCGAAACGGGAGGCGAGGGGTCAGACAGCTGGTGCAGCTACTCGCTTGCCGATCAGCTCAGAAGCGAAACCGAAGGCGACACCAGCAACCCAGGTGATTGAGACGAGTAGGATTGTTTCGTCGGCCTTAGCGCCTGCACCAAAGAACGAGGCAGCCCCAAGAAATGCAGCGGGCGTATATGCCAGCACTGGCACGTCGGCCATGGCCACCAATACGAATGCCAGCACGGCCACCAAGCCGATAAGCCACGGCAACCCCCCGCCCAGCGCTGCTACGGTTGCCATCGTGGCAGCGGTCAGCAAGATCGCGGCGATGCCACCGGCCACAGACTTGAGCGCACCTGCGCTGCCTCCACCGGCCGCAAAAAATGCTGCCCAGGAGACGAAGCCAATCCAGGGGTTAAGGCGCAACTCGGGGCGACCAATGCTCAGGTATACCCATACCGCCACCAACGCGGCGATGCTCAGAGCCAATGTGTGCAGTAGTTTCATAGCTTTTGTTCCTATGTTTGGAGATTTGGTGAATGAGAAAAGTAGTGCGTGCCAGGTGTTGCTGACTATTTGGCAAGCTTGAACACCATGACGGTGCCGCCCTGAGGGACTACGGTCTTTTGCTTCATGACGGCGTTGAACGCACCTTGCATGCGTTCGGCATCCACGCCCCAACCCGACTGCACGGCGATGTACTGTTCGCCATCCACCTCGAATGACGAAGGCACACCGGTCACACCGGAGCTGGCCGGGAACTCCCACAGCTTCTGGCCGGTCGTGGCGTTGAACGCCCGGAACATGCGGTCATTGGTGCCACCTCCAAAAACCAAGTTGCCCCCGGTGGCCATCAGTGGCCCCCAGTTCATTTCAGGGTAGGTGTGGGTCCAGACGTTCTTCTTGGCACCCACGTTCCAGGCTTGCACTTCGCCGATGTGTTGCTTGGATGCCTCGGTGAGGCGTACGTTTGTGAGGATGTTGTCAAGCGCCACGCCGATATAGAGCTCGCCCTTCTTGTACTTCACGCTCTCTCCGGTGAATTCGGAGCACAAGTTGTTGTTGGCAGGCACGTACAGCATGCCGGTCTTGGGGCTGTAGGCTTCCGGGACCCAGTCCTTGCCGCCCCACAGCGATGGGCAGAAGTTGGTGGTCTTACCGGTGCCAGGCTTTTTGCTCTCGTCGTAGCTGGGGCGTCCGGTCTTCGGGTCAATGCCGGTGAACACGTTCTGCTTCACATACGGCCAGGCGTCGACGAAGTTGATCTTGCTGTCGGTGCGCTCCAGGTGCCAGAGGTAGCCGTTGCGGCCGGCGTGCACCAGCGACTTCACTTTCTTTCCGTTGCGCTGCACGTCGATGAGCAGCGGGGCCGAGACTTCGTCCCAGTCCCAGGCGTCGTTCCAGTGGTACTGGTGGTAGCCCTTCATCTTGCCGGTGTCCACGTCCAGTGCCAGGGTGGAGTTGGCGTAGAGGTTGTCTCCGGGACGGGTGTCTGGCATCCAGGGTGCGGCGTTGCCGGTGCCCCAGTAGCTGAGCTTGGTGTCGGGATCGTAGGTGCCGGTGATCCACACCGAACCACCGCCATGCTTGTAGGTCTCGCCTGGCCAGGTATCGCCACCCGGCTCGTTGGGCGCGGGGATGGTGTAGGTGCGCCACACTTCCTTGCCCGTCTCGGCATCCACGGCGATCACATAGCCGCGTACGCCATATTCACCACCGGACACACCGGTCATCACCTTCCCGTTGGCTACCAGTGGTGCCAGCGTTGAGTAGTAACCGGCTTTCCAGTCGCCCACGGCGGTCTTCCACAACTCCTTGCCGGTTACCGGGTCCAGCGCCACCAGCATGGCGTCGGTGGTGGCTAGGTAGAGCTTGTCTTTGTACAGCGCCACGCCGCGGCTGGTGGGATGGAGTTGCTGCAACTCTTCGGGGATCTGCTTCTTATAGCGCCACAGTTCCTTGCCAGTCTTGGCTTCAAACGCAATCACCTGGTTGTTGGGTGTGGCGACGTACATGTAGCCGTTGTTGACGATCGGGGGGGCCTGGTGTCCTTCAGGCATGCCGGTCACGTAAGCCCAAGCCAGCGTGAGCTTGCCGACGTTCTTGTCGTTGATCTTGTCCAGCGGGCTGTAGCCCCAGCCGGCGTAGTTGCCGCGGTACATCAGCCAGTTGGCGGCCTCGGGGTTTAGTAGCCGTGCGTCGGTCACCGGGGTATACGGTGCCAGCTCGGCCGAGGCCAGCAGGGGCACGAGGGCCATGCAGGCAGCCAGTCGCTTCATTGGGAATCTCATGTTGTCGCCTCTTCAGTGGTTGTCGTTGGGAATGCATGCGGTGGAACTACCGCGCTCATGCGGGAACAGCGGGGAAAGGGGAGGGGGCTCAGGTCGAAGTCTTGGTGCCCGGGGAACTGGTGAACGGGCCAGCCACCATGAGCTGGCCGCGATCAATCGTGAGCGGCAGCGCGGGCAGACTGCGTGGTGCGGGGCCGGCAATCACCTGGGCGCCGCGTGCTGGGTCGAAGCGCGAGAAGTGGCAAAAGCACATCAGGGCTTTGTCGGCGTCGATCCATTCGGTGACGTCGCAGCCTTGGTGCGTGCACACGGCCGAGAAGGCCACCACTCCGTCAGCGGCGCGCGCCTTCGTGGTGGCCTCGACGCTGGTGGGATCCAGGCGCACCAGCAGGATCTTGTTGAAGCGCGAGCCATCGCGCACCTGCTTGTTGACCGGGTCGAACGGAAAAGCCTGCACGGGCTTTGCGCCGAGTTTCACGTCGGCCACGGTGAGGGGGCGCGGCACCCCGTCAGCACCTGCGGCGACGAGGCGGTCGCCCTTGGTGGGCCGTTGATCAGCGCCTTCCTGGGCCTGAGCCGGGGCTATAGCGGCGGTGGCCAGGCTGGCGCCAAGACATGCACATGCTCCGCGTTTGAGAACTTCGCGGCGACCTTCGATAGATGATGGGCCCAAGTGGGGTTCGTGAAAGGTGTGTGGGCGGGGGGGTGTCATACCGTAGTGATCTCCTTGTTGGTGGCGACCCTTGTTGCAAAGGGTGTGCCATGCGACGCGGGCCTTGTCGTCTACTACTTGGCGCCGCAAAACACCAGAAAAGTCAAAGGCTTGCGCATCGCATCAGGGTTTTCACTTGGTGTGTGGGACCTGGTGCGCCAACAGCTACAGCTGATGCGCCAACAGCTACAGGTGATGCCTGCAGTAGCGTGGCGCCGCCACGCCGGGGGCGCCGCGCGATCCCGGCTGCGGGCCGATACCGATAGGCAAGGTCGGTCGCTTTGGCTAGAACCGGTGCGTCGCTGAAACCGAATGGCCACCGCATGGCCAGCGCCCAGAAGGAGTCACAGTGCCGATTTCACCCGCCACCCATGTCGATCGCGTGCTGCGCGCCGCGAACACCCAGCTGCCTGCGGTGGACACGCCGCAGGCGCTGATCCACCGCTCCTGGCAGCGCTGTCTGACCCAGCACGGCCTGGACCCGCATCAGGCCTTTGATCCCCGTGTGGAGAGCACGGGCCGCGTGCGCACGTCCCGCGAACGCCTGGAGGAATACCTGCAGGTGGCCCGTGGCGGCATGGAGCAGTTGTTCAAGCATGTGGCCGACCTGGGCTACGTGCTGCTGTTGACCGATGCGGAAGGCATCACCATCGACTACATCGGCAACGATTCCTGGGGCCGCGATGCGCAGCGTGCCGGCCTGTATCTGGGCGCCAACTGGCAGGAGGAGTTCGCCGGCACCAACGGCATTGGCACCTGCATCTACGAGCAGCGTGGGCTGACCTGCCACCGCGACGAACACTTCTACGTGGGCAACGTGGGCCTGAGTTGCAGCACCGCGCCGCTGTTTCATCCCGATGGCAAGCTCATGGGCGTGCTCGACGTTTCGGCCCTGGCCATGCCCAATGCGCGCGAGAGCCAACACCTAGCGCTGCATCTGACGCGGCTATATGCACAAATGATCGATGACGCGAACTTCACACGGCACTTCTCCGATCGCTGGCTCCTGCGCCTGGCGACCAGCTGGGCGTTGGTCGATGTGCGCGTCGACATGATGCTGGCCCTGGACCACGATGGGTGCATCGTGGGAGCGAATCCAGCGGCACGCCGGAAGTTGCGCGCGGGTCCGCAGGAGAGTGGGGTACTGGATGATGTGGTCGGACGACACCTCTCTGAGGTTTTTCACTGCACGATGGACAAGCTCTGGCGGCTTCCCCGTTCGGACAACCCCGCGGACAGCACGTTGCTCTCGCAAATGGATCACAAGAGCTACTTTGCCAGCCTTGTGGCCCCTCGGTTGCGCGGCGTGGCCGATCGTCCGCCTCTGTACGAAGCGAATGACATGGCCGAGCCTGTGGCAATTGGCCCCTCGCTTCGGCGGCTGTCCGGTGCAGATCGGCAGATGCACGCCTTGCAGCAGCGGGCGCAGCGCTTGGCGAACAAGCGGATTAATCTCTTGATACAAGGGGAGACGGGAAGTGGTAAGGAGGTTTTTGCAAAAGCTATTCATGAATCGAGCAACCGGCGAGACAAAGCGTTTGTGGCTGTCAACTGTGCGGCTATTCCTGAGTCGCTGATTGAAAGTGAACTCTTCGGCTACACCGCAGGTACGTTTACGGGGGCACGCACCCGTGGCATGAAGGGCCTTATTCAACAGGCCCATGGCGGCACGCTGTTCTTGGACGAAATCGGGGATATGCCACTGCACCTCCAGACTCGGTTGCTGCGCGTGTTGTCTGAAAACGAGGTTTTGCCGTTGGGGGCCGAGAGACCGGTGCCCGTGGAATTGACTGTGGTGGCGGCGTCACACCGCGATCTTCGTCAGCTGATCACGGCAGGTACCTTTCGCGAAGACTTGTACTACCGCCTATGTGGTGCGACGTTGCGGCTGCCAAGCTTGCGCGAGCGCCATGACATGGTCTACCTGATCGACCTGATCTTGCGGGAGGAGTCGGAATCGCCGGACATACCGGGGCATGTCACCCCCGAAACTTTGAAATTGCTGGAGCGCTATGAATGGCCAGGCAATGTGCGTCAATTGCGCAATGTGCTGCGTTTTTGCTTAGCACTTTCTGATGGCCACGTGATCCATCCCGTGCATCTACCGTCTGAAATAACAGCCTGCCCGCAAACTGTTCGTCCGCTCTTGGTGTCACCAGTGATCCAAGATTCTGATGCCCGGTTGCGGCAAGTCGATGGCGCCTCGCCTTCGACCGCACAGGGACTTCTGGCATTGCTACAGGCGCATCGCTGGAATGTTTCGGCCGTCGCCGCTAACTTGGGACTGGCGCGTACCACTATCTATCGGCGGATGAGGCGTTTCGGCATCGTTTCCCCGTTGGATACCTTGGATTTGCAATCCTGAGTTTCATGCGCTGCGGTGAACGCGCGTCAAGTCGGCACGCTTGGCAGGCTGGAGGCTGCTGTCGCGGCTTCTGGCCATTTCGTCGTTGAAGCGTGTCTTGTGCATTGTTGCGGCTCATCTGCGGTGAGCGGCTGCGTTTGCATCCCCCATAGCGAACGATCTGAATGTCATTCCATGCATGAATCATCTGTGATGTCACTGTTGGTGGCCTAAAAATTGCTGCTACCTAAGAGTCAACAGGCAATGGCCGACCCACTACGGAGACAAGACATGACCCCACGCAACCGCTTCGCGCTTCGCCGCCTCAACGCCGCCTTGCTCATGGCCCTGGCCGGCAGCGCCGGCGCCCAGACCCTGCAGGAGGTGGTCGTCAGCGCGTCCCGCCAGGAGCAGAAGAGCTTCGACGCCCCGGCCTCGGTGCAGGCCGTGGGACAGGAGGCGATCGAGGCCGCCGGTCCGCGCGTCAACCTGTCCGAGGTGATGAACCGGGTGCCCGGCATCACGGTGCTCAACCGCCAGAACTACGCCCAGGACCTGCAGCTGTCGATCCGCGGTTCCGGCTCGCGTTCGCCCTTCGGCATCCGCGGCGCCCGCCTGATCGTCGACGGCATCCCGGCCACCATGCCCGACGGCCAGGGCTAGGCCTCGACCATCAGCCTGCCCTCGGCGCAGCGCATCGAGGTGCTGCGCGGCCCGCTGGCCCAGCTTTACGGCAACTCGGCCGGCGGCGTGCTGCAGGTGTTCACCGCCGATGGCCCCGAGAAGCCCGAGCTGCGCTTCAGCGTCGACGCCGGCGCCGACAAGCTGCGCCGCGTCGGCCTGCAGGCGGCGGGGCAGAGCGGTTCGCTCAACTACGTGATCGACCACAGCGACTTTTCCACCGACGGCTGGCGCGTCAACAGCGCCGCGAAACGAAAGCACAGCAACGCCAAGCTGCGCTGGGCCGCCAGCGATCAGACCAGGTTCACCCTGGTGGCCAACGTCTTCGACCAGCCCGAGTCGGGCGATCCGCTGGGGCTGACGCGTGAGCAGATGCAGGCCGATCCGCGCCAGGCGGTGGCGAACTCGACGCTCTACCAGGCCGGCAAGGACGTGTCGCAGAACCAGCTCGGCCTGGTCGCCGAGCACCAGCTCGATGCCCGCAGCGAGATCACGGCGCGGGTCTATGCCGGTGAACGGAATCTGGACAACCGGCTCTCGATCCCGCTGTTTGCGCAGACCTCGCCGACCGCCGCCGGCGGCATCGTCCAGCTCGACCGAAGCTACAGCGGCACCGGCCTGCGCTACGCGCGCCGCATCGCCGTCGGCGAGGGCCAGCTGAGCTTGAGCGCCGGGCTCGACCTCGAACGCATGAGCGAACACCGCCAGGGCTTCATCAACAACCTGGGCCAGCGCGGCGCGCTCAAACGCGACGAAGACGACCGCGTCGACAGCACCGGCGTCTACACCCAGGCCGACTGGGCCATCAACGAAGCCTGGAGCGCGGTCGCCGGGCTGCGCGCCAACCGGGTGCGCTTTCGCATCGACGACCATTTCATCCGCGCCGGCAATCCGGACGACAGCGGCCGGGTGAGCTTCAGCGCCACCAACCCGGTGATCGGCCTGACGCGCCACCTGAGCCCCGACACCAACCTCTACGCCAACATCGGCCGCGGCTTCGAGACCCCGACCCTGACCGAGATCGCCTACACCGCCGAAGGCAGCGGGCCGAACCTGAGCCTGAGGTCGGCGCGCAGCACGCACGCCGAAGTGGGTCTCAAAACGAAGCTGACCGAGAACCAGCGCCTTGACATCGCGCTGTTCCACATCGGCACCACCGACGAGATCGTGGTCGCCTCCAGCAGCGGCGGCCGCACGGTCTACACCAACGCCGGCAGGACCCGCCGATCCGGTATCGAGCTGACCCACAGCGCGCAGTGGTCGCCCGAATGGCGCAGCCACCTGGCGCTGTCCACGCTCGACGCCCGCTTCGCCGAAACCTTCGCCAGCGGGTCCACCACGGTCGCCAAGGGCAGGCGCATTCCCGGCACGCTCAATCGTTCGCTGTTCGGCGAAATCGTCTGGCAGCCGCGCGCGCTGCCAGGCTTCACTGCGGCGCTGGAGACCGTGGTCCGCGGCAGCATGGTGGTCGACGACGTCAACAGCGACCGCACGGACGCCGCGACGCTGTTCAACCTGCGGCTGGGCTGGGAGCAGAAGCTCGGCGCCTGGAAGCTGCGCGAATACCTGCGGGTCGACAACCTGGCCGACAAGGACTACGTCGGCTCGGTGATCGCCAACGACGGCAACAAGCGCTTCTTCGAACCGGCGCCGGGGCGGCAGTGGGGCCTGGGCGTGACGGTGACCTACGCGTTCTGAACGCGGCGGAACCCGGAATCAGATTCCGGGTTTTTCGAGGGCGCGCAAGACCTCGGCCTGGAAATCGCCGCCCTGTGCTGCCTGCATGAAGCTGTCGATCGAGCCGTCGAAGCGCACCGTGCCCTGGTGCAGCAGCAGCAGCCGGTCGGCGGTTTTGACTTCTTCGATCAGGTGGGTGGCCCAGAGCACGGCCAGGCCCTGCTCGCGGCACAGGCCGCGCACGGTGTCCAGCAGCTGCTGGCGCGAAGCCGGGTCGAGGCCAACCGTGGCCTCGTCCATCAGCAGCACCCGCGGCTGGTGCAGCAGCGCGCGCACCAGCTCGACCTTGCGCCGGGTGCCGCCCGAGAGGCTGCGCACCACGGCCCTGGCCTGGTCCTGCAGGCCGATGGCGGCGAGCTGCGCATCGATGCGTTCTCGCGCGGTCTTGCGCGGGATGCCGTGCAGGTCGGTGTGGAACAGCAGGTTGGCCATCAGCGTCAGGTCCAGGTCGAGCGCGCTCTGCTGGAACACCACGCCCAGGCCGGCGAGCGCGCGCGCCGGCTGGGTGCGCATGTCCTGACCGAGCACCTGGATGCTGCCCTGGTCGGGCGTGAACAGGCCGGTCAGCAGCTGCAGCAGGGTGGACTTGCCGGCGCCGTTGGGGCCGAGCAGGGCCAGCATTTCTCCGGCCCGCAGCGACACGCTCACGCCCTTGAGCGCCGGTTTGCCGTTATAGGCCTTGTGCAGGCCCTCGGCGTGCAGCACGGCGTCGGGACCGGCGGTGTCGGCGGGGATGTCGGCAGGGACGTTGGCGGTGGAGGTCATGAGGCGGACCGGGCCAGCAGGTTCATGCGCGCGAGCAGCTTCTTCTCACGCTCGACGGTGGCAAGCACCGACTGGCGGTACTCGCGCGGGCCCAGGTAGTCGAGGCTCTGATCGTAGCGGGCCAGGGCCGCGGTGTGACGCTCGGCGTTCATCGCGCGGCGGAACACATCGTGCAGCTTCTGGATCACGGTCTCCGGCGTGCCAGCCGGTGCAGACAGGCCCCAGGGCGAGGTGTAGACCGCCTGCGGATAGCCCAGTTCACGCATCGTCGGCGTGTCGGGCCAGCGGGCGGTGCGCGTGGCGTTGAAGGTGGCGAGCAGCCGCATCTGGCCCTTCTCGACCCAGGGCGCGAAGCCGGTCGAGTTGACGCCGGCCATGATCTGGTTGCCGGCGATCGCCAGCATCTGGTCGGCCGTGCCCTTGTACGGGACATGCACGTACTTCACGCTGTGCTGCAGCAGGATTTCTTCCATCGCCAGGTGGGCGGTGGTGCCGACGCCGGTCGATCCCAGGATCAGTTCACCGGGGTGCCTGATGGCCCAGTCGATCAGTTCGGGGGCGGTCCGGAACGGGCTGTTGCCCGGCACCAGCAGGCCGAAGCTCACGCCGGAGACCTGCAGGATAGGGGCCAGGTCGGTCAGCGGGTCCCAGTTCACGTGGTTCATCAGCGCGTGGCGGTAGACCGTGATCGGCACCTGGCCGATGGTGTGGCCGTCGGGCTCGGCCGCCTTGAGCGCGGGCGCCACCAGGGTGCCGGCCGCCCCCGGTTTGTTGACCACGATGACCGGCTGGCCCAGCAGCGGCTCGGCCTCTTCGGCCAGGATGCGGATTGTCAGGTCGGTCTGTCCGCCGGCCGGCCAGGGCACGATCAGTTGCAGCGGCTTGCTCGGGAAGGGCGCCTGTGCCTGCGCCTGCGGCAGCGCCGCGGACAGGGCGGCGGCGCCACCGAGCGCCAGCAGTGCGCGGCGGGAGCAGCGCGAAGGGCCAGGGGTGCCTAGGGTTATCCCTGTGTCATTTTTGAACGCTTGGAACAGGGGGCTGTGTCTCATGGCGGGGCTGGTCGGTCTCCGATCCCGCGGAAAAGCCCGGGGACGCGCCCTGGACAGGCAAATTCCGTTCCTGTACCAGCCGTGGTCCGCTGGCACCGATATTGCAGAGGGTTCGCGCGCCTGCGATGTGTGATGTGGACCGTGCAGGCGATTGCGTTTGAAGAATTCCAGGAGACCGCCCCCATGGCCCTTCGTGCCAACGCCTTCCGCCGCGCCCGGCGCTCGCTGATCGCGGCCCTGTGCGCCCTCGGCGCCACACTCGCGCTCGGCCTGCCGGCGCATGCCGAGGGCAAGGTCTACGTTTCCAGCGAGAAGGACCACAAGGTCCATGTGTTCAGCGCGGCCGGCGAGCGGCTGGCGGCGATCGATGTCTGCCAGCGCCCGCGCCACCTGCGGTTCAGCCGCGACCAGCGGTCGATCTATGTCGCCTGCGGCGACAGCAACCAGCTGGGCGTGATCGACATCGCCAGCGGCCGGATGGCGGGCACGCTGGCGCTGGGTGACAGCCCGGAGATGTTCGACCTCAGTCCCGACGGTAAGACGCTCTATGTCTCGATCGAGGAAGAGAACCAGCTGGCGGCCTACGACCTGGCGAGCGGGAAGCCGCTGTTCCAGGTCAGGACCGGCGGCGAGCCCGAGGGCGTGCTGGTGATGCCCGATGGCAAGAGCGCCTACGTCACCTCCGAGGTGGCCAATGTGGTGCACCTGATCGACCTGGGCCAGAAGAAGGTGGTCAAGAACATCAAGGTCGGACAGCGACCGCGCCGCTTCGTGCTGGCCAGTGGCGGTGCCGAGCTCTGGGTGAGCAACGAGCTGGACGCCAGCGTGTCGATCGTCGACACCCGGAGCAACGAGCTGAAACAGTCGATCAAATTCGCGCTCAAGGGCATGCGGGACACCGACATCACGCCCGTGGGCATGGTGCTCAGCCCCGACGGCAAGAGCGTGTGGGTGGGACTGGGCCGCGCCAACCACGTCGCCGAGATCGACGTCGCGACCCGCGCGGTGAAGCGCCAGGTGCTGGTCGGCAAGCGCGCCTGGGGCCTGAGCTTCGGTCCCGACGGCAAGACCCTGTACGTCGCCAACGGCCTGTCGGATGACATGACGATCATCGACACCGCGTCGGGCAAGGCGATCAGGACCGTGCCCGCAGGCCGTGTGCCGCACACCATCCTCGTAAGCCCATGACATCACGTTCGAGCAAAGCCCTGCGCATTCTGGTGAGCGCATTGGCGCTGACGGCAGCGCTGCCGTCACTGGCCGCTACCAAGGTCACGATCGCGGTGGTTTCGCTTGACGGCGACCCGCGCCATGCGGTGCGCCGGATGGAGAAGGCTTACCCGGGTCACCCGACCGGGCGCGCCGTCGACGGCGTGAAGCTGGCGGCCGAGGATTCGGCTTTCGAGCTGGACGCGGCGGGCATCGAACTGGTGGTCAAGGACGTGGTGTTGCCCAATGCGGCGGGGCTTGACAAGGCGCTGGCCGAACTCAAGGCGGCGAAGGTGCAGCATGTCGTCGCCGACCTGCCGGCGACCGCGCTGCGGGCACTGGTGCAGGCGGCGCCGGCGGCGCTGGGCGGCGCGATCGTCTTCAACAGCGGGCTCGACGACGACGCGCTGCGCGGTACGCAGTGCGCGGCCCAGCTGCTGCACACCTACCCGAGCCGCGCCATGCTCAGCGATGCGCTGGCACAGTACCTGGCGGCGCGCAACTGGCGCAAGGCGCTGGTGCTGCAAGGTCCTTTGCCGGGTGACGCGCTGCTGCTGGAAGCCTTCAACCGCTCGGCCAAGCGCTACGGCATCAAGCCCACGGCCAGCAAACCTTTCAAGCTCACCGGCGACCCGCGCGAGCGCGAGCTGGGCAATGTGCGCCTGCTGACCGGCAGCGACCGTGAGCACGAGGTGGTCGCGGTGCTCGACAGCGATGGCGAGTTCGCCCGCACCGTGCCCTATGCGACCCAGCTGCCGCGGCCGGTGGTCGGCGCCAATGGCCTGGTGGCCCTGGCCTGGCACCCGCTCTGGGATCGCAATGGCGGTCCGCAACTCTCGCGCCGTTTTGCCAAGGCGGCCAGGCGGCCGATGAGCGGCCACGACTGGGCGGCCTGGATGGCCGGGCGCGCCATCGCCACGGTGCTGGCAGATCAGCCGAAGGCGACGGTCGCCCAGCAGCTCAAGGCGCTGCGCGGCGGCGCGGTCGCGGTCGATGGCTTCAAGGGACCGCGGCTGTCGTTCCGGGTCTGGGACGGCCAGCTGCGCCAGCCGATCTTCCTCGGCCACGCCGACGGCGTGGTCGGCATCGCGCCGCTGGACGGCGTGCTGCATCCAAGAGAGGTGATGGACACCCTGGGTGTCGACGAAGCGGAGAGCGCATGCAAGCAACGACCCTGAATCTCCCGCCAGCGCCGGCGTTGCTGCCGCACCTGCTGCGCGCGCTGCGTGCGGTGGTCGGGCGCGAGATCGGCCGCTTCCTGCGCCAGCCCTCGCGCCTGGGCTCGGCGCTGGTGCGGCCGCTGCTGTGGTTCGTGGTGTTCTCGGCGGGCTTTCACAACGTGTTCGGCGTGGCGATCGCGCCGCCCTACGAAACCTACGTCGAATACAAGGAATACATGGTGCCCGGCCTGCTGGGCATGGTCGCCCTGTTCAATGGCATGCAGAGCTCGCTGTCGATGGTCTACGACCGTGAGATGGGCGTGATGCGGCTGCTGCTGACGGCGCCGCTGGCGCGCGGCTGGCTGCTGGCGTTCAAGCTGCTGGCGGGCACCGCGCTGTCGCTGCTGCAGATGGTGGTGTTCCTGGTGATCGCCTGGGCCTTCGGGGTCGAGCTGCCGCTGGCGCACCTGCCGGCCGCCCTGCTGGCGATGGTCTGCGGCGCGGTGATGCTGGCCTCGGTCGGGCTGGTGCTCTCGGTCTACGTCAAGCAGCTGGAGAACTTCGCCGGCACCATGAATTTCGTGATCTTCCCGATGTTCTTCATCAGCCCCGCCCTGTACCCGCTGTGGAAGCTGGAGGAGTCGGGCGCCTGGTGGCTGCTGCGGCTGGCGCAGGCCAACCCCTTCACCCACGCGGTCGAGGCGATCCGCTTTGCGATGTACGGGCAGTTCAACGCCACCGCCTGGGCCGTGGTGCTGGGCTGCACGGTGGTGTTTTTTCTCGCCGCGCTCTGGGGCTACGACCCGCAGCGTGGCTGGGTACGACGATGACCCCCCTGCGCCGCTGCGCGTCTTCCCCCCCCAGAGGGGGGACCCCACCAGTGGCCCGGCGAAGCCGGTTCCACGGTGTGTGCTGGACCAGACACGCACTCCGAGCCAACCCAGATGAGAGTCGCTGCCATGAGTATTGACCGCCGAGGTTTGTTGTCCAGCCTGGCTGCTTGGATGTTGTGTCCGTATGCACTTGCGCAGGACGACCAGACCGGCGGCGACCCGCTGGGCTCGATGCAGTACCCCAGCCTGCGCGAGCAGACCATCGGCAAGGCGGTGGCCCGGTTCACCGATGCGGTGGTGGTCAGGGGGCCGGAGTTCGCCGACGACGCGATGAATGTGCCGCTGCTGGTGGACGCGCGCGGACTGGAGGCGGTGGGGGGTGGCGTGGCGCGGATCCGGGTCGCGGTCGACCGCAACCCGGTGCGCCAGGTGCTGGAGTACGAGCCGCTGCGGGCGTTGCCGGTGCTGGCGTTCCGCATCCGCATGGAGCAGGCTTCGCCGGTGCGCGCCTTCGTGCAGACGCGCGACGGCCAGTGGCATGTCGGCAGCACCTGGGTGCAGGCGGCCGGCGGCGGTTGCACGGTGCCGGGCCTGAGCCGCGCCGACGGTTCCTGGAGCAAGACGCTGGGGCAGGTGCAGGCGCGTTTCTTCAACAACGTGATCGAAGGCAGCCGGCGGCTGCGGCTGCGTGTGATGCACCCGATGGACACCGGGCTGGTGGCGGGCATCCCGTCTTTCCACCTCGAACAGCTGGAGCTGCAGGACGCGGGCGGCCAGGTCTGGTGGCGGCTGCTGCTGCACGAGCCGGTGTCCGAGAACCCGCTGATCACCTTCGAGTTGCCGACGCAGTCGCCGCCGGTGTTCCGCCTCACTGGCCGCGACAACAACGGCAACCGCATCGAGGCCGAGGTGCGGGTATGAGCCCCCTTGCGATCCATCGCCTACGGCGCCGTTTCGCGGCTCCACCGCTGCGCGGGTCGCTGCTCCCCAAGGGGGCTGATCCGGCTTGGGGCGGCCCGGCGCCGGATCGGAGGGCAGTCCGGGTGAGGCGCCTGCCGTGGGCGCTGCTGGCGCTGTGCGCCATCGCGGCCCAGGCGCAGCCGGTGACCGTGCCAGCCGTGGCGTCGAAACCCGACCCGGTCCGACTGGACTACGACCTGCGGCCGCGCCAGATCGCCACCGACACCTGGGTGATCGAGGGCGAGGTCGGCGACTTCAGCCGCGCCAACGGCTGCAACATCATCAACACCGGCTTCATCGCCACCGGCGCCGGGGTCCAGGTGATCAACACCGGGCCGTCGCGGCTGTATGGCGAGCAGCAGCGGCGGGCGATCGAGCGGGTGACGAAGGAGCCGGTGCGGCGGGTGCTGCAGCTCAACCTGCACCCCGATTACTTCTTCGGCAACCAGGCCTGGGCCGACACGCCGACCGAGGCCCTGGCCGGCAGCATCGCTGGTATGCGGGCCGAGGGCGGCGCCTACGCCGACAACCTGTACCGCCTCTGCGGCGACTGGATGAAGGGCAGCGAGGCCACGCCCTCGCGCCAGGCGATCGATCCGGCTGCGCTGGCGCAAGCCCAGCCGCTGGGCGGGCACCGGCTGGAGCTGCTGCGGCTGAGCGGCCACACCGCCGACGACCTGGTGTTGCTGGACCACACGACCGGGGTGCTGTTCGCCGGCGGGCTGGTGTTCAGCGAGCGAGTGCCGACGACGCCGCACGCTGACTTCGCGGCCTGGCTGGCGAGCCTCGATGTGCTGGAGCGGCTGATCACGCAGGGCACGGCGAAAACCGTGGTGCCCAGCCACGGCCCGGTGCACGAGGGGCTGGCCGGGGTGCGGCAGACGCGCGACTGGCTGCAGTGGCTCACGACGCTGATGCAGTCCTCGGCCGAGCAGGGCCTGGACCTGGGCGAGCTGCTGCGCACACCGGTGCCCGAGCGCTTCGCGCGCTGGGCCGCGCAGCCGGCGGAGCTGCAGCGTTCGCTGACCCAGTGGTACCCGCGCTACGAGCAGCGGGCGATGGCTGCGCCGCGCAGGTGAGCCATTTTTGAACACTGTCACAGCGCTGTCCCGCGCGCCCGCGGGGCAGTGGCGCAGTTGAGCGCCACCGGGCCCCGCGCGGGGCCGCAGCCGTGCCACAAACCTCGGTGGAAACCCTTGACTTTGTGATCCCGGCCGGCTGGCACAGAAGTTGCCATTTGTCGCCGGTGTTGTGTACGCCAGGACCGGAGGGTCGGAGCCACGAGAGCGGTCCGGCGGCACCCACCACCGCAAAGCCATCAACCCCCGAACGAGCAGGAGACCCACAGTGAAACGCACCCTTTTGAGCCTTTTGGTCATGGCCGCCACGGCCCACGTCGGCGCCCAGGGCGTGACCGACGCGATGATCGCCAACGACGCGGCCACGCCCGACAACGTCCTGAGCTGGGGCCTGGGCACGCAAGGCCAGCGCCACTCGCCCCTGACCGGCGTCAACGCCAAGAACATCAAGAAACTGGTCCCGGTGTGGTCCATGTCCTTCGGCGGCGAGAAGCAGCGCGGCCAGGAATCGCAGCCGCTGGTGAACAAGGGCAAGATGTTCGTCACCGCGTCCTACTCGCGCATCTTTGCGCTCGATTCCAAGACCGGCAAGAAGCTCTGGAAGTACGAGCACCGCCTGCCCGAGGGCATCATGCCCTGCTGCGACGTGGTCAACCGCGGCGCCGCGCTGTACGACAACCTGGTGATCTTCGGCACGCTGGACGCCCAGCTGGTGGCGCTGGACCAGGACACCGGCAAGGTGGTCTGGCGCGAGAAGATCGACGACTACTCCGCCGGCTACAGCTACACCGCGGCGCCGCTGATCGCCGAAGGCCTGCTGCTGACCGGCGTCTCCGGTGGTGAGTTCGGCGTTGTTGGCCGCGTGGAAGCGCGCGACCCCAAGACCGGCAAGATGGTCTGGACCCGGCCGGTGGTCGAAGGCCACATGGGCTACAAGGACGGCAAGGAAAACGGCATCAGCGGCACCACCAACGCCACCTGGCCTGGCGACACCTGGAAGACCGGTGGCGCGGCCACCTGGCTGGGCGGCAGCTACGACGCCAAGACCGGCCTGGCCTACTTCGGCACCGGCAACCCCGGCCCCTGGAACAGCCACGTGCGCAAGGGCGACAACCTCTATTCGACCTCCACCGTGGCGATCGACGTGAAGTCGGGACAGATCAAGTGGCACACGGATAGGAAATTCAACCGCATGAGGCCAAGTATGGCACGAGTTTTGGGCCTCGAAACACGTTCGGCCAAGGAAGGTTGAGCGCTCGCTTGCCGCTC
>NZ_NCFM01000045.1:0-20630 GCF_002281195.1 Acidovorax sp. 35-64-16 | reverse complement strand
AACCCCAGTCGCTACCAAACTGCACGGACCGGTCTGGCTGCCTTAAAGGCCGTCAAACTTTACCGCGATGGTCGAAAGGAAGATACAAGTCGCTTCGCGTCTTCCCCCAGAGGGGGACGCCGCCAGCGCGGCGGGGCGGCCCTTGCGCGGCGGCCGCTCGTCTTTGCCGCGCCAGTTTCAACGGCCTCGGGCGTCGCGTTGCGCCTTGAACAACTGGTATCGAAATGATGGCATCTACTACTGCGGCGCTGCAACTGCACGACGCTCGCCCGTTCTTTGAAAAAGCCCTGGTGCACGGTGTGCAGCACGGAATTCTGGATGCGGCATGGATGGTCGCCATCTGCGCCGATGCCCCCAAAGGCATGGTGCAGATCGCCCGCTACTTTGGCAGTGAATTTTTGCGGCCCGAACTCGAAAAAGCCCGTGACCGCATGGTCAACCTCATCAGCCTGTATTTGCTCGACACCACCGATGGTGATCTGACCAAGGCGGCCATCTCGTTGCGCGACCATTCGTTCCTGTCGCGCTCCAAGGGCGGCTCCGACATGCTCAAGCGCCTGATCGCCATGCCCGAGAGCAGCAATTTCGGCATGGCCGGTTACGCCGATGCCCAAACGCCTCTGCTGGCTTTGTGGTCGCTGCGCAGTTACACCGACTACCAGGCCGAACTGGCTCGCCGCAGCCAGATTGCCCACGCCATCCGTGCCGCACAGTGGCTGGCCGAGCAATTCGAGCTGGATACCGACGAGCTGGAAGCCGCAGGCGCCGATGCCGAGGCCGTCATCCGCACCGGTCTGCTCATGCAGGCCCTGGCGCCCAAAGCCATGCAGCTGGGCGAGTGGCCCAACGCCGTGGCCCTGGAGAAGCTGGTGACGGCGCTGCGCAAGAAAAAGCTGGCGGCGCCCAAGCAACTGCTGCTGCCAGCCGGCTTGCCCGCAGACCTGCGCGCGGTGATGCAGACGCATTGCGCCAGCGTGCTGGCCGACCTGCCCAAGTTGCTGGATGCCACCAATCCGCTGCGCAGCCTGCTGCGCCCGACCGGCGCTTTTCGTGCCCGATACTTCTTGCTCGACGACCCGCTGGCCGAGGTGGACCACTACCATCGCAGCTTGGATGCGCTGCAAGAAGGCGGTGAGCCTCCCCAGCCCGCCAGCAAGACGTGGACAAAAACCACCCAGGGCAACGAAGACGAGCACTCGCTGCTCACGCTGTTCCTTTGCCTTGCCGCAGGGGCACCCAAAAAGACGCTGCTGACCGAAAAAACCGCCGCCAGCCTTGTGCGCAAGATCCGTAAAAGCGGACTGCAACCCGAACTGGCGATAGACTTTATTCGCAGCCATGCGCCAGGCGCGTATCAGGCAGACTACATCGATATGTGGAACAGTTTTTTGCAGGACTCGGCCAAAACACTGGGCAGCGACATGGACTACCAGATGCACGACGCGCTGGCCCTGCTGCGCCGCGAGTGCCATGTGGCGGGGTGAAGCTGTGAAGGCGGGCGGCGTTGCGGTGGCGGGCCTGGCGTTCGCGTGCCCCCTGGTCGCCATGTGCCCGAAGGTAAGCACCTTCCGGTGTGTCTTGACATAAACGCCTACCGTATCGGCGCCCGCGAAACCGTTCGCACTCCACCCGATTTTTCTCTTTTTTGGTCCACAGTCCGGCGACGCAAGGTGGACTGGCGCAGGGGAGTGGCTGCTCGCGATCTTTTTGCCACGCTGGTATGGCGCCCCGCGCATGGCGCGCAGGCGATTCGCCGTTCTGTCATGCCCCTGTGATCTGGCCATGCGATCTTTTCCTCTTCATTCAAAAGAGAGGAGTCTTCATGCAAAAAATCACAATCGCAACATTGGTGGCTGCCGCCATGCTCAGCGCCTGTGGCGGTGGCGGGGAAGTTGCCGAGCCCGCGGTCCAGGGCGGTAGCACCAAGGCCCTTGGGGCCAGCACCTACTGGAGCGGTATCAGCCGCGCCTTGCCCACGACCCCCTTGGGCCACCAGGTGGCCATGTCGTGCCACAACTGCTACGGCGACAACACTGCGCAGACTGAGGCAAAAGTGTCGAAAGCGCTGGGCCGTGGCTTTGACCTGGTGGAACTGGACCTGACCCTGCATGCAGACGGAAAGGTGTATGTGGAGCACAACGATGGCGAAATCGCGCACGGTACGTTCGATGCCACGTTGGCCAATGCCAGCTTGCAGCAAAGCGACCGCATGCTGTTTCTGGAGGTCAAGGAAACCTATTCATCCCCGGCATTCAGCGATTCGCTGATGCGGAGCGTGCTGCGCACGGTGCGCGACAAGGGCTATGCCGCAGCCGGGCGCCCCGTATTTCTGCGCGCTTTCATGGATGGTCGCCACCAACACCTGGTGCGGGCCCAGGCGCTATTGGCGACCAGCGAATTTGCCGGTATCCGCGACCATATCCGCCTTCATACGCTGATTGAAAGCGATATCCGCAACAACATTCGCGCGACCAAGAGCCTGGGCTTTGACGGCGTGGAACTGCAATACCAGACTTCAGATCTGTTCGGCAAACTCGAGCAAGTCAGGCAACTTGGGCTGGGTGCAGGCATCTACACGGTACCCGCCAGCATGGGGGAGGCCTTTATATCGGCGCTGCGTGAAGATGTGGATTTCATCACCACTGACTACGATCTGGCCGCCACGGCCCTGTCGTCAAATGCGCGTGCGTTGGTGCAGGAGAACACCTCGCTGGTTTATCTGAACGCCGCCCGCCAAAGCGCCTATCCGCTGAGCTACCGCCGCACCAATACGGCGGACTATGCTTTGGCCAGCAGCAACACCATGCCCGGGCTGGAGTGGCTGTCCGTCACCAGTGATGAAGACCGCATTGGCGGCAGCATGGTGTTCACGGGCACCCAGAGCGTTACCACCTGGGATGCGGACAACGCCACAGACGGCGGCTTTCTGGTGACGGCCGTGGTGAACTTTGACGACTTGACCTCGGGGGGCACGGCGAGCATCGTGGCCAAGAGCGACGCAGGCGGTTTTGCACTGGAGCAAGCCGGAATGCAGCTGCGGTTTGGGGTGCATGTGAATGGCGGTTATTCCTATGCCACCACCCCGCTCATCGGTTTGAACGGAACCAACTCCTACTTCATCATCGGCGCGTACGACGGCAACGGCGCTGTGCGCCTGTGGGTCAACAACGTTGAGCGCATGGCCTCTGCGTCGATCTCCGGCGGTGTCACACTGAACAACAGCCCGGTGGTGATCGGCGCCGACCCCCAGGGGGCGACGGACCGCCGGTACTTCTTCAAGGGCAAGATTCAGCAGGTGATGGTACAAAAGTGGCGTAACCACTGAGCGTTGTTGCGTGTCGCCACGCGGCACGGAACAACGCGGGGGTGCCTTAGCCCTGGTGGCGGCAGGCGGTGTGTCTTTGTTTCTGCACGTTCCGCGCTGCCTGCAAGTTTCATCAGGTGGCCGTGCCTGCCTTAGAAATCCATTACCAGTGATGCCTTCAGGCTGCGGCCTGGCTGGGTGTAGGCGTCATTCACGGTGCTGGACGCGGCCAGGCCATAGACGTCTGGCCAGAGCCAGTATTTGCGGTTGGTGACGTTGGTTACGGCAACGTTCAGCCGCAGGTCCTTGCGCAGGCGCCACTGGGCCGACAGATCGAGCGTGGTGGCCTGCCCGATGGTGAACTGCGTGTTGGGCGCCTTGACGGCGGAGGCGCTGTCGATGTCGCTGGCCTTTTTGGCGCCGTGGTGGCGCAGGTCGGCACGCAGGCCCCAGGCGGCGGTGTCGTATTGCACCCCCAGGCTGATCTGTTGGGGGTCGATGGAGTTCAGTGGTGCGCCGGTGGCACGGTTCACGCCCTTGGCGCGGCCCCAGCTGAAGGGGGTGCTAACGCGCCCGCCCGCGATGGGGCCCCAGTCGTAGATCCCTTTGACCTCGATGCCGGTGATGCGGGCCCGCTCGGTATTAAGGGTCTGGAAAACGAGGAGGTCGGCGTCTGTACCAGTGCCGCGGATGGGCACGGTGTCCATGATGAGGTTGGAGTACTGGTTGGCGAAGATGGCCGCATCCAGTTTCAGGCGGTCGAACCGACCGCGCGCACCCAGTTCCAAGCCCCGGCTTTTTTCAGGCTTGAGGTCGGGGTTGGGAATGATGGTGACCTGTTGGCGGGCGTTTTCGAAGTAGCCGTTGATCTGCGCTGCATCGGGCGCGCGAAACCCCGTGGCATATTGTCCAAACACGCTCCACTGTGAAGTGGCGCGGTACAGCACCCCCAGCTTGGGCGACAGCGCCGAGCCCGAGAGCGACTGGCCCGGCTTGGCGGCGGGCGGGTAAAAGCCGGCCTGGGTGGTCACGCCCAGCGCAAAGTGGTCCCACCGCAGCCCCGGGGTGATGCTCCATCGGTCAATGACGGATTCCGCCTGAACATACACGGCGCTGCTGGTCTCGCGCGTGTCCGGAAAACGCTTGAGCGGAAACACCTCGGGCGGCAGCGGGGCGACGCCTGTGTAGACATTGCTGATGTCGCTGCGGATATGGTCGATGCCATAGGCGAGCTTGTGAGCCCAGCCGCCGGGTGTGCGCAGCGTTTTTTCGGCCTGCAGGCCTGCCTGCCAGGTGTCTTCGGAATAGGAGTTGTCGCGAACGCGCAAGGGCAGGGTGTTGCGCACGCTGGTGCCTACCTGGCGGGAACTGGCGTGCTGCACAGCCAGCACCGTCTGCAGCTGGTCGGCCCAGCTGGCACCCAGGGTGTAGCGGCCATCCCAGGTGAAGCGGCTGCGGTCCATGGTGCGGCTGGAGTTTTCATCCCTGACGGCGCCGGCGATGGCGGTTGGACTGCCCGTCAGCGGCAGGGGCGCGCGGCTAGACAGCAGGTTCACGTCGGCCTGCTTTTCCACATGTTCCAGGGTGACAACATGGCGCTGCGCGGCCGAAGGTTGCAACACCACCTTGGCCAGCACGGCGTTGTCTTCGTTGTGCTGCGGGTTGGGTGTGGTGCGGCTGGTGTCAGAGGTATCGCGTGTGCCCATGTTGTCCATGGCGTGCGAGCGGCGGGCGTTGGCGGTGACCAGCCATTGCACGGTGTCGCTGGCAGTGCCCGCCACCGTGGCCGCCAGCGCACGGCCGTTGTCGTCGCCACTCCAGCCGGCAGAAATACGCCCGCCCACCTGTTTGGGCGGGGCGCCCTTGGCGCTGGTCAGAAAGTCCGCTGGCTCGTGGGTGATGAAGTTGACCAGCCCCGCCATGCCGTCGGAGCCATACAGCGCAGATGCCGGCCCGCGCACTACCTCGATGCGCTTGAGTAGCTCCATGGACAGGTATTCGCGGTCGAACGTGGTGGTGCGAAAAGCATAGCTGCGGGGCACGCGGATGCCATCGACCAGCATGAGCACGCGGTTGCCACCCAGCCCGCGGATGTTCAGGCCCACATTGCCGTCGCGGCCGGTGCCCACGGTGTTGGCGCCCCCCACCGTGGTGCGCGGCAGAGGATGCTTGACGGAGGTGTTGGGCAGGTCGCGCAGGGCCTCGCGCACGTCGCGGCTTTGCTGGTCACTCAGGGCGCGGGCGTCAATCACATCGATCGACAAGGGCAGCTCGTCGCTCAGCTGCTCGCTGCGCGAGCCGCTCACCACCATTTCGGCCATCAACGGTGTGCTCTGGGCATGAACGCCGGTGGGCAGGCAGGCCACCGCGGTAAGCAACGCCACGCTGTGCAGGGCTCCCAAACTTTGGCTTTGACGCGAAAGATGAGGGGGGGCCAAACGATGCGATTTCATAAGTGTTGGTTTGCGGTGGCGGTTGTGGGATTATTGGAAGGCTGGTAGGGAATTGATTCACGTTAAGTGAATGTATTTGATGCGTATCAAAGTGATCCCGCGGCACCCGTCGAAAAATCGATACCAAGCCTGCCGAAACTATATTGTCGCAGCCCTCGGCGGGCAGTCCTGCGGGATGGAATTAGCGCATGGGCTGCGGCACACAAGGAGTTCCCATGACAACCCGAAAGCTGGCGCGCCTTGCGGCCCTGGCACTGTCCACTCTGGCTCTGGCCGCCACTGCACAACACAAAGATGGTGCTACGGACCCTGAGGTGAAATACCAGGCAGGTTCTTCACCTCTGGCCGATGTACCGATGTACCAAAGCACGAACCCCAAAGCGCCGAAGATGACGCAGGCCGAGTTCGATCGCGCTCGCCAGATCTACTTCGAGCGTTGCGCTGGCTGCCACGGTGTGCTGCGCAAGGGCGCCACCGGCAAGCCCCTGACCCCTGACATCACCATGGCCAAGGGCACCGACTACCTGAAGGTGTTCATTGCCTACGGTTCGCCCGCTGGCATGCCCAACTGGCAGACCTCTGGTGAAATGGATGAAGCCACGGTGGACCTGATGGCCCGTTACATCCAGCACGACGCGCCTACGCCACCCGAGTGGAGTCTGGACGACACCAAGAAGACCTGGAAGGTAACGGTTGCGCCCAAGGACCGTCCGACCAAGAAGATGAACAACTTCAACATCGAGAACATCTTCTCCACCACGCTGCGTGACACGGGTGAGATTGCTTTGATCGATGGCGACACCAAGGAAATCATCAGCATCATCAAGACCGGCTATGCGGTGCACATCTCTCGCATGTCGGCTTCGGGCCGCTACCTGTTCGTGATTGGCCGTGACGCCAAGATCAACATGGTCGACCTGTGGATGGCAAAACCCGACAGCGTGGCAGAAGTGCGCATCGGCCTGGAAGCCCGCTCGGTGGAAACCTCCAAGGCCAAGGGCTACAAGGACAAGCTGGTGATCGCTGGTGCTTACTGGCCGCCCCAGTTCACCATCATGGACGGCGACACGCTGGAGCCCAAGAAGATCGTCTCCACCCGCGGCATGGTCGTGGGCACGCAGGAATACCATCCTGAGCCCCGCGTGGCATCCATTCTGGGTTCCCACTACAAGCCCGAATTCATCGTGAACGTGAAGGAAACCGGCAAGACCTTGATGGTGGACTACTCCAATCTGGACGCCCTCAAGATCACCGAAATCGGTTCTGCTCCGTTCCTGCATGACGGTGGTCTGGATGCTTCCAAGCGCTACTTCATGGTGGCTGCCAACAACAGCAACAAGATTGCTGCGATCGATACCAAGGACGGCAAGCTGGCTGGCCTGACCGATGTGGGCAAGATCCCCCACCCCGGCCGTGGCGCCAACTTCACCCATCCGCAGTTCGGTCCCGTGTGGTCTACCGGCCACCTGGGCGACGATACGATCTCCCTGATCGGCACCGACCCCAAGAAGTTCAAGCAGTACGCTTTCAAGGAAGTGGCCAAGCTCAAGGGGCCTGGCGGCGGCGCTCTGTTCGTCAAGAGCCACCCCAAGTCCAAGAACCTGTGGTCTGATGCGCCTCTGAACCCCGATCCAAAGATCTCCCAGGCTATCGTGGTGTATGACATCAACAACCTGGACAAGGGCTACAAGACGCTTCCTATCGCTGAGTGGGCTGACCTGAAGGACGACGGTGCCAAGCGCGTGGTGCAGCCTGAGTACAACAAGGCTGGTGACGAGGTCTGGTTCTCTGTCTGGTCCGCCAAGAACAAGGAAAGCGCGATCGTGGTGGTGGACGACAAGACCCTCAAGCTCAAGAAGGTCATCAAGGATCCACGCCTGATTACCCCCACGGGCCACTTCAACGTCTACAACACGCAGCACGACGTGTATTGATGTCAGAAGCACTGCCACGAAGCCCTTGGGCTTTGCGGCGGTGGCCAAAGCAAAAGCCGCCGGCAGGAGCAAATCCCGCCGGCGGCTTTTTTATTGTGGAAGCAGTGGTGAGCCGCCGCTCCCAGTGGGCGATTTACTTGGTGCCAAAGATGCGGTCGCCCGCATCGCCCAGGCCCGGCAGGATATAGCCGTGGTCGTTGAGTTCACGGTCGATGGCGGCGGTGAAGATGGGCACGTCGGGATGGGCTTTTTGCAGCGTGGCCACGCCCTCGGGCGCGGCCAGCAGGCACACGAACTTGATCGAGCGGGGCTTGAGCTTTTTCAGGCGCTCGACAGCGGCGGCAGCCGAGTTGCCGGTGGCCAGCATGGGATCGACCACGACGATGTCGCGCGCCTCCATTTCGGCGGGCATCTTGAAGTAGTACTCCACGGGTTGCAGCGTTTCCGGGTCGCGGTACAGGCCGATATGGCCCACACGGGCGCCAGGCACCACGTTGAGCATGCCGTCCAGAAAGCCGTTGCCCGCGCGCAGGATGGAGACCAGCACCAGCTTCTTGCCGTCAATGACCTTGCCGGTCATGGTTTCGAGGGGGGTCTCGATCTGCACGTCCTGCAGCGGCATGTCGCGGGTCACCTCATACGCCATCAGCGTGGAGAGTTCGCCCAGCAGCCGGCGAAAGCTGTTGGTGCTGGCGTCTTTCTTGCGCATCAGGGTGAGCTTGTGCTGGACGAGGGGGTGGGTGATGACGGTGACGTTGCTCATGGCTGGGGCCTGTGTTTTGTCTGATGGAGAGGGGCTAACTAACGTGTATTTTCACCCGGCGGGGCGTTGAAAACTGGTGCGGCCCCAGACCAGGGATGCCGTTGGGCCCATTTTTTTCTGGGCGCAGGCATCGCCCGGTTGCGCAGCAAGGTGGCGCAGTCGCCGCGGGCCGGTGAGGCTAATCTGCAAGAAAGCGGGCGTAGCGTGTCATATCGACATTGCCGCCGCTGATCACAATGCCCACCCGGGCGCCATGCACATCCACGCTGCCGTGTTCTGCGCCCGCAAACGCCAGGGCGCCTGTGGGTTCGACCACGATCTTCATGCGTTCGGCAAAAAAGCGCAGGGCTTGTACCAGTTGTTCGTCGCTGGCGGTGACCATGTCGTCCGCCAGGCGCTGGACGATGGGAAACGTGAGCTGGCCCAGTGCCTGCGTTTGCGCGCCATCGGCAATGGTGTGCGGCGTGGCGATCTGCACGACGTGCCCCGCGCGAAAAGACTGCTGCCCATCGTTGCCCGCCTCGGGCTCCACGCCCACCACGCGGCAGTGCGGGGCCAGCGCCTCGGCGGCCAGCAGGCTGCCGGCCAGCAGGCCGCCACCGCCCACACAGACAAAGAGGTAGTCGAGGTTGGGCACTTCTTCCAGCAGCTCTTTGGCTGCCGTGCCTTGCCCTGCAATGACGTGGGGGTGGTCAAACGGCGGCACCAGCGTCATGCCGCGCTCCTGCGCCAGGCGCCGGCTGATGGCCTCGCGGTCTTCGGTGTAGCGGTTGTAGGTGACGACCTGCGCACCATAGCCGCGCGTGGCTGCCATTTTGGCTGCAGGGGCGTCTTCGGGCATGACGATGACGGCGGGCATATCCAGCAGCCGGGCCGACATGGCAATGGCCTGGGCATGGTTGCCGGCCGAGAACGCCAGCACGCCGCCCTTGCGCTGTTCGTCGGTGAACTGGGCCAGGGTATTGAAGGCCCCGCGGAACTTGAATGCGCCGGTGCGCTGCAGGTTTTCGCACTTGAAGAACAGCTGCGCGCCCAGCCGCTCGTCGGCCGTGGTGGAGCGCAGCACCGGGGTGCGGTGCGCCATGCCATGCAGGCGATGGGCGGCATCGACCACATCGGCGTACGTCGGCACGAAATGGGGCACGGAAAAGGGTGTCTGATTCATGGCGGCATCCTTGGGCAGGCGGGACGCCGGGAAGCGGCAACCACGCCGTCGCATCATAGCCCGTTGCAGCGATGTTTCAAGCAAAAATGCCCTCTGGCGCTTATCCTGTAAGCGCGAGCAGCTATGAATTTTGATGTAAACGCGGGGCGGCTGTCCGGCGCGCCGCCTGCGGGTGCCGCCAGGCAGTGGGGCCGGGCGTGGCCGACGCCTCAGCCCTGTTCGCTGAAGCGCGCCAACGCTGCCAGCGCCGGGAAGTCGCCGGCACGCTTTTGCTTCATGGCCGTGACCGATTCGTGCACATGCTGGTTGCTCCAGATGGCGCCCTGCAGCCAGCCCATCTGGCGCAGGCTGTCGTCCACGCTGTGGTCGCGGGCGTAGTTCACGGCCTGCTTGGTGCCCCAGATGGCCACAGGCGGCTTGCTGGCGATCTCTTGCGCGCATTGCAGGGCTGCGGCCAGCATGGCCTCTGGCGTCTCGAAAACCTCATTGACCAGGCCGTAGCCGAGGGCCTTTTGCGCGGGCATACGGCGGCCGGTATAGGCCAGCTCTTTCACCACGCCCAACGGGATCAGCTTGGGCAGGCGCTGCAACGTGCCCACGTCGGCCACCATGCCGATGTTGATCTCCTGGATGCAGAAGAAGGCGTCCTGCGTGGCATACCGAATGCAGGCCGCAGTGACCATGTCCACCGCACCACCAATGCAGCCGCCCTGGATGGCCATGATGACCGGAATGCGCAGGTTTTCGATGCGGGTGAAAGTGGCCTGCATGTCGGTGAGCAGGTCAAAAATGGCGGCGCGGCCCTCGGGGCTCTGGTCGTCCATGGTGATGGCGCCGCCAAAGGTTTCGAGTGCCATGCCTGCGCTGAAATGCTTGCCCGTGCTGCTGATGACCAGTGCCCGCGCTTCGCCTGCCTGGTGCAGGTGGGCCAACACTTCGTCCAGCTCGCGCCAGAAGGTGGGATGCATGGTGTTCATGGCCTCGGGCCGGTTCATCACCAGATGGGCCACATGGTGGGTGATGCTGAGGGAAAAGCAGGTGAGTGTGTTCATGGCTGTGGAATGTAGGTCGGTGGTGTTGCTCTAACTCGTCGCGCGGGCGACTTTGAGTGAAAAATGCCACCAGCGCAAGGTGGTATTGCGTTGATTGCTATTAATTTGTTGTCTTTTTCCGGGCCCCTCGCTGAATGGGCGGTGGGCCGGCATCAATCGCCGCCGCTACCTCCGCTACCTCCGCTACCACATCCACTGCCGCCACCGTCGCCCGCACCGCCATCGCCGGTACTTGCGTCCGCGCTGGCCATGCCGCCGAAATCATCCGCGCTGCCAGTGAAGCTGGCGTCCGAGAAGCTGGTGCCGAAATAGGTTCGTCCCCCATCGTGGTGGGGGTGGTTACTGGGGCCGAGGCTGGCGCAGTCAGGGGCGTAGTGAAAGCCGCCCGGAATATCCAGCTTGGCATCCAGCGCAAACAGCAGCGGCAGCCGGCTGGGGGTGCGCGGGTTGATGGCTTCGTCCTTGCAGGCCCAGTACCAGGCACGTCGCAAGCCGTCGTTGTGGCGTGCCTTCTTGCCCAGCACTTCGGCAGGGGTGTGGTCCAGAAAAAAACCCAGTGCGTTGTCGCACCAGCCCTTGTAGGCCCGGGTGTGCAGGATGAACGCATGCCACATGGCATCGACCGCCTGGGACGGCATGGCCACAAAATTCTTGTCGCTGCGCAGACAGGCGAGGAAGAACTGGCGCAGTCCGCGCTCGACCAGCTCGCAATCCTTCGCGCTCAGGGCAGGGTAGGTTTCGCGCAGCTTGCGGTGCAGGAGCTGGGGTAGTGCGGCTTCGCGGACAAAGCGTTCGCGTACCACGCGCGTCCAGCGCACCATGCCGACCGTGGTCAGCAAGGTGAAGGCAAGGTACACCCCCCATTGCCAGCGCACGGGCCACCACCCCGCCAGGGCGCCCAGCAGCGCCAGCAGCCACAGGGCGATGATCCCTTGGACAAGTTGGCGGGAGAACCGTATCAGCAGCTTTTCGAACCCGGTCATCGGCGTTCGTTCAGCGTTTGCGCCCGCCGAACACGCTGCCCAGCACTCCGCGCAGGATCTCGCGTCCGATGGTGGTGCCCATCGTGCGCACCGCCGACTTGGCCATGGTCTGCGCCAGGCCCTCTCGTTTGCCACCGCGCGGCCCGGTGCTGCCAAACAGCACATCGTTGAGCCCGCCCAGCAGGCCACCGCCTTCGTCGGCCGCTTCACCCTTGGCGCCCTTGCCGTTGCCCGCCGTGGCACTGGCCTGTTCGCTCGCTTCGGCTGCCCGGCCCCTGAGTTTTTCGTAGGCAGACTCACGGTCCACCAATTTTTCATAGACGCCTGTCACCAGCGAGCCAGCCATCAGCGCCTTGCGCTGCTCGGGTGTGATGGGGCCAAGCTGGCTGCCGGGCGGCAGCACAAATACGCGCTCTGTCACGCTGGGGCGGCCCTTGGCGTCTAGAAAACTCACCAATGCCTCGCCCACGGCCAGCTCGGTGATGGCGGTCTCGATATCGAGGCCCGGCTTTTGCCGCATCGTGGTGGCGGTGGCCTTGACGGCCTTCTGGTCGCGCGGCGTGAAGGCACGCAGCGCGTGCTGCACGCGGTTGCCCAGCTGGGCCAGCACGCTGTCGGGGATGTCGAGCGGGTTCTGCGTGACGAAGTACACACCCACGCCCTTGGAGCGCACGAGGCGCACCACCAACTCAATGCGCTCGACCAGCACCTTGGGAGCCTCGTTGAACAGCAGGTGGGCTTCGTCGAAGAAGAAAACTAGCTTGGGCTTTTCGGGGTCGCCGATTTCGGGCAGATGCTCAAACAGCTCGGACAGCATCCACAGCAAAAACGTGGCGTACAGGCGCGGCGAATTCATGAGTTTGTCGGCCGCCAGGATGTTGACCACGCCGTGGCCGTCCACTGTCTGCATGAAGTCCTGGATGTCGAGCATGGGCTCGCCAAAGAACTGCTCGCCGCCCTGGCTCTCGATCTGCAGCAGCCCGCGTTGGATGGCGCCCACGCTGGCGGCGCTGACATTGCCGTATTCGGTGGTGAACTCCTTGGCGTTGTCGCCCACGTATTGCAGCATGGCGCGCAGGTCTTTCAGGTCCAGCAGCAGCATGCCGTTGTCGTCGGCGATCTTGAACACGAGGTTGAGCACACCGAGCTGTGTTTCGTTCAGGTTGAGCATGCGGCCCAGCAGCAGCGGGCCCATGTCAGACACCGTTGCGCGCACCGGGTGGCCCTGCTCGCCAAACACGTCCCATAGCGTGGTGGGGCAGGCCAGGGGAGTGGGCTTGGGGAGGCCGCGTTCCTTGAGCACGGCGGCCAGTTTTTCGCCGATCTCGCCCGGTTGGCTGGCGCCCGTAAGGTCGCCCTTCACGTCGGCCATGAACACCGGCACGCCAATGCGCGAGAAATTCTCGGCCAGGGTCTGCAGGGTCACAGTCTTGCCGGTGCCGGTGGCCCCGGTAATGAGGCCGTGGCGATTGGCCAGGCCTGGCAGCAGGTGGCATTCGATGGTGTCGTGCTTCGCAATCAGCAGGGGTTCGGCCATTTCGGATTTCCTCGGGGGTCGGGTCGGGCAAAAAGTAAAATCAACTCAGTAGATTAAATCAATACAAAAGGATTTCCCGTGGCAGGACACAGTAAATGGGCGAATATCCAGCACCGAAAGGGACGGCAGGATGAAAAACGCGGCAAGATCTGGACCCGCATCATTCGCGAAATCACCGTGGCCGCGCGCTCTGGTGGTGGCGATCTGTCGGCCAACCCCCGTTTGCGCCTGGCGGTGGACAAGGCCAAGGCAGCCAACATGCCGGCGGACCGCATCAAATACAACATCGACAAGGCCACCGGCAACGCCGAAGGCCTGACCTATGAGGAAATCCGCTACGAGGGCTACGGCATTGGTGGCGCGGCCATCATCATTGACACCATGACCGACAACCGCGTTCGCACCGTGGCCGAAGTGCGCCATGCGTTCAGCAAGCATGGCGGCAGCATGGGCACCGAAGGCTCGGTGGTATTCCAGTTCAAGCACTGTGGCCAGCTGATTTTTGCGCCGGGCACGGGAGAAGACACGGTGATGGAAGTGGCCCTGGAGGCGGGCGCCGAAGATGTCATCACGGGCGACGACGGCGCCATCGAGGTGCTGACTGCACCTGCCGATTTCGAGGCGGTGAAAAATGCGCTGGAAGCCGCGGGTTTGACGCCTGAAGTGGCCGAAGTGACCATGCGCGCCGAGAACACCATCGAACTGGAAGGCGAAGACGCTGCCCGGATGCAAAAACTGCTGGACGTTCTGGAAGATCTGGACGACGCTCAAGAGGTCTATCACAACGCTGCGCTATGAAAGTTCTTGTCATTGGAGGCGGCGGCCGTGAACACGCAATGGCCTGGAAGCTCAGCCAGTCACCCAAGGTGACCAAGGTATTCGTGGCGCCGGGCAACGGTGGCACGGCGCTTTCGAACCAGTTCGAGAACGTTGCTATTGCCGATGTGCGCGAGTTGCGCACCTGGGCCCAGGCCGAGAAAATCGGCCTGACGGTGGTGGGCCCCGAGGCGCCGCTCGCTGCGGGCGTGGTGGATGAGTTCCGCGCCCACGGCATGCGCATCTTCGGGCCCAGCAAGGCCGCTGCGCAGCTGGAAAGCTCCAAGGCCTTCTCCAAGGCCTTCATGCGCCGCCACGGCATCCCCACGGCCGACTACGACACCTTTACCGACCCCGCTGCCGCCCACGCCTTTGTGGACCGCCTGGGTGCGCCCATCGTCATCAAGGCCGACGGCCTGGCCGCAGGCAAGGGCGTGGTGGTGGCCATGACGCTGCAAGAGGCGCACGATGCCGTCGACTTCATGCTGGTGGACAACAAATACGGCGTGACCCACAACGAGGGCGGCGCACGTGTGGTGATCGAAGAATTTCTCGAAGGCGAAGAAGCCTCCTTCATCGTGCTGTGCGATGGCAAAAACGTGCTGGCGTTGGCCACCAGCCAGGACCACAAGCGCCTGAAGGACGGCGACGAAGGCCCCAACACCGGTGGCATGGGCGCCTACTCGCCCGCGCCCGTGGTCACGGCCGACGTGCACGCTCGTGCCATGCGCGAGATCATCCTGCCCACCATCCGTGGCATGGAAAAGGACGGCATCCCCTACACAGGCTTTTTGTATGCGGGCCTGATGATCGACGCCAAGGGCCATCCCAAGACGCTCGAATTCAACTGCCGCATGGGCGACCCCGAGACGCAGCCCATCCTGATGCGCCTGAAGAGTGACCTGTTCGACGTGCTGGGAGCTGGTGTGGACGGCAAGCTCGACCAGATCGAGTTGCAGTGGGACCGCCGCACCGCTTTGGGCGTGGTCATGGCCGCGCACGGCTACCCCGAGTCGCCACGCAAGGGCGACACGATCACCGGCTTGCCTGCGGAGGCCGACGATGCCGTGGTGTTCCATGCAGGAACGGCGCTCCATGATGGTGTGGTCAGTGTCACCGGAGGCCGTGTTCTGTGCGTGACGGTGTTGGCCGACAGCGTCAAGCTGGCCCAGCAGCGCGCCTATGACGTGGCGCGTGGCATTCACTTCGACGGTGCGCAATACCGCCGTGACATCGGTTTTCGGGCTGTGAAGTGATTCCCTCCTGTGCCGCTTTTGGCGCCTTACCCCTGAGGGGGGCGCCACCAGCGCCGCGGGGCGGCCCTTGCGCGGCGGCCTTGCTCTGCGCCGCGCCAGTCTCACGGGTCGTGCGCGGTGCCCAGGGATGACCTGCACAACTCCCTGCGGTCTATGGCAGCGCGGTCTCGGGCGATCCGCTGCGTTGCTTTTCTTGCCATTAGCCCGGCTATTGGCTGCAAAAAGACGCCTTGCGGCCCATCCCGATCCACACTACCACCGACGCACGAGGGTTATGCAGGTCATCCCTGGTGCAATGGACTACTGCAATGCAATCAATTGAACTGAATCCGGCCGCGACCGTGGCAACTGTGCGCAGCTACCTGCAGGGCCTGCAGGCCCGTATCACCGATGCGCTGGAATCCGTGGAGGGCGAGGGCGGCGCCCGGTTTCTGGCCGATGCCTGGAGCAAGTCGCCCGGCGAGCCCCTGCAGGGCAATGGCATTACCAAGATCATGGAAGGTGGGCGGGTGTTTGAGCGTGCGGGCTGTGGCTTCAGCCATGTGCGCGGGCCGCAGCTGCCGTCATCGGCCACGCAGCACCGCCCCGAGCTGGCGGGCGCGCCGTTTGAGGCCATGGGCGTGTCGCTGGTGTTCCATCCGCGCAATCCTTATGTGCCCACGGTACACATGAACGTGCGCATGATCGCTGCTGGCCATCCTGGGCAAACGCCCACCTGCTGGTTTGGCGGCGGCATGGACCTCACGCCCTACTACGGCTTCGAGGAAGATGCGGTGCACTTTCACCGCACCTGCCGCGATGCCCTGAGCGCCTTTGGCGACGACAAGTATCCGCGCTTCAAGCAGTGGTGCGATGAATACTTTTACCTCAAGCACCGCGGCGAGCAGCGTGGTGTGGGTGGGGTGTTTTATGACGACTTCTCGGAGCTGGGTTTTGACCAGAGTTTGGCCATGACGCAGTCGGTGGGCGATGCCTTCCTCAAGGCCTACCTGCCCATCGTGGAGAAGCGCCAGAATCTGCCGTTTGGCGAGCGCGAGCGTGACTTCCAGCTCTACCGCCGGGGCCGCTATGTCGAGTTCAACCTGGTATGGGACCGGGGCACGCACTTTGGCCTGCAGTCCGGCGGGCGTACCGAGTCGATCTTGCTGTCCATGCCGCCGCTGGTGTCGTGGTCGTACCAGCGTTCCGATGCGGCAGATTCCGCAGAAGCCGAGCTCACCCAGCGCTTTCTGGTGCGGCGCGACTGGCTGACTGGCGGGGCTGGCGCTACCGCCTGAACGCCATGAAAAGCGCAAAAGCTATAATTTCAATAGCTGTCAGCGCTTTTCACACAAGCGCAAGAGGCCAAAAACACCTCAAACTGCCGCAGCGCCAACGTGCAACACCCAAGGCGCAGCCCGCTGGCTGTGAGCTGCGTTGCACGCTATATTGATTCCATTTCTTCTCTATTCACCGCCTGATGACCACCTCCACCAAATCGGAAACCGCCGCCAAAAAAGACGTAACCAAGCTCCAGCGCGCCATCGTCGATGGTCTGGAGGACGTCAAGGCGCAAGACATCCAGGTCTTCAACACCGAGCATCTTTCGCCGCTGTTTGAGCGGGTGATCGTGGCATCGGGCACCTCCAACCGACAGACCAAGGCGCTCGCTGCCAGCGTGCGCGATGCCGTGCGTGAAGCGGGTTTTGTGAAGCCGCGCATCGAAGGCGAAGAAAACGGCGAGTGGATCATCGTGGACTGCGGCGCCGCCGTGGCGCACATCATGCAGCCCGCCATCCGTCAGTACTACCGTCTGGAAGAGCTGTGGGGCGACACTCCTGTGCGCCTGAAGCTGGGCGCAGCCAAGCCTGTCTCCAGCGCCGCCACGGAGCTGGCCGAGAAGAAGTCGGCCCAGAAGGCTGCCAAATCGGACGCCAAGGCTGCTGGCAAGGCGCCCGCCAAAAAGGCAGCGGCACCTGCGGTGGCCGCCCGGTCGGGCAAGGCCACTGTCAAGGCCGTCGCCAAAACAGCCGCCAAGCCCGTAGCCACTGCTGCCAAACCTGTAGCCAAGACGACCGTAAAAGCATCTGCAAAAGCATCTATTAAAGCTTCCACCAGGGCTCCCGCAAAGAGCAGCAGCACTGCCAAGGCTGTACCGGCCAAGGCCTCCGCAAAGCCAACGGCTGCAGCCAAAAAGCCCGCAGCCACCAAGGCACCGGTCAAGACCGTGGTGGTCAAGCCATCGGCCCCACGCAGCAAGACCGCTGCTGCTGCCAAGTCCGGTGCAAAGCCCACCGCAGCACGCGGTGGCGCTGCCGCCAAGCCCGCAGCCAAGAGGGCTCCGGGCCGCAAGTGATGGGTGCCTTGGCCCCTCGACAAACCCTGCCCGCGCACAGCGCCTGAGTGGCCATGAAGCTGCTGATTGTGGCTGTGGGTCAGCGCGTGCCCGACTGGGCTCAGACGGCGTACGAAGATTACGCCAAGCGTTTTTCACCGGAGCTGAAGGTCGAGCTCAAGGCAGTCAAGACCGAGCCGCGCGGCTCGAAGACCCTGGAGACGCTTTACGCGGCCGAGCGCGAGCGGATCGAAGCCGCCATTCCGCGTGGCACCCGTGTGGTGGCACTGGATGAGCGCGGCACCAATCTCACCACCAAGGCATTGGCCGAACGGCTCAAGGGCTGGCAGCTGGGCGGCGACGATGTGGCGCTGGTCATCGGCGGCCCTGACGGCCTCGACCCGGCCTTTCGTCAGGCTGCACACGAACGCATCCGTCTTTCGGACTTGACGTTGCCCCACGCGATGGTGCGGGTGCTGCTCATTGAGCAGCTGTACCGCGCCTGGTCGGTGAATGCAGGGCACCCTTACCACCGCGAATGAGGGGAAAGGCCTGCTTCGGATGTGTGTGGTTTACTATCTTATTTATAGCAGCTGACGCTTGATGGGTAAGCGCTAGAGCCATTTTTCACTTAAAACGGCCATTAAAAAGCAAAGCGGTTCTGGCCAGGCGCTGTGTCACAGGCATGACGAGTCGTATGACAAGACGCGACAACGACGCCAGAAGCGTTGGGTTGGCCGCCCCAATAATCTGTTTATGCCCGACTTCATCTACCTCGCCTCCCAAAGTCCACGCCGCAGCCAACTGCTCGAGCAGCTGGGCGTGTGCCATGAACTGCTGCTGCCCAATGTGGACGGCGACGAGGCCGAAGACGCCGAGGCCATTGAGGCGGCGTTGGCCGGCGAAGCGCCCACCGCCTACGTGGAGCGCGTGACGGGCCTCAAGCTTGATGCCGCTGTAGCACGGCGCGCGCGCCGTGGTTTGCCAGATGCGCCCATTCTTTGCTCTGACACCACTGTGGCCCTGGGTCGAACCATCTATGGCAAACCCGACGATGCGGCCCACGCTGAGCGCATGTTGGGCGAATTGGCGGGGCACAAGCACCGTGTGCTCACCGCGGTGGCGTTGCAGTGGGGCTCCAAACGACTTACTGCATTGTCGGTGTCGCGCGTGACATTTTCCAAGCTCACGCCTGAGCAGATCGCTGCTTATGTTGCCACTGGCGAGCCTCTGGGCAAGGCGGGGGCGTATGGCATTCAGGGCAGGGCGGCTGCGTTCATCCCGCAGTTGAGCGGCAGCTATTCGGGCATCATGGGTCTGCCCCTGTACGAGACCGCACAATTGCTGCGCGCAGTCGGCTTCGGCGTTTAACCCCCAACACAAGATTTACCCCCTCATGCAACAAGACATCCTGATCAACTGGTCGCCCCAGGAAACCCGCGTCGCCGTGGTGGAGCATGGCGCCGTGCAGGAGTTGCACCTCGAACGCACGCTCGAGCGCGGGCTGGTGGGCAACGTGTATCTGGGGAAGGTTTCGCGCGTGTTGCCGGGCATGCAGTCGGCCTTTATCGACATCGGTCTGGAGCGCGCGGCGTTCCTGCATGTGGCCGATGTGTGGCAACGCCAGGATGGCGGCGAGGCCCCCATGTTCGCCCGAAAAGGCGAGCCGCAGGTGCCGATTGAAAAACAGGTATTTGAGGGACAGTCGCTGATGGTGCAGGTCATCAAGGACCCGATTGGCACCAAGGGCGCACGCTTGTCTACCCAGATCAGCCTTGCCGGGCGCCTGCTGGTGTTTTTGCCACAGGACGATCATGTGGGCGTGTCGCAGAAAATCCCGGTGGCTGAGCGCGAGGCTTTGCGCGCTCGTCTGCAAGATCTGGTGGGGGATAAATCCACGGGCGGTGGCGGTGGCTTCATCTTGCGCACCAATGGCGAGGACTCTTCCGATGCCGAGTTGGCGGAAGACATTGCTTATCTGCGCAAAACCTGGGCGCGCACCAAGGAGGCATCCCTCAAGTTACCGGTCATGTCACTGCTGCACCAGGATCTGGACCTGCTGCAGCGTGTGCTGCGGGATCTGGTGGGTGAGCACACCCAGACCATCCGTATTGATTCCGTGGAGCAGTTTCATCGCCTGCGCGCTTTCGGGCAGGAGTTCATGCCAGCGGCAGTCGGCAAGCTCCAGCATTACAAAGGTGAGCGGCCCATTTTTGATCTGTATTCAATCGATGAGGAAGTCACCAAGGCGCTTGGGCGAAGGGTGGACCTGAAATCGGGCGGTTACCTCATCGTTGACCAGACAGAGGCGCTGACCACGATGGACGTGAATACCGGCGGTTTTGTGGGTGCGCGTAATTTCGATGACACCATCTTCAAGACCAACCTGGAGGCCGCACAAGCCATCGCACGTCAGCTGCGCCTGCGCAACCTGGGTGGAATCATCATTGTGGATTTCATTGACATGGTTCGCGACGACCACCAGCAGGCCGTTCTCACAGAGTTCACGAAACAACTCGCGCGCGATCGGGTCAAAACCATGGCGGGCGGCTTTTCCCAGTTGGGCTTGGTGGAGATGACGCGCAAGCGCACCCGCGAATCACTCGCGCACATGCTGTGCGAGCCTTGCAGTGCTTGCAAAGGGGCCGGACAGTTGAAAACTGCGCGCAGCGTGTGTTACGACATACTGCGCGAGATCCTGCGTGAGGCTCGGCAGTTCAACCCCCGCGAGTTTCGCGTGGTGGCTTCACCCCGTGTGGTGGAATTGTTTCTGGATGAGGAAAGCCAACATCTGGCAGGTCTCAGTGATTTCATCGGCAAGCCAATTTCTCTTCAGGCCGAAAGCGCCATGGGGCAAGAGCAGTACGACATTGTGCTGCTGTAGTGCCTGTGCGGAACAGTCGGTTGTGGACGGGCTGGCGGCTGTTACCACCTGCACGAGACGCGCCCTCTGCTTTCCGGTTTTCCTCATTTTTCCATGCTATAGTCGCAGGCTTCGCTGTTCAGAGGTGTCCCTGTTGGGAAGATCTGGGTGGTGGAGAAGAAGGTTTGCA
>NZ_NCFM01000044.1:0-20738 GCF_002281195.1 Acidovorax sp. 35-64-16 | reverse complement strand
ACCATCGCTAGGAGCTTCAACCATGATCAAACAACGTCTTTCCCTTTCTTCCATGATTGCCGCCGCGGCCGCAGTGGTTACCTTGGGCCTTCCAGGGATTGCTTCGGCAGCGTACGAGCATCCCGCCAACAACGAAAAGGGCTTCATCGTTCACCCGGAACATTTCAAGAGCGAGAAGACGCGAGAGCAAGTCATCGCCGAAACTAAGGCTGCTATGCAGCAAGGACGACTTTCTTACGGCCAAAGCAACTTCCCGCTTCGCACACCTGATGCGGCAGGTCCAGGCAAGACGCGTGAGCAAGTAATCAACGAATTGCGGAGCGAGTCCCCTGAAGAACGCGACGCGCGTCTGCGTCTCTACTACCGGGGTTGATTGCCAGTTGGGGTTGCAGCGGGTTTCCGGGGAGGCCGAGGAATCTAAACAGGCGGCGTGGCAACTGCGGAAAAAACCTTCGACGTTGGCACAGAAACCCCGGGATCTGTCAAAAACAGAAAAAAGCGTGCCCTTGCGCTTCGCGTACCGCTGTTGGCGCAGTCAGCCGGCAGCCCTGTGCCTCGCTGATTCATACGTTCGGTTTTCCTATCCAAGGAGTTCATCATGAAATACTTGCTCATCGCTCTCGTTGGCGCCACGACCCTTGGCTTCAGTCTCTCGGCCAGTGCCGCTCCAGACCAAGAAAAGGTCTGCCCTCCCAAGAAACTCGTATTGCAGCTCGACCATGGCCCGCGCGCACAGACGACGCCATACCTGAACCAATTGCGCAAGGCGCGTTATGAGGCCGAAGTCAAGGCCTGCAAAGATGGCGCAAAAGCCGCCAAAGAAACCTGTGCCCCGTAACTTTTGAGATGGGATTGGTCGCTGCGTGCATCTGGTGGGAGTTGGTCCTCGCCCATGCGACGTGACCATCTGCATGGTGCCAGGCCAGAAGCCACGCATCATCGTCTGACCATTCTTGCAGCAACCCAAATGATTCACTTCGTTGGGCGGCCCACCCTCCTCCCGGCTCCTATGATCAGGCGCCGTTGGGCTCCAGGTCTATGGAGAACAGCAGCTCCTGCATCCGTCGGTGCTCCTCAGGAGTAGGCCATGCGGCATCTCCTGGCGCAGCCTCCAATTTGAACCGCCCCTCTCGGTCGAAGCGGACAAACCCATAGGTCTCGTTGACCACAGCACCCGGCACCCCATCGGCCCGAAGCCGTACATACCAGTCCGCCAGGCGCAGAGTTTGGTCCGCCAACATTGGTGCCAAGGCCTGACCCCTGGCAAGCGCCACATACAGCACATGCGGCAAGGCGTGCACGTCCCCCGCCTCGTCGAGCAGGAACACATAGGACGCGTGTTCGACATCCGGCTCGCACATTCCGCGGCCGGAGCCATCCACGGTGGTGTAGACGGGGGCAAAGCCACTGCCCGGCTGGCGGAAGTTCGTGGTTTGTCCCTGATACACGCGTGCAGCAACCCACTGAACGTCGCCGGCATAGGCGTAGGCGCGCAAATCGAATTTCATGGACTGCAGTCCCTCCGTATTCGCAATGACGCGTTCGCCCGGAGGCACGAGGGCCTGTGCTACATAGGCTCCCGTCATGATCTCCTGCCAGACCCGGCGCGTGAGTTTGTCACCTCGGTACGCGGCGCGGCTACCGAAGCCCGCCGCGGGTTTGAAGAACAGGCTACGACGAGCCGCCCACAGCCGGTCACCATGTGCCTCATCGACCACTTCGGTGCGCGGCACGTTCGCCAGCAGCACCTGCCTGTCGTCGTCAGCAACGCCCAGCTCCCGCAGCGCACCATCGTCACTGAACAAGGCCAGTCGCCGCTTGTCGGCGTATAGCGCGTGCGCCGTCGGATGGGGCGTGAGAACCGCTGCCTGTTCCAGCCAAGCCTGTCGCAGCACGGCGTTGGCAGGCAGATCCAGATAAAAATCTGTGACACGGTTGTAAACCACGTCGATGGCGAGTTCGCCGTGCCAGAGCCTGCCGTGACGGCACGCCAGCTCGGAGGGATCGACAATGATGGCCTGCAGTCCATGGCGCTCAAACAGCTGCCGGAACAGCAGGAACTCTGGATACAGGTATTGCTGCTGCGGCGCTTCGTCCACGATAGCGATCGAGACCAACGGCCGTGAGTGACCGGCCAGCCGCCACTCACGGCGGAACATGTCCACCAGCCGCTGCTCGAACGTTGCGACGGCGCCGCGGCTTGGCACCATTGCCTGCACAGCCTGACAGCAGCTGCGCTGAGCACGGGCCAGCACCGCATTCAGCATCGCACCACCAGCGTTTGTGTTGATTTCGATCAAACCGAGACGGTCTTGGTCCAGATGGAAGTCATAGCCGAAGAACACGCCCTGGGAGCCACCGGTGCCGGCCCGCGCAATGGCGGGGGCATCCGCCAAGACCTGCTCCCGGTAGGCCGGGAGTGCCACCACTGCCTCGATGGCTTGCACGACGCGGGCCATTCGTTCGAGAGGAGGCCGCGCCACGAAGACAGGCTGCGCAGCAAAAAGGTAGGGGCATCGGTCGCGCACTAGCTGCGACAAGCTCGGAGAGCCCAACTCGGCATCGAGCGCAGCCGCCAGCGCCGCAGGATCCAGGCTCAGACAGAAGCAGTCGCGGTTGAGCTTCTCAAAGGAGGTCAACTCGCAGTTTGGTGTGTTGTGCATTGAGAGAGGAGTCAGAGCAGTTGGTGAAACAAGTAGAGCGCCTCCTTTTAGAGCCTGTCCCACGCCCCGCGTCGGCGCCAGGGGGCAGCGTGATTTTCTCTGCCCATTGCACGTATTTCTGGTGCACATCAAGGAAGCGCTCATGGCTCATGCATCAAGCCCCAGAGTGGGTCGGATGGGTTGTGAATCCGTTCCCGAAGCGCGCTGTCTTCGAAGTTCAAACTGTTTGACCAGTGCGTAAAGCGCCGGAATCACAGCCAGCGTGAGCACGGTCGAAGAAATCATGCCACCGACCATCGGCGCGGCAATGCGACTCATCACTTCCGAGCCGGTGCCGGTCCCCCACATGATGGGCAGCAGGCCCGCCATGATGGCAACGACCGTCATCATTTTGGGACGAACACGCTCTACGGCGCCCTCCATGACTGCCTCGTAAAGGTCACCAACTCCTGGCTCTTTCCCTTCAGAGCGGCGTTTTTCCTTGATCTCTTCCCAGGCGTGGTCCAGGTAGATCAGCATGACGACCCCGGTTTCAGCGGCCACACCAGCCAGGGCAATGAAGCCCACAGCAACTGCGACAGAGAGGTTGTAGCCAAGCCACCACATCAGCCAGACGCCGCCAACCAACGCGAACGGCACCGACAGCATGACGATCAAAGTCTCCGTCAGTCGCCTGAAGTTCAGGTACAGCAGCAGGAAAATGAGCAACAGCGTTACTGGCACAACGAATTTCATTTTCTCGATGGCACGTTCCATGGACTCAAACTGACCGCTCCATGTGGCGTAGTACCCGGGTGGGAACTTGACCTGGTCATTCACGGCTTTGCGCGCCTCGGCGACGTAGCCACCGATATCACGCTCACGGATGTCCACAAAAATGTAGGCAGATAGCAACGCATTTTCGGTACGGATGCCAGGGGCGCCCTTGGCCACCTCCACGCGGGCAACCTGGCCCAGCGGAATCATGGCTCCATCCATGGTCGGCACCAGCACTTCGCGGGCGATCTGCTGCGGGTCAGACCGCAATTCGCGTGGGTAGCGAACCGTAACGCCAAAACGCTCTCGCCCTTCCACCGTGGTGGTCACCATGTCACCGCCGAGCGCCGTACCAATGACCTCCTGGAGATCACCCACCGCCAGACCGTAGCGTGCCAGTTGGGCGCGGTCGGGCTCGATGTTCAGGTAGAAGCCGCCTGTGATCCGCTCCGCGAATGCCGAGGTGGTGCCGGGCACAGATTTCACTACGGTCTCGATCTCCCGCGCCAGGCGTTCCATTTCGTTCAAGTCCTTGCCGAAGACTTTGATACCAATGGGTGTGCGGATACCGGTGGACAGCATGTCGATGCGCGCCTTGATGGGCATGGTCCAGGCATTGGAGACGCCAGGAAACTGCAGCGCCTTGTCCATCTCGGCGATCAATTTGTCGATGGTCATGCCAGATCGCCACGCTGACTCCGGCTTGAGGTTGATGACCGTCTCGAACATCTCGGTCGGTGCTGGGTCGGTGGCCGTGTTGGCCCGTCCTGCCTTACCGTAGACCGATTCAACCTCTGGAAAACTCTTGATGATCTTGTTTTGCGTCTGAAGCAACTCGGCGGCCTTGGTGATCGACATGCCCGGCAGCGAAGCAGGCATGTAGAGCAAAGTGCCTTCATTGAGCGTCGGCATGAACTCGGACCCCAGCTTGCTGGCCGGATAGAACGACACCCCAAGCACGACCAGGGCAATGGCAATGGTCACCTTCTTCCAGCGCATCACTCCAGCGATGATGGGTCGGTAGGCCCAGATCAGGAACCGGTTCACCGGGTTACGGGACTCCGGCATGATGCGTCCGCGAATGAAAATCATCATGAGCACCGGCACCAGCGTCACCGACAACAGCGCCGCTCCTGCCATAGAAAACGTCTTGGTGAACGCCAGCGGTGAGAACATGCGCCCCTCCTGTGATTCGAGCGTGAACACGGGCAGAAACGACACGGTGATGATCAGTAGCGAGAAGAACAGTGCCGGGCCAACCTCCTTGCACGCGGCGATCATGGCCTCGACCCGCTGCTTGCTGTTGTGCTCGGGTGGGAGCCGCTCCAGGTGTTTATGGGCGTTCTCGATCATGACGATGGCCGCATCCACCATGGCACCGATCGCAATGGCGATACCACCCAGACTCATCAGGTTGGAATTCATGCCCAGCAAGCGCATCGCGATGAATGAGATCAGCACCCCTACGGGTAACATCAAGATAGCCACGAGGGCTGAACGGACGTGCATGAGAAAGACCATGCAGACCAAGGCAACGATCAGGCTCTCCTCAATCAGCGTTCGCTTGAGCGTATCGATGGCCCGATGAATCAGGTCAGATCGGTCGTAAACAGCCTGGATGCTGACGCCCTGCGGCAGCCCTGCCGAAACTTCGGTAATTTTCTCCTTCAGGTTATGGATGACTTCCAGGGCGTTTTGGCCATAGCGGGCCATGGCGATGCCCGAGACCACCTCCCCCTCCCCGTTGAGTTCGGTCAGGCCGCGCCGTTCATCGGGAGCGAGTTCAACGCGAGCGATGTCTCGAATCAATACTGGTGTTCCTTTTTCGGCCTTGACGACCAGGTTCTCAATGTCCGCCGCGCCGCGCAGATAGCCCTTTCCGCGCACCATGTACTCTGTCTCGGCCATCTCCACCACACGGCCGCCGACGTCACGATTGGAGTCGCGCACGACCTGTGACACCTTGGCCAAAGGAATGCCGTAGGCCCGCAGCTTCACCGGGTCGACGGTGATCTGGTAGGTCTGGACAAAGCCACCGACGGATGCCACCTCAGCGACGCCATGCGCCTTGGTCAGCTGGTAGCGCAGGTACCAATCCTGCAAAGTTCTCAACTCGGCCAGCGTCCGGTCCTTGGCGATCAACGCGTACTGGTAGACCCAACCCACACCGGTGGCGTCAGGGCCAATTTGCGGCGTGACCCCCTTGGGCATTCGGCTGGATGCGAAGTTGAGGTACTCCAGCACGCGCGAACGCGCCCAATAGATGTCTGTGTCATCCTCAAAGATGATGTAGACGAAGGACGCTCCGAAGAACGAAAAGCCGCGCACCACCTTGGACTTGGGTACCGACAGCATGGCGGTGGTCAAGGGATAGGTGACCTGATCCTCAACCACCTGGGGCGCTTGTCCAGGGTATTCGGTGTAGACGATGACCTGAACGTCGGACAAGTCCGGCAGCGCGTCCAGAGGCGTTCGCAACACAGCGAACACCCCTGCGACAATGACAAACAGCGTGGCAAGCAGCACCAGGAAGCTGTTTCTTCCTGACCAGTCAATGATCTTCGCGAGCATGTTGTTCCCTGAAGATCAGTTATGGCCGGCGTGCGGAGTGGCCGCCGCTTTGCCCACGGGTTTCACGGAGGTGACCACCCATTCACCCTGTCCACGCTCAACGAACTCGAAGACCACCGCTGTGCCAGGTTGCAAGCCCGTCATCAGCCCGTTGTTGGAGACCTTGAACTCCATGGACATTGCGGGCCATTTGAGGGAGGGTATGGGACCATGGGCAATGGTCACCGTGCCGGCCTTCGCATCAGACTCCTCCACCCTGCCCTCACCTTGGTGCCCGACGGCGGCAGCGGGCTTGCTCGCATCAGGGGTGCCTTGTGCTTCCGACTTAGCTCCATGTGAGGAGTGCCCAAAGCCGCCCACGGCCGCCTTGAGGTTGGCTTCTGCATCGATCAGGAAATTGGCAGCGATGACCACCTGCTCACCCTCGCGAACGCCCTCGGTGACTTCAATGCGGTCGTCGCTGCGTGCGCCCACTTTGACATCGCGGGGTTCGAATCGTCCCTCCTTGAGCTGCACCAGGACGATCTGGCGCGTGCCGCTGTCAATCACGGCCGAAGTCGGCACCGTCAAAACCGCCCCCTTGCTGGCGGTCGGAAGTTCCACCTGGGCAAACATGCCAGGCTTGAGCAAGCCACCCGTGTTCGACAAGTCCACGCGCACCTGCACCGTTCGGGTTTCAGGCTTCAGGGTGGGATACACATAGCTGACTGTCCCCTGGAACACCTTGTCTGGGTAGGCATTGATTTGCACCTTGGCCTTGCCCCCCGACTTGACCAAGCCGATGTCTTGCTCGAAGACATCGGCGATGACCCAGACCGAGGACAGGTTGGCGACTTGGTAGAGCATTTCGCCCGGCATGAATCGCATACCTTGGATGGCCTTCTTGTCGGTGATGATCCCTGCCACTGGTGAGCGAAATGTCAGCGTGCGGCGTGCGTCGCCGGATTTGGCCAAGGTCTTGACCTGCTCGTCCGAGATATCCCAATTGCGAAGCCGCGCCAGGCTGGAGTCGGCCAGCTCACGCATGCCACGCTGTGCCTCACCAGAGGCATCCTTCAACGCGTCAACACCCTGTGCCGCGATGGCGTACTCGCGCTGAGCAGACACCAGTTCGGGGCTATATACCTCGAAGAGTGGCTGCCCCTTGTTCACCGTCTGCCCGGTAACGTTGGCATGCAGACGCTCAACATAGCCCTCAAATTTGGCAGCAATGGTGAAGGTCTGGCGCTCGTCTGGTTCAATGCGTCCGGCGGCACGCACTACCTTGTCCAGAGAGCGAAGACTCACCGCCTCGGTGCGAACGCCAAGTTTCTGAATCTTTTCGGTGCTGATGCGAATTTGATTGGAGTTGGTTTCTGCTTCTTCCTGCTCTCCCTCGTAGACCGCGATGTAGTCCATCCCCATTGGATCTTTTTTCGGTGTGGGAGATGTGTCGGGCAACCCCATCGGGTTACGGTAAAAAAGTACCTTGCGCTCCTTCTTGGTAGGACCGGCAGAGGCGCCCTGCGACGCAGTCTGGTCACCACTGCGGGCTTCTGATTGGCGCTGTCCCATCCAATAGCCACCACCCGCCGCCAACCCTGCGGCGACGATAGCCAGGAATACGCCGGCCTTGAAACCTGTTGTCATTGTTCTTCTCCCACGATGCGTTCAATTTCGGTAAGCCGCTTCTGCGCTTCCACGCCGGCTTTGATCTGATTCAGTTTGGACTGACGAATCTGGCGCTGCGCGTCCAGCAAGGTCGCAAAATCCACCTTGCCCGTCTGGTACCCAGCCAGCGCAGAGCGGAAGGTCAACTCCGACTGCGGCAAGAGACTTTCGGTCGTTAACGCCAGAGAGCGCCGGGCGGACTCAAAACCTGCCACGTTGGCGTAAAGGTCTGCCAGGACTTGATTCGTGACGACTTCCTGGCGTGAGCGTGCAGCGGCCAACATGGCCTCGGACTCCCGCTCCTGGGCGCGCCGCGAATCTTGCTGCAGGGGAATATTCAACTCGACCATCAGCTCCCACTCTTTGATCGAGCCTCGGTACTGAATCGGAGAGATACCGACGTTGAAGTCGGGATAGCGGTTCTTGTAGGTCAGCTCGCGGTTCTTCTCGGCCGCCCTGATCTGGGACTCTTCCGTGCGCAGCAGCGGATTGTTCATCCGGGCGCGCCCTTCCAGCGCTGCGAAGCTGACTTGCTCCGGCGACGGCAAGGCGCGGATCTGCTCGGGTGCAGCCAAAATCTCCGAGGTCGGACGCCCCACGAGCGCATTCAACTTGGACTGGAGTTGGCGACGCTCAGCGTCCAGTGCAATCAGTTCGTTGCGCATGGTGGACTGCTCCACCTGCGCACGGATCACATCCTGTTGCGCAGCAAGCCCGCCCGCATAGCGGACCTGCGCGACTTTTTCCAATCGCGCCATCAGGTCGAGAATTTCCCGCGACAAGCGTTCGTTCTGGTCCAGGTAATAGAGCTCGGCATAAGTCGTCTTGATCTTGCCAGCCAGTTCAACCCAGGCGCCTGCTGCACGGCTTCTCGCAGCTTGTGCTTGTGACTCAGCCACCTCACGCTTCAGACCGCGTTTGCCCATCCAGGGAAAATCCTGCATCAGCACGTAGCGGGTGCTTCCGACGCGCCCTGGCAATAGCGTGGGGTTTTGTTCTCCCATGCGCGTGATGTCACGCAATTCGGTTCGGAATTTAGGATCCGGCAAGGCGCCCGCAGGCGCGACGCGCTCTGCTGCCGCATCCGCATCAAAACGCATGCTGGCGATTTCTGGGTTTCTATCCCTGGCCGCTTGCAGCAACCCTTCAACACTCGATCCCAGCTTGGCCTCCTGCGCGTGAACCATCGAGCTCAGCGCCAGAGACACCACGACTACCCCCAACGACAGACGATTCCTCATAGGCATCATGACCTCCCCTTGGGTGCACGCAAGGCGGCATTCAACCGGTCAATTACTTCGGCCCAGTCCGCATCTTCCAGAAGCTCTTCGCGCAACAGAGTCGCCTGAGCTGGCGTCCAGAATGGGGCATCGGCCAGCAGCACATCGGCCGGCAGTGGAGAGTGGGCCTCCAAGAACTCCCCAATGCCTGCTGCATCCATGCGCAGGCCGAGCTGGGCAAACAGTTCAGAGAATCGATGAAATGACTTTTCCATAGCGGTGGTCCCTATTGTTTAAATACAAAAATTCTGAAGACGTGGCCGGTGGACGCTCACGAAAACGTCAAGCTCAACACCAATACGACCACTCCCGACGCCATCGCGCCCAGGTAGCCGAAAACAACCGATTTACCGACCTGCGCTCCACCCGTCGTCCAGGCGATGCCGACCTTGGCCACCATGTTTGCCAGCGTCGCGAGACCGAGCGCCGTGACGGTGGCGACCGTGGACAATCCCCCGGCACCGTGCAGCCGAGCGAGCGAGATCAAGATCGCATCCACGTCCGCCAGGCCAGAAACCGCCGACAGCACGTAGAGGCCACTGGTGTCCAGCCATTGCTTTGCCGCGGGCACCAGGACGCTCATGACAGCGAGCAGCACACCAAAGCCAAGCGCGGTACCCAGGTCGAATGGCGCCATCGCGCCGACAGCGCCCTCCCCCACGACCGTGCGGTCCAACTTGCGCCACCGCCATAGCGCCATACACAGCAGTGCCACGCCAGTGACCACCAGGGCGCTGCCGAAGGTGGACAGCAGCGCCGGCTGGATGACACCCAGCAGAACGACCATGCGAAAAAACATGACGCCACAGGATGCCAACGTGCCGGCTACCGCCGCGCCTGTCAGCGAAGGCTGCTCGCGTGCGTAGCGAGCCAAAGCCAACGTGGTTGCGGTGGAAGATGCCAGTCCTCCCAGGATCCCGGTCCACAGCACACCCCTTTGCGCGCCGGTGATCCGCATGGCAAAGTGACCCGTCAGCGACAGGCCCGCAATCAGGATGACTGCCCACCACAGCTGGTACGGATTGAGCGCGGCATAGGGCCCGAGGCCCGTATTGGGCAGGTAAGGCAGGATGACCATGGACAACACCAGCAGTTGCAGCGATGCAGTCAATTCGCGGTGATCGATCAAACGCAACCAACCGTGCAAGGTCGGCTTGAGATCCAGCAACACAGCGCCAACCACTGCTGCCGACAACGCCAAGGTGATGTTGCCGTGTGCCGCAAAGGCACCCAGGACCAGAGTGAGAAGCATCGCCACCGGGGTAGTGGCACTCAGGTTACCCGACAGTTTGGCGTTACGGGCGTAGGACACCGTCAGCAGCAGGGCGAGTCCGAGCAGCGCACCCAGCAAAGGCCAAGCGCCGAAATCTGGCTGCAGATGCCCAAGCACGCCACCGAGCAGTCCGGTCAGCGCAAAGGTGCGCAGGCCTGCAACACGTCCACCCTCCGGCAATTCGCGATCGTGCCAGCCGCGCTCCAGGCCAATCACCAGACCGACAGCAAGCGCGGCAACCAAGCCCGGGGCGCCCGGGGGGAGTTCGTAGCTGTTCATCGATGCGCTCCGTTGGCGGCCTGCGTAGTCGCAGGCACGATCTTGCGTATGACAGGCGCAACGACCACACTGCAGGCATAACGCGAGTCGACATTGAACAGCGCCACCACTTCGGTCCAATCCACGTTCAGCATAAATTCCTCACGTTGCATCAGACCCTCGGTCACTGAATTTCAGGTTGTTGTACTTTGCGTTGGCATCCGCCTACCTTGTGTGAATGCGTGTTATGTATTTTGCGGGCCCAAGGCTGACGGAAAGATGTTTCAAAAATTACATTTCTGTCATGCGCTTCCTGGGGGCATGGCATACCGGCCGCCGATGAAGGTTGGCGCGTTTGATGGCTTCATGGGCCGGCGCTGCGGTGTTGCATAAATACCAGTCAAGACAACAAAAGGCTGGCGCAGGCTGGTTCTACATTCTTGTGTACCGGTACGTACCGGTGTAGGCGACGGGCCCCACTCAAGGCGTCACGCTGATGCCGTTGGGTGCCTTACCGACAGGAACGGTCTTCGTTACCCTGCGATCTTTCACGTCAAGCATGGAAACCGAATTGGCGTAGATGTTCGTCACATAGGCGTACCGCCCTTCACGATCAACGACCACGCCATGAGCACCAGCGCCAGTTACGACTGTCTTGACGACCTTGAAAGTCTCCAGGTCAATCATGCTGACGGTCTTGCCCGCCATCTTGCGCGTACCCTGGTTGGCCACCAGGAGCGTGCGCGAGTCAGGCGTGGCGTACAACTGGATCGGCACCGTTCCTACCGCAACCTTGCGAATCACCTTGCGTGTTGCTGGGTCGATCACGGCTATAGCGTTTTCGCCGGACAACGAGGCAAATGCCAAACGGCCGTCTGGCGTGAAGCCAGTCTGGGCCGGACCCTTGCCAGCCGGCACCTGCGCAACCTCCTTCTGGCTGGCGGTGTCGATGACAGATACCGTGCCACCCTTGAGATTGGCGACGTAGACCTCCTTGCCATCCGGGCTGAACCGAAGACCATGGGGAAACTGGCCGACCGGAATCGTCGCCACGTGGCTCCGCGCCGCTGTGTCGATCACGGTGACCGTGTTGTCGCCGCCATTGGTGACATAGGCAAGGCGGCCGTCTGGTGACACCACCACATGGGCCGGGTGCATACCCACCGGCACCTTGGCGACGACCATGTTGGTCGCGGTGTCGATGGCCCAGATCGCGCCCGGTTTTCCCATCGCATCGTGGTCGCCTTGGGCCATGCCCTTGTGCGCAGAAACGTCGGCTGCCTGGTCAGGCTCGCCGTTGTTGGTCAACCATGCGAGCTTGCCGTCGGGCGACACTTGCACGTTGTGAGGCATCTTGCCGACGCGCACGTTCGTCAGCGTTTTCAACGATGCCGCATCGAGGACGCTGACCGTGTCAGCGCCTTCATTGGCCACATATACCTGTTCGGCAGCCAACGTGGTTCCAGACCAGGCCAGCAGACCGACCTGGACCGCTGCCGAAAGCCAGTTGCATTTTCTTATCATCATGATCAATCCTTGCTGAGAAATGGCACCTAGAACAGGGTTACGTCTGCTTTGGGTGTCCAGTATTGCCGTCACCGTTTTTTCCATCATGTCCAGGACGCATAAAAACTAGCCAGGGCGTTGAAAAATCAGACGAAACGCTTGCTCAACCGCAGCGTCGCGGCCTTCACGCAGTCGTCCCAGCGCATGAGTTACTTGTTCTGCAGCTTCACGCTCACGCTCGATCAATGGGTGATGCTGCGCAAGCGGCTGTCGGCTCCTGGCGAGGGGTTCGGCCAACAGACTGACCCCTTTCATCCACGGACTAAATGCTTCTGAAAACAAATACCTACTGCTGCGCATTGGATGGAGCCACTTAAGCACTTCGGCTGTCCAGGGCGTGGAGAACGCTTGTGCCCAGGGACTGACAAATGCCCGGTAAAGCGCCTCATTGAATGTCGAGACCTGTTTCACCCGCTCAAAGGCTTCTTGCGGGTAATCCGTTTTCAAGTCTTCAACCTGACGGGATTCAAAGCGAATGCTGTAGGAGGGCTTATGGCAGTCCAGGCTCCCGGACGGGTTGTCGATCTTCATCTCATAGAGGCCCGGTGCCAGCGCCTCAATCTCAGCCAGGCTCTCCAGGATCGCCCGGTGCTCCAGACGAGCCACCCCAGCAGAGACAAAAATGCCGAGATGGCCGACATGCGGGTTCGTGAGGTAAACGATGCGCTGCCCTGCCCGCTTGAGATCATCGGTGTCACTATAGACAGCGGGGATCCACCCAAGCGCCTGGTGCGGTGGCGTGATGTTGTCGCCGTAAGAGGCAAAGATGACGATTGGATTCCTGATCCGCCTCAGGTCAGCAGTACAACCCTGGCAAATCTGGAAAACACCCTGCTCAAGCTGGTTGCCGATGAACAAATTCTCAACGATCGCGAGGATCTCTTCTCGGCTCAGGAAATAGAAACCGTTCCACCATCGTTCGAACTCCAGAAAGCGCGCCTGCTCACTGTCAACGTTGGTGAAGAGTTGGGCGTACTTCTCCCAAACGGCCTTTTCGGGCTTGAGGTTCTCGAAATTCTGCGCTAGCCAGGCCCCGTCAAACCGGCCATTGCCCAGGTCGGCCGTCAGATGCGCCAACCAGCTGCCGCCAAGGAGTCCTCCGGAAAGACGCATCGGATTGACACCGGACTCGCCCGCCCAATACGACAAAGGAGAGCCATTGAGCACCACCGGTCCGACCAGACCGGCGCAGTCTGCGGACAGCAGCGCCACCGCCCACCCGGCCTGGCAGTTGCCATAAAGCACAGGAGCATTGCCAGGATGGCGTACTGCAACCTCTTCGACGAAACGCCGCAGCACATGCAAAACGTCTGCCAGGGTTTGCCCCAGAGCCGGCTCTGGAAAGAAAATCACGAAATAAACCGGATGGCCTTCGCGCATGGCCATCCCGACTTCGGAGTCGCGCTTGAAGCCGCCAATGCCGGGGCCGTGGCCGGCGCGTGGATCGACGATGATGACCGGCGGTTTGTCAGAGTCGACGCAGTCGTCCCAGCAATGCCCGTCGATTTCCGTGATGCGTAGCAGTGCATAGTTGACGGACCGTTCGAAGCTGCGCGCGTCCAACAGCGTTTCATACTTGAAGTCCAGAAGCGGCGGCAATCCGGCTCGCTCGTGCTCCAGCATGTTGTTCGCGCGCTGGCGAAGCGTGTCCCAGAACAGAATGGTGCGTTCGAAGAAATCACGCTGGTAATCGAAATAGTCCTGCGCCGAAGGTGCTTTAGCTGCTCTTTTCATGCCACTGGACGCATCCTGTGGCGCAGGCTTCAACAACTCCTCGGAATGATCCAAGACGGTCGGTGGTAGATCCTCTGCCTGGCGGTGCGTCCCTTGCACCGCTGCTTCCTTACCCCCCGCCGTGGTGCGTTGAGAGGTCCGAGGTTTTTGTGGTGACGTGGGGGTTTTCATCATTCCTCCGAACTACGGGGTCATCTTTTTCCGCGCCGCAAACGCAGCGCATTGAATATCACCGAGGCCGAGCTCAGGCTCATGGCCAGTGCCGCGATCAGCGGGGACAACAACCACCCAGTGAACGGGTACAGCACGCCTGCCGCAATCGGCACCCCAATGCCGTTGTAAACGAATGCGAACAGGAGGTTCTGGCGCATGTTTCGGACAGTGTCAGTGGAGATATCACGCGCCGCAGTGATTCCGCGCAAGTCGCCTTTGACTAGCGTGACCTGCCCACTGTTCATAGCCACATCGGTTCCCGTGCCCATGGCCACGCCGACATCGGCCTTGGCCAACGCAGGCGCATCGTTGATACCATCGCCGGCCATCGCGACAATGTGGCCCTCTTTCTGGAGCCGCTCCACAAGCGCCAGCTTGTCGGCGGGCTTGACTTCGCCATGCACCTCATCGATTCCCAGTTTGGCACCCACGGCCTTGGCGGTGGTCAGACCATCGCCAGTTGCCATCACGATGCGCAAGCCGCTGGCGTGCAAATTTTGAATAGCTTCCCGCGTGGTGGCTTTGATGGGATCGGTCACGGCCAAGATTCCAGCCAGTTGTCTGTCCACGGCCAGATGCATCACGCTGGCGCCTTCACTGCGCAGACGCTCGCCATCGATCTTGAGCGCATCAGTGGCCACGCCCTCCTGCTGCATCAATGCGGTGTTGCCCAACACCAGATGCTTGCCATCGATCATGCCGCGCACGCCTATGCCGCTGCCGGACTCGAAATCAAGCGGCTTGATCAGTTCCAGGCCCTTGGCACGTGCTGCACTAACGATGGCCTCGGCCAGGGGATGTTCGCTGCCTTGGTCCAGGCTGGCGGCCAAGCGCAACACTTCGTCCGCGGTATAGCCGGGGGCGGCAACTGCGGTGTCGAAGGCGGGTTTACCTTCGGTCAGCGTTCCTGTCTTGTCCACAATCAGCGTGTTCACCTCGCGCATTTTTTCGATGGCGCCAGCATCGCGGAACAGTACTCCCTGTGTCGCGGCACGCCCTGTGGCCACCATCACCGACATCGGCGTGGCCAGTCCCAGCGCACAGGGGCACGCGATGATCAGCACGGCCACTGCGTTGATCAAGCCAAACACCCAGCTGGGTTCCGGACCGAACAGCCCCCAGACAAAGAAGGTGGCAATGGCGATGAGCACCACCACGACCACAAATTTGCCGGCGACCACATCCGCCATGCGCTGCATGGGAGCCTTCGAGCGCTGGGCATTGGCCACCATCTGAACAATCTGCGACAGCATGGTGGCCGCACCGACTTTCTCGGAGCGCATCACCAAGGCACCACTGGTGTTCATCGTGGCCCCAATCACCTTGTCACCAAGGCGCTTGGTCACCGGTACAGGCTCACCGGTCAGCATGGATTCATCGACCGCACTGCTGCCTTCGGTCACAACGCCATCGACCGGCACTTTCTCGCCGGGGCGGATGCGCAACAGGTCACCGACGTGAACATTGCTCAGCGGTACGTCTTCTTCGCTGCCGTCCGCATTGACGCGACGTGCCGTCTTGGGTGCCAAACCGAGCAGCGCCTTGATCGCTGCAGAAGTTTGCGAACGGGCCTTCAACTCGATGATCTGACCCAACATGGTCAGCGAGATGATGACCACTGTCGCCTCGTAGTAGACCGCCACACGCCCCAGGGAGATGAACGAATCCGGGAAAACGCCCGGCGCCACGGTGGCCACGAGGCTGTAGAGAAAGGCCGCGCCCGTTCCCAGAGCGATCAAGGTCCACATGTTGGGGCTGCGATGGACAACGGACTGCCAACCGCGTACGAAGAAGGGCCAACCCGTCCACAACACGACAGGTAAGGACAGCACCAGCTCAACCCAGGTTTGCACCTTCATGTCAAACCACCCGAGGCGGTGGCCGAACATGGCAAGAACGGTGACGATGACCGTAAAGGGCAGCGTCCACCAGAAGCGGCGCTGAAAATCCTTCAACTCATGGTTTTCTTCCCCGTCCAGCGGAATGATGGGCTCCAATGTCATACCGCACTTGGGACAGGTGCCAGGATGATCCTGCCGCACCTCGGGGTGCATGGGGCACGTATAGATGGTGCCGGCAGGCTCTGGCGCGGTGTCCGCGGGTGCTGTAGGTACAAGGTACTGCAGTGGGTTTGCCGCGAACTTTCCTTGGCACTTGGCGCTACAGAAATAATAGGGCCGACCTTCGTGCGTCAATTTGTGTTCAGACTGCTCCGTGACGGTCATGCCGCACACCGGATCCTTCAGCTCCGATGGCGGGGCTGGCTCGGCTGGAGGGTGACTGCCGTGATGATGGTGTGCATGCATGTCCATTGCTTATTCCTTGTCGTTATTGGTGCGCCGGGGTGTCTGCGCATGGTTGCCATGCCCACCATGGCCGCCGTGGCCGTGCATCAGGTGCATCAGCGGACAGGCGAGGAGCAACAGGTAGGGCCAATAGCCCAAAACATGACCCCAGTGCTCTCGCAGCAGGTAAAAACCGGCGATCAAGGCAGCCGTTGCCAGAGCCAAGCCGGATGGGCGCTGCCAGAACGTAGGCGCATGGGAGTCGTTGTCAGGATGATCCATGGCGTAGCTCCTTCAGAGTTGCCAAAAAAGTACGGGGGAGCGCAATCGCCCGGCCGATCAATCCGTAATCAAATGCCGTGGCCGTTATCGGCAACCACAGCCCCCCGTGCCGCCACTGTGGCAGCCCGATGCTTTAGGCTGCGAAGTCGCAGCGGGAATGGATGTTTCTGTAGCCAGCTGTGCTGGGTAGCCCGCATCCGTCAAGGCCCTCAGCAAAGGAGCGCTGCCCTGCGCCAGTTCCCCGCTCACCCGGACGCGGCCAGACGGGAGATCGACCTCCACCCCGCGGACCCCGGGCAGCGGCTGCAATGCCTGCGTGACGTGCTTCACACAAGAGCCACAGCTCATACCATCGACTTGCAGATCAATCGTGCTCATATTTCAAACTCCTAAAAAATGAAACGTGTACCGCCGGGAAAAAATCCAGATCATCTTTTTGACACAGAGTCAGTGGTCGACTGGGATTTGCCAATGCGAGGAATAAACCGGGGTGTTCGCTGGGCGTAGCTGTCGTACTCAGCACCAAACTGTTTGCGCATTTCGTTCTCTTCGGTGATGGCGAGACGCCCGTACATCAGGAGCAAGACTGGGAACATGACCAAGGTCAGCAACGTGGGCCACTGCAGCAGGAAGCCCAGCAAAATCATCACGAAAGCCACGTACTGCGGATGGCGAGTGCGTGCATAGGGGCCGGCTGTGGCGAGCGACTGGCGACGCTGAGCGTGGTACAGCACATTCCACGCGGTGGACAACAGGTAGAAACCATAGCCCAGAAAAACGTAGCTGGCGATGTGCAGCGCGCCAAAATGCGGGTCGCCCTTTTCGCCCAAGAGGGTAGACCACAGGTGACCCGAGCTGTGGGAGAGCAGATCCAGGTTAGGGAACTTGGTTTGCAGCCAGCCCGACATCAGATAAATCGTCAACGGGAAGCCATACATCTCTACGAACAAGGCAACGACGAAGGCTGCGAATGCGCCAAACGTTCTCCAGTCACGGGCCGTCGCAGGCTTGAAAAAGCTGAACGCAAACATGATGAAGATCGCTGAATTGATGATGACCAGCGACCACAGACCATAAGCGGATTCGGTATGGTTCATCGTGAATCCCCTTCATTGCGTGATTCGGTAGATTTCGTTGCATCAGGCTTGCTCTGGCCATGTCCGCCATGCCCCCCATGTCCGCCATGCATGAAGACATGCATCAGCGGGCAGGCGAGGAGCAGGAGAAAAGGCAGCGCCCCGACGACATGCGCGAGGTGTTCGGTCAACAGGAAATATGCCGCCACGCCGCCTATCACCACGAGGCCGATGGCATAGCGAGAACTCCAAAAGCTGGGGGGCGACTCGTGCCCGCCGTGTTGATGGTTCATGGTGACCCCCAATTCGGTGAATGCGTTACTTGGCTGGCGTAGCTGGCAGACGGTCCATCATCATCTGCATCATGGACTCCATCATTTGCAGGCGCTTTTCCATCATCTGATGGCGCTCGGCCATGTTGGTGGGCATGCCCTTGCCACCTTGCATGCCACCCATGCCCTGCATGCCTGCGCCCATCTGCTGCATCATTCCCATACCGTCCTGCATCAGCTTCATGTGCTCATCCATGAGCGCCTGCCGCTCTTCTGGTGTTTTGGCCGCCATCATCTTTTCGTGCATCGCTTGCATGGCTTTCATCTGTTCGTCCATCTTGGCCATTCCGGCCATCTGCCCCGCACCCGTTGGCGTCGCGGCCGCCTTCATTTGGGTGGACGCAGGCGATGTGCTTCCTGCAGGGTGATGGGCCTTGTGCTCATCGGCGGTTTGCGCCATCACGCTCAGTGAGAGCGAAGCGACACAGATACCAACCAGGGTATGGCGAATTTTTGACATAGTGCTCTCCTTCTTCCGGTGAAAAACCGTCGCATTCAGCATTCAAACCCTCTGACCGCGACGACACAGCACGCCCGCGCAGCGTGTTCTTACTGAGCGGGCTGAATGTCAGTGACAACCATCTTCCCGCCCTCGTTGATGACCATGAACTTGACCTTGTCGCCGGGCTTCACTTTGCCCAGCAGACTCTTGTCTTTTGCGGTGAACACCATGGTCATGCCGGGCATGTCCATGTGCTTGATTTCTGCGTGCTTGATGGTGATCTTGCCAGTTTCCTGATCGACCTTCTTGATTTCGCCGTCCGTCAGGGATGCCGATGCTTGGGACATATCCATCTTGCCGTGATCCATCATGGTCTGGGCGAAACTGCCCATGGGCGTGAATGTGCCCATGGCAAGAGCGGAGATGGCCAGAATGTTCTTGATGGTTTTCATGATTTCCTCACGATTGAGAGTAAAAAAAGTGGGTTATTTCATAGCCACTTTGACAGCGCCTTTCATACCGGCCTCGAATGACCAGACATCAGGCACGCGAACTCGGCAGTGCCCGCCTTCTTGGCGAATTGCCAGACGATCTCACCTTGCTTGCCAAGGGCCCGCGTGACCTTGCTGGGCACATCACAAAAAATGACCGATCTCATGGAGGTGATTCTGAAGCGCGGTCATGTCAGAAAGCTGTGCGCCGGATTACAAATTTGTTATCTACGTGTCAGGCACGCAGAAACTCGTCAAACTCACGTCTACGCCAGATAGCGGAGAGTGACCATGAAGATATTGATCGTCGAAGATGAACCTAAAACCGGCGAATACCTTCGCCAGGGATTGAGCGAGGCCGGATTTGTGGCCGACCTGGCGCAAAACGGTAGTGATGGCCTGCACCTGGCACTCCAAGGTGAATACGACCTCGTGATCCTGGATGTCATGCTGCCCGGACTGGATGGCTGGCAGGTGCTGCAGTCGCTGCGCAATCGCGGATTGCAGATGCCTGTGTTGTTCCTCACGGCGCGGGACCAGGTGGAAGATCGGGTCAAAGGGTTGGAATTGGGCGCTGACGACTATCTTGTCAAGCCCTTTTCATTCGCCGAGTTGCTGGCCCGTGTACGGACAATCTTGCGCCGGGGCCGAGGAGGCACCGAAACCAACACATTGCGCGTGGCTGACCTGGAACTTGATCTGCTGCGCCGACGGGTCTCGCGGGGTGGCCGTCGCATTGACCTGACAGCCAAAGAATTTGGTTTGCTGGAGTTGCTGTTGCGCAGGCATGGAGAAGTGCTTCCTCGCTCGCTGATTGCCTCCCAGGTGTGGGACATGAACTTCGACAGCGACACCAACGTGATCGAAGTGGCGATGCGCCGCTTGCGCCTGAAGATTGACGAAGGCCAGGACGTCAAGTTGATCCAGACCGTGCGGGGCATGGGCTACGTGCTGGAAGCACCGGAGAACGCTTGAATGTTTCGGTTCTTCTCGCTCACCCATCGTTTGGCCATCTTTTTCACGACGGTGGCCGCAGCCGTCGTGCTGGGGCTTGGAATGTTGTTCCTGGTTGCGACCGAACGCCACTTCCTGGAACTGGATCGAATCACGCTGCAAGACAAGCAGCACCTGATCGAGAACATAGTAGTCAATGCCAACTCCACCGATGACATCCCATCGCGCTTACGCGAATCTTTGAACAATCACCACGGCTTGTCTGTCATTGTCAAAAACGCTAATGGGGATGTTCTTTTCAGGACTGAAGGGTTTCAACCTCCAGCCACTTTGGACGCGCCAAAACCAGAGCATCGGATTTCCGAGATTCAGAGTTGGAAAAATCAAGGCCGTGAATTTCGCGCGTTGAACTTGCGTTTCAACCCTGCCAATAGTGCGGCGCCACCACTGGATGTCCTGATCGCCATTGACATGGAAGATCACATGCAATTCATGGCGCAATTACAGCGTACGCTTGTGCTCTATGCTATTTGTGCCATCTTTGTCAGCGGGATGCTGGGATGGTTCGCAGCCTACAAAGGGATGGCACCGTTGCGCGCCATGAAGACCCAAGCCACAACGGTCAGTTCCCATCGTCTCGATGAGCGAATGCCCATCGAAGCAGTTCCTGTGGAAATGGCTGACTTGGCACAGGAACTCAACAAAATGTTGGACAGGCTGCAAAATGACTTTCAACGACTGTCCGAGTTCTCCTCGGACTTGGCGCATGAAATTCGCACGCCCATCAGCAACCTGCTGACGCAAACCCAGGTGGCACTCGCCACCCGGCGAGACGCTGACACCTATCGAGACATACTGGCGTCGAACGCGGAGGAATTCCAACGCCTGGCGCGCATGGTGTCGGATATGTTG
>NZ_NCFM01000043.1:0-24128 GCF_002281195.1 Acidovorax sp. 35-64-16 | reverse complement strand
GATGTCGCGCAGCGATTCGCGCCATGTGAGCTGGGAGAACGCCATGACACGAAACAGGTCTGCGCATCCCAGGGTGCGAACACCTGCATCGCCATCGTGGCGGTCGATGATGCGCGAGAAGGTCTTCCAAGGCACGAACTCCATTACCTGTGCGAACAGCGTCTTGCCCACATTCATGCGCCACTCCGGGTTGTTGAAACCCGCGAGCATCGCAAATGAGCTAAACGAAATTCAAATCGTGGACACCCATGAATCCTCTGAAACCCGCTTCAATACTGGCGTTGCCGCCCTTCAGCATCAAATAAGCCGGACACTACTGAGTTTATATCCGCATTCACCTTGGGCATCAGCCCAAACCCTGCAAATACGCCCATAAAGCTTGCGCCGTGCCTTTGGGGGCCTCTTTTGCGCTGGGTTTTTCACGGTAGGCGCGGACATCCATCACGATCTGCAAGCCCGTGTGGTCCGGGGGTTCCGCGCTTACCAGCTTGCGCGCGCGCACGTCTTTTTTAACGGCGCTGTGCGGAAGAAACGCCACGCCATGGCCTTCCAGTGCCATGGCCTTGAGGCCTTCGGCCATGTCGGTTTCATAGACCCGCTCCAGATGGATGGCGGTGCCCGACTCTTTGAGGATGAGCTCGGTCATGCGCCCCAGATAGGCACCTGGCGCATAGCCCAGATAAGGCAGCGGCTGGCCGACACGGCCGGGCAGTCGGAACAGGGGCTGTCCGTCGGCATCGGCCTTGCTGTAAGGCGAAAGCACCTCCTGGCCCAGGCTCACCATCTCATAGCGGTCGGCATCCAGCTGAAAAGGCTGCGACGAATGGTGGTAGGCAATCATCAGGTCGCACCCTCCCTCCACCAGGCGCATCACCGCATCGTGCACATTGAGCGCGATGAGGCGGCTTTTGAAGGGACCAAATTTCTCGTGCAGGCTCGAGACCCACGCCGGAAAGAAAGTGAATGCCAGCGTGTGCGGCACCGCGAACTCGATCATGTCTTTGCCCGCGCTGGTGTGCGTGCGCAGCATGGCACGCGTGTTCTGCATGGCCTGCAGCATTTCCAGCGCCTGGTCGTACAGCGTCTTGCCCGCCGGGGTCAGGCGCGTGGGGTAGGAACTGCGATCGACCAGATCGGTCCCTGCCCACGCCTCCAGCGCCTGGATGCGGCGCGAAAAAGCCGGTTGCGTTACATGCCTCAACTGGGCGGACCGGCTAAAGCTGCGGGTCTCCGCCAGGCTGACAAAATCCTCAAGCCACTTGGTTTCCATCGCCGCATTATCCGCGCGCACCGATGGCACCGACGGCACTGCCCGAAGGTGTGCATGCATATCAACACACCCCATAATAGGTGGCCGCGCCCACAGCGCGCGCCGTCCAGGCCCCTGGTGCACAACACCGCCGGGCAGAGCGACAGCATTCGCCATGTTTGTTTCCCCGAGACTCTGCCCCCATGCCACCCTCCTCCCCTCCCGGGCCGACGGCTTCTGCCCCTGCGTCCCCGGCGCCTGAAGACAACGCCCCCCGCTCGCTGCGCATCGAAGACTGGCTCACGGTGATCGTGATGGCGGCGCTGGCCCTCATCACCTTCGCCAACGTGCTGGTGCGCTACTTCACCAATTCCTCGTTTGCCTGGACCGAAGAGATTTCGGTCTTTCTGATGATCGTGCTGGCGCTGGTGGCCGGCTCTGCCGCCGTGGCACGCGACCAGCACATCCGCATCGAGTACTTTGCCGAAGGCGGCTCTGATGCCCGCCGCAAGCTGCTGGCGCAATGTGGCGCGCTGCTGGTGGCCCTGCTGTTCGCCTTGATTGCCGTGCTCAGCGTGCGCATGGTGTGGGACGACTACCGCTTTGGCGAAACCTCGCCCGGCATCGGCCTGCCGCAGTGGTGGTATTCGATCTGGCTGCCCGTGATTTCAGCGCTGATCGCCGCGCGCGCCATCGGCCTGTTCGTCCGGCGCAGCCGCCAGGCACCGCCCGCAGACCACCACGGAGACTTCCAGGCATGATCGCCACCCTGCTGTTCGTGGCCTTTTTGGCCATGATGTTGATGGGCGTGCCCATCGGCGCCGCGCTCGGCCTGGCCGGTGCCGCCGCCATCGCGCTGGCCAATGCCGACAGCCAGTGGTTCGGTCTGCTGGCCGTGCCGCAAAACTTTTATGCCGGGCTGGGCAAATACCCGCTGCTGGCGATTCCGATGTTTGTGCTGGTGGGCTCCATCTTCGACCGCTCGGGCGTCGCGCTGCGCCTCGTCAACTTCGCCGTGGCCATGGTCGGGCGCGGCCCCGGCATGCTGCCGCTGGTGGCCATTGCCGTGGCCATGTTCCTGGGCGGCATCTCGGGCTCGGGCCCGGCCAACGCAGCTGCCGTGGGCGGGGTGATGATTGCGGCCATGTCGCGCGCGGGCTACCCGCCCTCGTTCTCGGCCAGCGTGGTGGGGGCCGCAGCGGCCACCGACATCCTGATCCCGCCCTCGGTCGCCTTCATCATCTACTCGGTGCTGGTGCCCGGTGCCTCGGTGCCTGCGCTGTTTGCGGCGGGCATGATCCCCGGCATCCTGGCCGGCTTTGCACTGATCGTTCCCGCCGTGTGGATGGCGCGCCGGCACAAGATGGGCCATCTGGAAGCCACCATGCCGCGCCCACCGTTCTGGAAAAGCCTGCGCGAAGCCCTGTGGGGCCTGGCCGCGCCGGTGCTGATTCTGGGCGGCATGCGTGCGGGCTGGTTCACACCCACCGAGGCCGCCGTGGTGGCGGTTTTCTACGGCCTGTTCGTAGGCATGGTGGTCCACCGCACCATCTCTGTGCGCGACCTGTTCCCCATCCTGCGTGAATCGGGCGAGCTGTCGGCAGTGATCCTGCTCGTGGTGTCGCTGGCCGGCATTTTTGCCTATTCACTGTCCACCCTGGGCGTGATCGACCCCGTGGCCAACGCCATCGTGAACTCGGGCCTGGGCGAATACGGCGTGCTGGCACTGCTGATCGTGCTGCTGGTCACCGTGGGCATGTTCCTCGACGGCATTTCGATCTTTTTGATCTTCGTGCCGCTGCTGCTGCCCATCATGCAGCACTACCAGTGGGACCCGGTATGGTTCGGTGTGATCCTCACGCTCAAGGTCGCTTTAGGCCAGTTCACACCACCGCTGGCCGTGAACCTGATGGTGTCGTGCCGCATCGCCGGCGTGCGCATGGAATCCACCGTGCGCTGGGTCGGCTGGATGCTGCTGGCCATGTTCCTGGTGATGGTGGCCGTGATCGCTTTCCCCCAACTCGCCCTGTGGCTGCCCGCCAAAATGGGCTACTGATTGATTTCTAACAAGGAGACTGACCCGATGAAACTGCGTACCTTCCTCACTTCCGCCGTGGCTGCCGCCGCCGCCCTCGCCTTCACCGCCCCTGCCGCCCTGGCGCAAACCGCGTACAAGAGCGAATACCGCATGTCGCTGGTGCTGGGCACCGCTTTCCCCTGGGGCAAGGGCGGCGAGCTGTGGGCCAACAAGGTGCGCGAGCGCACCAATGGCCGCATCAACATCAAGCTGTACCCCGGCGTCTCGCTGATCCAGGGCGACCAGACGCGTGAATTTTCTGCGCTGCGCCAGGGCGTGATCGACATGGCGGTGGGTTCGACCATCAACTGGTCGCCCCAGGTCAAGCAGCTCAACCTGTTCTCGCTGCCCTTCCTGATGCCCGACTACGCCGCTGCAGACGCACTCACCCAGGGTGACGTGGGCAAGAGCCTGTTCCAGACCCTGGACAAGGCGGGCGTGGTGCCGCTGGCCTGGGGCGAAAACGGATACCGCGAAATCTCCAACTCCAAGAAGGCCATCAAGTCACCCGAAGACCTCAAGGGCATGAAGATCCGCGTGGTGGGCTCGCCGCTGTTCCTGGACACCTTCACCGCCCTGGGCGCCAACCCCACACAGATGAGCTGGGCCGACGCCCAGCCCGCCATGGCCAGCAGCGCCGTGGACGGGCAAGAAAACCCGCTGTCGGTCTACATGGCCGCCAAGCTCTATACCGTGGCGCAAAAGCACCTGACGCTGTGGGGCTACATGAATGATCCGCTGATCTTTGTGGTCAACAAGGACATCTGGAACAGCTGGACCCCCGCCGACCGCGAGATCGTGAAGCAGGCGGCGATCGACGCCGGCAAGGAGCAGATCGCCATTGCGCGCAAGGGCGTGATCGAAGCCGACAAGCCGCTGCTCAAAGAGATCGCCAGCCACGGCGTGACCGTGACGCAACTGAGCCCCGCCGAGCGCGAAGCCTTCGTGAAGGCCACGCGCCCCGTGGTCGAGAAGTGGAAGGGTCAGATCGGTGCCGACCTGGTGAACATGGCCGAGAAGGCGATTGCGGCGCGCAAGAAGTAACGCTATAAAAACAAGAGCTGTCAGCGCTTATCCATCAAGCGCTGGCAGCTCTTTTTGCTTTCAACCCTGGATAGGTGACGCCCTTGCCGTCAGGCGAGAGCGCCACCTGTTGGCGCGCCTGCAGCAAGGCGCAGACCTGCCGGGCCATAGAGTGCGGGTCGCCCGCCTTGGCCGCGTGCGTTTCGATGAACTTGAGCAGACCCGTGACGCGCGTGGGTTTGTTCTTGGGCATCTTCTGCAAGCTGGCGAGTACCGCTTGCGCCACCTTGGCCGCCGTGGGCTTGGGGGCGGCAACCTTGGACACTGCAGGATCAGCCGCCTTCTTGGCAGGCGCTGGCGCGCGTTCAGGCGATGGATAACTCACCACGTCCTTCTTCACAGTGACCCGTTTGAGCGCCTGCAACTGCGCTAGCGCATGGGCAACGCGCAGCGACTGCCCGCTGGTCTCACCCAGGTGATTCTGCAACAGGGCCACAAACATGTCCTTGCGCGTCGGACGCTCGGACACCGCCAAACCATCCAGAAGTTTCAGCAGTTGCTGCATATCTTGGCGCGTGGCTTTGGTGCTGACCGGTGCTGCTTTGGTGGCGGCTTTCTTCTTGTCTAGCTTCACCTCCGCTACCGGCGCGGGTGGTGGCACGACCGGCGCGGCCGGCTGCGGTGCGAGCGGCTGCTTCGCGGCCTTGTGGTGGGTGCAGCGACGGGCATCAAACCCCAGCTCGCGCGCATGCTCCAGCATCGGGTCGTAGCCCTGGTCGTTTGCGATGACGACGAAACGGGCATTGGGCTGGCGTGCCGCGATGTAGCCCACGTAATAGCTGAGCTGAAAATCCAGTGCATTCCTGCCAGTACCAGAGCGAGGCACCTGGGTGACGCTCTCGCCAAAGGCCTGCCGGTGGCCGGTGTCGTCCACTTTCTGGTGAGGTCCATGAAACAGCCACACATCGCTGCCCTCGGGCACAAGCGCCTGAAGCGCATGTCCGGTCGGCTGCACATTTTCCCAATCGACCAGCAGATGCACCTTGGACGCTGCGGGCCCCGACTCGGGCGTGGGCGCAGGCGCGGCGGGCGGCGGTTCGGGGTGCTTGGCCGGGTACTTCTGGGCGTTCTTGCGCAGCTTGCGCTCCACCGCCTGTTCCACGTCCACATCGGTGTGGTCGGCCAGTTGCAGCAGGTACAGCAGCACGTCGGCAATCTCATCGGCCACGCGCTCCTTGTCGGGCGCGTTGCGCGTGAAGCCGCGCGATTCGGTGAGGGTCTGCCACTGGAACAGCTCCAGCAGCTCCGCCGCCTCCACCATCAGCGCCATCGCCAGGTTCTTGGGCGCGTGGTAGGGCTGCCAATCGCGCGCAGCGGCGAATTCGCGCAGGCGGGTTTGCAGTGCCTTGATGTCCATGTGCCGCCCTCCGATGCTCATTTTTTCATAGCTTCTTGCGCTTATTCCATAAGCGCTAGAGGCCGATTGAGCTCAAAATCGAATTAGATCGGCGACACCATGGGCTGCCCTGCGAAGTGGCGCGTGGCGTTCGCGATGAAGCGGTCCACCGAGTTCTGCACCGCCTCGGGCGACCAGCCTGCAACATGCGGCGTGAGCACCACGTTGGACAGAGCGATGAGTTCGGCGGGCGGTGCGGGCTCGCTCTCGTACACGTCGAGGCCTGCACCGGCGATGGCGTGGGTGCGCAGCGCCCGGGCTAGCGCGGCGGTGTCCACCACGCTGCCACGCGCGATATTGACCAGCCAGCCGTGTTCGCCCAGCGCCTGCAAAATGTCTGCATCGACCAGGTGGCGCGTGCCCGGCCCGCCGGGGGTGGCGATGACGAGCACATCGCACCACGCGGCCAGGGCCTGCAGGCTGTCGAAGTAGCGATAGGGCAGGTCGCCCTTGGGGCTGCGGTTGCAGTAGCCCACCTCCATCTCAAAGCCCAGGGCGCGCTGCGCGATCTTGCGGCCGATGGTGCCCAGGCCCAGGATGCCCAGGCGCTTGTGCGAGACGTTGGGCGGCAGCGGCAGCGCGGTGCGCCACACACCTTCGCGGGTGCGCGCATCGAGCTGCACGATGCCGCGCACGGTGGCAATGAGTAGCCCGAAAGCGTGGTCGGCCACGCAGTCGTCGTTGGTACCCGCGCCGTTGGCCAGGGCGATGCCACATCCCCGGGCGTGAGCCAGGTCGATGTTCTCGTAGCCCGCACCCAGTGCGCAAACCAGTTGCAGCTGCGGCAGCGCATCCATCTGCGCGGCCGACAGGCCGATGGAGCCGATGGTGAGCACGGCCTGCACACGGGCGCCGTGGCGGGCGATGGCTTCAAAAGCCTGGGCAGGTTCGGGCGCGTAGAGGAGCTCGAAGGACTGTGCGATCTGCGCGCGGTGCCCGTCGGTGAGCACGGTGATGGCCAAAAGGACAGGTTTCATAGGAGGGTTTTTATAAGAATCACGCCGACGGATCGCTTTGCTGCAGCGCCCACATGCTGGCATAACGCCCGCCCAGCGCGAGCAACTCACTGTGCGTGCCGCGCTCGACGATCTGGCCGGCGTCCATCACCAGGATCTGGTGCGCATCGACCACGGTGGACAGGCGGTGGGCGATGAGCAGCGTGGTGCGGTTGCGCGCGGCGCTTTGCAGCTCGGCCTGGATGGCGCGCTCGTTGGCCGAATCGAGTGCCGATGTGGCCTCGTCAAAAATCAGCACGGGCGGGTTTTTCAGCAGCGTGCGTGCAATGGCCACGCGCTGCTTCTCGCCGCCTGAAAGCTTGAGGCCGCGCTCACCCACCATCGTGGCGTAGCCCTTGGGCGTGGAGGTGATGAAGTCGTGGATGCGGGCTGCGCGGGCGGCGTCCTCGATTTCGGCCTGGCTCGCGCCCGGGCGGCCGTAGGCGATGTTGTAGGCCACGGTGTCGTTGAAAAGCACGGTGTCCTGCGGCACGATGCCGACGCACGAGCGCAGGCTGGCCTGCGTCACGTCGCGGATTTCCTGCCCCGCCATGGTGATGCGGCCCTGCTGGATGTCATAGAACCGAAACAGCAGCCGCGCCAGCGTGGACTTGCCCGAGCCCGAGGGACCCACCACGGCCACCGTCTTGCCTGCGGGAATCTCGAAGCTGATGCCCTTGAGGATGGGCCGCGCCGGGTCGTAGGCAAATTGCACATTCTCAAAACGCACCGTGGGCTGGGCCAGCCCCACCAGCGGCTGCGCGCCGGGGGCATCGGCCACCTCGCGCTCGCGGTCCATGAGGGTGAACATCTTGTCCAGGTCGGTCAGGCTCTGCTTGATCTCGCGGTAAATCACACCCAGAAAGCTCAGCGGAATGTAGAGCTGGATCATGAAGGCGTTGACCATGACCAGGTCGCCCAGCGTCATGCGGCCATCGACAACGCCCTGCGTGGCGCGCCAGAGCATGGCCACCAGGCCCGTGGCAATGATGAGCTGCTGGCCCGTGTTGAGCAGCGAGAGCGAGCTTTGCGCCTTCAGGCGTGCGGCGCGCAGGCGCTGAAGGCTTTCGTCGTAGCGGCGGGCCTCGAAGCCTTCGTTGTTGAAATACTTGACGGTTTCGTAATTGAGCAGCGAATCCACCGCCTTGCTGTGCGCAGCCGAATCAAACTCGTTGGCCTCCCGACGAAACTTGGTGCGCCACTCGGTCAGCAGCACCGTGAAGGTGATGTAGCAGGCCAGCGCGGCCAGCGTGATCCAGGCAAACCAGGCGTCAAACTTGACCGCCAGCACCGTCAGCACCATGGCCACTTCGATCAGGGTGGCGCCAATGTTGAACAGTGTGAACGAGATCAGCGACTCGATGCCGCGCACGCCGCGCTCGATGTCGCGCGTCATGCCGCCGGTCTGGCGCTCCAGGTGAAAGCGCAGGCTTAAAGCGTGCAGGTGTTCAAAAGTTTGCAGCGCAATCGAGCGCGCCGCGCCCTGCGTGGCCTTGGAAAACACCAGTTCGCGCAGCTCGGTGAACAGCGAGGTGGACAGGCGCAAAAGCCCGTAGGCCAGCAGCAGCCCCGCCGGCACCACCAGCACGGCAACGGGGTCGCCGGGCTTGATCGTCATGGCATCGACCAGGTTTTTGAGCAGCACCGGCACGCCCACGTTGGCAACCTTGGCGCCCACCATGAACACGATGGCCAGCACAACGCGCCACTTGTATTGCCACAAATAGGGCAGAAGGCGGGAAAGCGTGGCCCAGTCAGAGCGCTTTTGCGCGGGATTGGTGGCAGAGGGGGGAGGAGAAGGCTCGCCGTAGTGGCGCATGAAGGACAATTCCGATAGTTGTTTTACCGAGATTGTGCCTATGACCGACTTGCCCGTCCTTGCCGCGCCCGCGTTGCCCTCCAGCCATGAACTTGTTCTGAAGGTCATACCCATGCCTGCCGACAGCAACGCCAACGGCGACATCTTCGGCGGCTGGGTGATGGCGCAGGTCGATCTGGCCGGTTCGGTGCTGCCCGCGCGCTACATCAAGGGCCGCATGGCCACCGTGGCCGTGAACGAGTTCATCTTCAAGCAACCGGTGCGGGTGGGAGACATCCTGTCGTTCTTCGCCGCCGTCACGCGCATTGGCCGCACATCCATCACGGTGGAAGTCGAGGTGTATGCTGAGCGGTTCTCGGACCAGGGCAAATACCTGAAAGTGACCGAAGCGCGCCTGACCTATGTGGCCATCGACGCCGATGGCCGGCCGCGCCCGGTGCCGGTGCATTCCTGAGCGCGTTGCGCCCATGCCATGGGCGCAGGCTCAGCCCCGATCGGGCGCTTCGCTTCAGGCCAGCGCCACCGCAGGCACCGGCACCTCCACGGACCGCGCTGCGGCCGCCGGGCGGGCACTGGCGCTGGTGCCCACACCCACCGCGATTTCGCCCGACAACTGGCCGCCCTCTTCCACCACCAGCTTGCCATAGCGGATTTTCCCGCTGACCCGGCCGGTGCCAAAGATCACCAGCTTGTCGCGCACGGTGAGCGTGCCATTGAATTCACCACGGATTTCGGCGATATCGATGTCGGCCGAACCACGAAACGCGCCCTGCTCGGCAATCTGGATGACCCGCGAGTCCATGGTGGCTTCCACCGTGCCTTCCACCACCAGGGTGTCGCAATCGGTGATCTCGACCCCCTTGAGCTTGATGTTGGGGCCCACAGTGAGCTTGCTGCCACTGTTTTCTGCTGGTGCCTTGGCCGCTGCTGCGGTCGCAGTGGCGGCGCTGGTGCTGGCGCTAGTGGGGGCCACACTGTTCACACTGCTGCTGGGGGTGACCGTTGTGTGGCGGGGCTGAAAAGTTTCGGGTTCGCGTTTGCCAAAAAAAGGGTTCTGCACGGCCATCGGATCTCCTTGAAAAGAAGGGATCGTAGGAGCGCAGGGGCATTTCAACCTGCCGTCTCACGCAAGTTCGGTAACCAAATCGTTCGATGGTTGCATGCACTTGCACCACTTGCATGGGCACACCCGCTGCGGCCGGTTCAGGACACGATGTAGGCTGCGGCGCCCGCCGACATGAGCACGCCGTCGGGCCCGAAAAACTCCATGCGCGTGGTGGCCACGCGCGAGCCCAGGCGCAGCACCTCGGCGCGCAGCTCGAAATGGCTGCCAATGCCAGGCCGCAGATAGTCCACGCGCAAGTCGATGGTGCCCAGCCGGGCAAAGCGGTGCAGGCGCTGCTCGGGCGTCTCGTCCATGTGGCGCGCGCCAATGGCAGCCATCACGGCCAGACCGCCCATGGCATCGAGCCCCGCGCTGATCACACCACCATGAATGCGGTTGTAGGCATAGTGCCCCACCAGCTCGGGCTTCATGTCGATGCGGGCCACCACACGCTCGGGCGCCAGGCTCACCACCTTCAGGCCCAGCACATGGTTGAAAACAATCTTTTCCTCAAAGATGGTTTTCACTCCGGCAATGAACTCCGGCTCAAACTCGACGGGCGGTATCACGGTTTTTGTCATGGGGTCCTTGGGGCAGCAGGTGCGCGGGGCTTGGCGCCCTCATGCACAATGCTACTTTATTAATAGCTATAAACCAATGCGCAATAAGCGCTTGACGCTATTTTCATTCACATCAACGCCCACGATCAGGCACCAGTGCACACGGCCCGAGGCAGCCCTCAGACCGCGCGGACTTCAGCAATTGCTGAAGTCGGGCTTGCGTTTCGCCATGAACGCGCCAAAGGCTTCGCGGGCTGCGGGCTCGCGCAGCATGCGGCCAAAGCTGGCGCCTTCTTCGGCCATCACGGCTTGCACCTGCGGGGCCTGGCCCTTTTTCATGAGGCGTTTGGTTTCGATCAGTGCCGACAGCGGCTTGGCGGCCAGCTTGCGCGCCTGCGTCTGGGCCACGCCATTGCATTCGGTGGGCGGCACCACGCGGTTGACCAGGCCCACTTCCAGCGCCGCCTCGGCCATGAAGGGCTCGCCCAGCAGCAGGGCTTCGGCGGCGCGGTGGTAGCCCATCATTTGCGGCACCAGCAGGCTCGATGCGGCTTCGGGGCACAGGCCCAGGTTAACGAAGGGCATGGAGAACGCTGCGTTGTCGCCCGCATAGACCAGATCACAGTGGAACAGCATGGTGGTGCCAATGCCTACCGCAGGGCCGCACACTGCCGCAATCACCGGCTTGGGAAAAGCCGCCAGGCCGCGCAAGAAGCGGAACACCGGCGAATCCTGGGTAGCGGGCGGCTGCTGCAGAAAGTCGCCAATGTCGTTGCCGGCGCTGAAAACCGCCACATCGCCCTGGAACACCACCGCGCGCACGCTGGCGTCGGCTTCGGCGGCGGCCAGCGCATCGGCCATGGCGGCATACATGCGGGTCGTGATGGAGTTTTTCTTGTCCACGCGGTTGAAGGTGATGGTGGTCACGCCCGCTTCGGTGTGCACGAGGATGTCTTGGGTGGCTTCGGTCATGGTGGTCATTTTGTGAGGTCTGAGGGGGACGTGATGACAGGCAGGGCCTTGTTGCGGCAAGGTGGCCCGCCCTTCATTCCTTGTAATAAACGATCTGGTGGCTGGTGGCCAGCATGGTGCCCGCCTCGTTCCACAGCTGCACGGTCTGGTCAAAAAACCCGTTGCGAAACTCTTGCCCGCGCGCCTGACCCAGCAGGTAGCCCATGCCGGTCTCCTGCAACTGTGCCGCACTCGCATGGAAATACACCGTGATCGACACGGTGCCCGCCGGCACCCGGTGCGCGCGGCGCAACCAGACGCGGGGAAAGAACACGTCGGCCAGCGCCGCCAGCGCGCAAAAATCAAGCGGGCGCGGGGGCGCATCGCGCATCCACAGCTGGGTCAGGCTGTGGTCGCCGCTGCCGTCCCAGGCGCGCGGCAGCGTCCCGGTGACGGGCCGCATCTCGTAGCGGCTGAGCCACTCCGAGCCAAAGCCCGGGGGAATGGCGGGCAGATCGGCCGGCTGCGGCACGCCGGGCATGGGCACGTCGCCCGCGCTCCAGGTATCGCGGCGCACGGCCGTCACTGCGGTGGCCGTGGTGGTGACCACCTGGGCGCCCTCGGCGTCGGCCTGCAGGATCGACAGCGTCCAGTGTTGGGTTGAGCGGTTGGTGCGCACCGGCGTTGCCTGCACCGTGAAGGGCCCGGCCACCAGGGCGCCCGCATAGTTGACGGTGAGCGACAGCGGATCACCCAGGCGCTGGGGGTGCTGCATCACGGCCTGCAGCAGCGTGGCCGCCGTCACGCCGCCAAAGGGGCCCACCATGTTCCAGTAACCGGGATGGGTCTGGCCCGTGTACTGGCCGGGCGACGAAGACGTCAGCGCAAGCGCCTCGTCCAATGGATGGATGGATGAAGTCATGCCGCAAGTGTGCCGCGAAATGGGGCGCTAAAGCGTCGTACCGGCGACTGGTGTGCCCACCGCCGCACCGCCACCCAGCTGGGCCAGCGCCGCCACCGCGCGCGGCCACAGGCTCTGGCGGAACTGGTCGCGAAAAAACCCGAAATGCCCGATGTGCCGCACTTTGAGCTCTGCCGGGGAGATGCTCTCCACCCGGCGCTCGGTGTTGGCATACAGGTTGACGAGGTTGTGCGTGCCGCGCAGCGTCATCAGCTCATCGTCGGCCATCGACAAGGCCAGCACCGGAAACCGCACCGCGCCATAGCGCCGTGCCACGTCAGGCCCCTCGGCCCCCACGCTATAGGCCGGGTGCAGGCACCAGCGGCGCCACTGCAGGATCACCCCGGCCGGCAGGTCGCCCACCTTCTTGAGCGCACGCCCCGGGAAATACCCGCACAGCCGCGTAGCCAGCGGCACCAGCACCCACCAGAAATACGGAACGACGCGCCGGAGCTTCGGCGCGTTATCGCGCCAGTAGCCACTGCCCGCCGCCACGCTGAGCAGGCCATCGACCTGCCCGGGCTTCCTGAGCAGGCCCGGCAGTTGCGCGCCCAGGCTATGGCCCAGCAGGTACAAGGGCTGCATGGGCAGCGCGGCCTTGGCCGCAGAGATCACCGCCTCGTAGTCCTGCGCCCAGTCAAACAGATCGGCATTCACATCGCGCATGGCCCCGTGCAGCGAATCGCCATGGCCCCGGTAGTCAAACGTGGTGACCCGAAACCCCTGCTGCGCCATCCAGCGTGCAAAGGCCTCGTAAAACGACTGCCGCACGCCCATGGCCCCGCCAATGACGACACTGGCACGGGCAGCGCCTGCGGGTTCGTACACGCGCAGTGCCAGGACTACGGCGCCGTTCACCTGCAAGGTTTGCTTGTTCATGTCTGTCTCCTGGCTCAACACCGATCTGTGCCGGTTTGAAATGAAAACACCTGCCACGCCCTGGAACCGGACTTCGACAACCGGAACGGTGGCGGAGGCAGCGCCCTGGCATCGACAAGCTCAGCCCGAACAGTCGGGGGCGCACTGAGCTGCCAAACCCGACCTGCCTATCCCTGCTCATGCCCCCAACCCCCCATCAAGGGCGTAGCGAGCGGGATGAGCTGCTAGGCGGACGGAGCGGAGCCACCGGAACGTACTTGCGGTACGTGAGGATGGCGAGCACCGCCCAACGACGCAGATCGCCCGCTCGGTAGCCAGTCAACTCAAACAGATTCGAAGATGCCGGCGGCGCCTTGTCCCATGCCTACACACATGGTCACCATGCCGTACTTGAGCTTGTTGCGCTTCAATGCATGCACCACCGTCGCCGACCGGATGGCACCGGTAGCCCCCAGCGGATGCCCCAGCGCAATCGCGCCGCCCATCGGGTTGACCTTGGACGCATCCAGCCCCAGCGTGTTCATCACCGCCAGCGACTGCGCGGCAAACGCTTCGTTCAGCTCGAACCAGTCGATGTCCTGGTGCTTGAGGCCGGCATAGCGCAGCGCCGCAGGGATCGCCTCGATGGGGCCAATGCCCATGATGTGCGGTGGCACGCCCTTGGCGGCGTAGCTCACAAAACGCGCCAGCGGCGTGAGGCCAAAGCGCTTCACCGCCGATTCGCTGGCCAGGATCAGGGCCCCTGCGCCATCGCTGGTCTGCGAGCTGTTGCCCGCCGTGACAGAGCCGCGTGCCGCAAACACGGTGCGCAGCTTGGCCAGGCCTTCCAGCGACGTGTCAGCGCGCGCGCCTTCGTCCAGGCTCACGGTGCGGGTGCGGGCGATGGATTCACCGGTTTCCAGGTTGGCCGTGCGGTCGGTCACTTCGATGGGCGTGATCTCGTCGGCAAAGTAACCGGCCTTTTGCGCGGCCAGGGCTTTCAGGTGCGACTGCAGCGCAAATTCGTCCTGCGCTTCGCGGCTGACCTTCCACTGCTGGGCCACCTTCTCGGCCGTGAGGCCCATGCCGTAGGCAATACCCACGTCGCCTTCGCGCTCAAAAATGGTGGGCGACAGGCTGGGCGAGTTGCCCATCATGGGCACCATGCTCATGCTTTCCACACCGGCGGCGATCATGACTTCGGCCTCGCCCACGCGGATGCGGTCGGCCGCCATCTGCACGGCCGACAGGCCCGATGCGCAAAAGCGGTTCACGGTGATGCCGCCCACGCTGGTGGGCAGGCACGCCAGCACGGCGCCAATGCGCGCCACGTTCAGACCCTGCTGCGCCTCGGGGATGGCGCAGCCGCAAATGATGTCTTCAATCGCTGCGGGGTCGAGACCGGGCGCGGCTGCCAGCGCTGCCTTGAGCGTGGTGGCCAGCAGGTCATCGGGGCGCATATTGCGAAAGAAGCCGCGGTGCGAGCGCCCGATGGGCGTGCGCGTAGCCGCGACGATGTAGGCTTCCTGGACTTGTTTGGCCATGGTGAAACTCCTTCAATTCTTGGCGGGGCGGCTGGATGGAACCCAGGCCCACGTAAATGCACATTCGACCGGCTCCACGCCGGTTTCGTCGGTCACGGTGACCTTGACTTGAACCTCGCCCTTGTCGCTGGCCTGCATGGCCGCACGCTGCTCTGCAGTGAGCGTGGCCACGGCCTTGAGCGCACCGGTGGCGCGCTTTTTGAACGCCATGCTCAACTCTTTGGCCAGCGGCAGACAGTCGTCGCGCACGTTCATGCCCACCGCCATGCCCGTGGCCGTTTCGGCCAGCAGGTTCATGGCGGAGGCATGCACGCTGCCGATGTGGTTGCGCACACGGTGCTCGTTGGCCAGGCGCACTTCCACCCGCTCGGGCGTCAGCGACACAAACTGCACCCCGGCCGTGCCGGTAAACGGCACGGCGCGGCGCAAGATGATGTTCTGCACAAAGCCCCGCATGAAAGCGGGGGCCTCGTCCAGGCGCATCAGCGAGCGCTGCAGTTTGTTGGGGGCGTGTTCGCTCATGCGGGCGGTCAGTTGCGTACGGGCTTGCCGGTGGACAACATGCCCAGGATGCGCTCTTGCGTCTTGGGGTGCTCGATGAGCGCGCAGAACGCCTTGCGCTCCAGTGCCATCAGGTATTCCTCGCTCACCAGCGTGCCCGCGTCCACGTCGCCGCCACACACCACGTTGGCAATCAGGCTGGCGATATGGAAGTCGTGCGCGCTGATGAAGCCGCCGTCGCGCATGTTGACCAGCGAGCCCTTGATGGTGGCAATGCCACTGCGGCCCGCCACCGGGAACAGGCGCTTGTGCGGGGCACGCCAGCCACCGTTGGCCATGGCCTTGGCTTCGTTGATGGCCACATACAGCAGCTCGTCCTTGTGCGGCACGATCACATCGCTGTGCAGCACATAGCCCAGCTTGCGCGATTCGAGGGCGCTGGTGCCCACCTTGGCCATGGCGGCAGCGGTGAAACCTTCGGTCAGGAACGGCAGGATGTCCTTGCCGGTCGATGCCTCGGCGTTCTCGGCCGCGCGGCGGGCGATGTAGGTCAGGCCGCCAGCGCCGGGCACCAGGCCCACGCCAACCTCGACGAGGCCGATGTAGCTTTCCATGTGCACCACGCGGCGTGCCGAATGCACGGCCAGCTCGCAGCCGCCGCCCAGGGCCATGCCACGGATGGCAGAGACCACGGGCACATTGGCGTAGCGCAGGCGCAGCATGGTCTGCTGCATTTCGTGCTCTGCGCCCTCGACCGCGCTGACACCGGCAACCATGAAGGCCGGCAGCATGGCCTGCAGGTCGGCGCCCACGCTGAACGGCTCGTTGCCCGACCAGACGACCACACCCCGGAAATCCTTCTCGGCCATTTCCACGGCCAGGTTCAGGCCCTCGCACACGTCGGGGCTGATGGCGTGCATCTTGGTCTTGATGCTGGCAATCAGCACCTCGTCATCGAGCGTCCACAGGCGGATGGCGTCGTCTTCGTGCAGCGTCTTGCCGGCGGTCTTGAAGTCGGGCAGCGATTCGCCCAACAGCTTTTCAGGGAAATGCTGCTTTGCGTAGACAGGCAAAGCGCGACGCGCTATGAATTTGTTAGCGGATGCGCTCCACGAGCCTTGCGCGGTGTGCACGCCACCGGCCTCGGCCACGGGGCCCTTGAAGACCCACTCGGGCAGCGGCGCCTTGCTCAATGCCTTGCCGGCGTCGATGTCTTCCTGGATCATCTTCGCTACGTCCAGCCAGCCGGCTTCCTGCCACAGCTCGAAAGGGCCCTGCTTCATGCCAAAGCCCCAGCGCAGGCACAAGTCCACGTCGCGCGCGTTGTCGGCAATGGTGCCCAGGTGCACAGCAGCATAGTGGAAGCTGTTGCGCAGGATGGCCCAGAGGAACTGCCCCTGCGCGCCTTCAGCGTTGCGCAGCAGTTTCAGGCGCTCGGCAGCGGGTTTTTTCAGCATGCGGCCATACACCTCGTCGGCCTTCTGGCCGCCGGGCACGTACTCTTCGGCCTCTAGGTCAAAGCGCAGCACATCGCGGCCCACCTTTTTGTAGAAACCGGCCTTGGTCTTCTGGCCCAGGTTGCCCAGCTCCAGCAGCTTTTTCAGCACGGCGGGCGTTTCAAAGCTGCCGTAGAACGGATCGCTTTGTTCGTTGAGGTTGTCCTGCAGCGTTCTGATGACGTGGGCCATGGTGTCCAGGCCCACCACGTCGGCGGTGCGGAAGGTGCCGCTGCTGGCGCGACCGAGCTTCTTGCCCGTGAGGTCGTCCACCACGTCAAAGGTCAGGCCGAAGTTCTCGACTTCCTTCATGGTGGCCAGCATGCCGGCAATGCCGACGCGGTTGGCGATGAAATTGGGCGTGTCGTGCGCGCGCACCACGCCCTTGCCCAGGCCGCTGGTCACAAAGGCTTCGAGCTGGTCGAGCACCTCGGGGGCAGTGGTGGGGGTGTTGATCAGCTCCACCAGCGTCATGTAGCGCGGTGGGTTGAAGAAGTGGATGCCGCAAAAGCGCGGCTTGATGCTCTCGGGCAGCGCCTCGCTGAGCTTGGTGATCGACAGGCCCGAGGTGTTGGACGCCACGATGGCGTGCGGTGCAACAAACGGAGCGATCTTGGTGTACAGATCGAGCTTCCAGTCCATGCGCTCGGCGATGGCCTCGATGATGAGGTCACAGTCGCGCAACTGCTCCAGGTGCTCTTCGTAGTTGGCCTGCTGGATCAGCGCGGCGTCGTCGGCCACGCCCAGCGGCGCGGGCTTGAGCTTCTTGAGGTTGTCGATGGCGCGCGTGACGATACCGTTCTTGGCACCTTCCTTGGCGGGCAGGTCGAACAGCACCACGGGCACCTTGACGTTGACCAGGTGCGCAGCAATCTGCGCGCCCATCACGCCTGCGCCGAGGACGGCGACTTTCTTCACTTGAAAACGAGCCGTAGCGCGAGTTTCGATAAATCGGGACATGTCTTTTGTTCCTTGTTGTGGCGTTGCCGCGCCGTGCGCGGGCAACGCAGTGGCCGTTACTGGACCCGGACCCAGGTCTGCGTGCGGCCGAATGGCCCGATGGAGCCGCGCACTTCGAGCTTTTTGCCGCCCTCGACGGGTGTCATGCGCAGCGTGTAGTTGCGGCCGTTCTCGGGGTCGAGAATCTTGCCGCCCTCCCACACATCCTTGCCTTCGGCCTTTTTGGCGCCCCGGATGATTTCCATGCCCACGAGCGGCTTGTCCTTGCGGTCGTCGCTGCATTCCTTGCACAGGTCGTCGGGCTTGGCGTCTTTGGCCAGGCGCTTTTCGAGCACACCGGTCAGCGCACCTGCGTTATCGCGGATGCGGATTTCGGCCTTGGCCTCGCCGGTCTTGTCGTCGATGTTGCGCCACAGACCCTCGGGTGTCATCTGGGCCCATGCAGGCACCGAAAACGCTACAATAATAATAGCTGCTACCGCTTTATACATAAGGGCTCCAGTACTAAAAGGCTTGAAATTCGTGCTGGCGGGGATTCATCCGGCTTTGCATTCAACCGGATAACCAGCCGGGGTGCCGAAGGCCATGCGCTAGCACGGTGCGGCGCCCCAACGGCGTTACCCGTTTGACGGCAACACCGTATCAGGCCAGGGCCAGGTCGGTGTCCATGAGCACCTTGCTGCCGGCACGCGCCGTGCGCATGAGCGTGGCGGTCTCGGGGAACAGCTTGGCAAAGTAGAAACGTGCCGTCTGCAGCTTGGCGCCGTAGAACGGGTCGGTATTGCCGGCGGCGATTTCGCGCAGTGCCACCTGGGCCATGCGGGCAAACAGGTAGCCAAACACCAGGTGGCCTGCCACGCGCAGGTAGTCCACGGCAGCAGCGCCCACTTCGTCGGGGTTTTGCAGGCCCTTGAAACCGATCTCGGTGGTGAACTTGGTCATCTGGTCGCCCAGGTAGGCCACGGGGTTGATGAACTCGGCCATCTTTTCGTTCACGCCTTCTTCTTCCACCAGCTTGCCAATCAGCTTGCCCAGCTTTTTGAGCGTGGCGCCGTTGTTGCCCAGGATCTTGCGGCCCAGCAGATCGAGCGACTGCACGGTGTTCGTGCCTTCGTAGATCATGTTGATGCGGTTGTCGCGCACGTACTGCTCCATGCCCCATTCCTTGATGAAGCCATGGCCGCCGTAGACCTGCATGCAGGCGTTGGTGGCGGTGTGCCCGTTGTCGGTGATGAAGGCCTTGACGATGGGCGTGAGCAGCGCCACGAGTTCTTCGGATTCGGCACGCACCTTTGCATCGGGGTGGCTGTGCGCCTTGTCCAGCAGCAGCGTGCAGTAGATCTGCAGGGCGCGGGCGCCTTCGGCGTAGGCCTTGGCGGTGAGCAGCATCTTGCGCACATCCGGGTGCACGATGATGGGGTCAGCGTCCTTGTCCTTGGCCTTGGTGCCCGACAGGCTGCGCATCTGGATGCGGTCCTTGGCGTAGGCCAGCGCGTTCTGGAAGGCCACTTCGGTCAGGCCCAGCGACTGGTTGCCCACGCCCAGGCGGGCGGCGTTCATCATCACAAACATGGCGGCCAGGCCCTTGTGCGGCTGACCCACCAGGGTGCCGATGGCGCCGTCGATGGCGATCTGTGCCGTGGCGTTGCCGTGGATGCCCATCTTGTGCTCCAGGCCCGAGCAGTAGATGGGGTTGCGCTCACCCAACGAGCCGTCGGGCTTGACGTTGAACTTGGGCACGACGAACAGGCTGATGCCCTTGCTACCCTTGGGCGCATCGGGCAGGCGGGCCAGCACCAGGTGCACGATGTTGGCGGCCATGGCGTGCTCGCCCGCAGAGATGAAGATCTTGTTGCCGGTGATCTTGTAGGTGCCATCGGCCAGGGGTTCGGCCTTGGTGCGCAACATGCCCAGATCGGTGCCGCAATGGGGTTCGGTCAGGCACATGGTGCCGGTCCACTCACCGCTGGTCAGCTTGGGCAGGTACAGGGCCTTTTGCTCGTCGGTGCCGTGCGCGTGCAGGGCTTCGTAGGCACCGTGGCTCAGGCCGGGGTACATGGTCCAGGCCTGGTTGGCCGAGTTCATCATTTCGTACAGGCACTGGTTCAGCACAAAGGGCAGGCCCTGGCCACCGTAGGCGGCGTCGCAGGAGAGCGCCGCCCAGCCACCTTCGACGAACTTGTCGTAGGCTTCCTTGAAACCCGTGGGGGTCTTGACCTCGTGGGTGACTTTGTCCAGCGTGCAGCCTTCTGTGTCGCCACTGATGTTCAGCGGGAAGATCACTTCGGAGGCGAACTTGCCTGCCTCTTCGATCACGGCGTTGATCGTGTCCACATCCACCTCGGCATGCTGGGGCATGGCCTTGAACTCGTCGGTGACCTTGAAGACTTCGTGCATGACGAATTGCATGTCGCGCAGGGGCGGCGTGTAGGTAGGCATGGGGTTACTCCTTGATGGTTTGGGTGGAAAGGGTGAGGGCCTTTGCCGCAGCCGGTTGGCTGCAGCGGGCCAGAATGTTGTTGAACCCCGTGATGGCCCGATCGATGGACCCGGGGGTTTGCAGAAAACGCGCTTCGTAGTGCAGTGCCAGGATGAGACCGTGGATTTCAAAAAGCATCTGCTCGGGGCTGACCTCGTCGCGCAGCTGGCCCAGCTCTTTGCAATGCTCGATGGCGCGCTTCATGGCGGCGTGCCAGGTCATGACCGAGCTGACCAGCGCATCGCGCACCAGGCCTGTGCGGTCGCCAAACTCGATGGCGCCGCTGATGTAGATGCAGCCCGAGTCGATTTCGATCGAGGTGCGCTTCATCCAGTTGTCAAACATGGCCCGCAAACGGGCGACGCCGCGCGGTGAGCTCATGGCCGGATAGAACACTTCCTGCTCGAACCGGTTGTGGTACTCACGGATGACCGAGATCTGCAGCTCTTCGCGCGAGCCAAAGTGGGCAAACACGCCCGACTTGCTCATGCCCGTGACATCGGCCAGCGCGCCAATCGACAGCCCTTCCAGCCCAATGTGCGTTGCCAGACCCAGGGCGGCATCCACAATGACGGCCTTGGTTTGCTGGCCTTTTTGCAACGCGCGGCCCGTGCCGCTGGTAGCGCGCGGGATACGGGTGACTTGGCGAGATGGGGTAGGTGAAGGCATGCGCAAAAATAAAACGAACGTTCGTGCTATTTTGCAGTATTTTTGAACCGGTGCCCAAAGTCCCCCAAACAATTTGGGTCTTATCGCACCGGGCGTTGTTCGCACGCCACCGCCATGCTGCGGGCGGCCGGGCTGCTGGCGGCAGCGCTCGGTTGGCAATCGCCGAAAACCCGAACGTGCGTAGCGCTGCAACCGGCCCTGCGCAAAGGCCGTGAGCACACTGGCGGCTACCTGGGCGTCCACCGTGGGCGTGGAGGAGCTTGCCGCGCCTGCTGCTGCGCGCAGGCACTGGCGCAGCGAGGATTCGATGCGCTCGAAAAACTGGTTCATGCGCTGCTGAAGGCGTTCGTGCTCCAGCACCAGCGCATCGCCCACCATCACGCGCACCAGGCCCGGATTGCGCTCACCAAACTGCAGCAGCAGCGCCACCACGCGCGCTGCCTGGTGGGCGCCGCCCTCGGCAGGTTGCGCGGCATCGGCCGGGTCGCGCCCGACAATCTGCGTCACCCGCGTGAACACGGCCTGCTCGATGAAATCGATCAACCCCTCGAACATCTGGGCCTTGCTGGCGAAGTGGCGGTACAGGGCTGCCTCGCTTACCGACAGGCGCGCGGCCAGCGCCGCCGTGGTGATGCGCTCGGCCCCGGGCTGCTCCAGCATCTCGGCCAGCGCCTGCAGGATCTGCATGCGCCGCTCGCCGGGCTTGGGCCGCTTGCGCGCCACTGGGCTGTCGCCCACATCGGCAGTGGTGACTGGCTCGGGGATGGGCAAAAGTTCAGACATGCTGGTGGGGAGGAATGGAAACACTGATCCCAAGAAAACCGCACGGCCAAGGCTTGCTGGACGGGCAGTGAGCGCTTTTGGCGATCTTGGGCAGGGCGTAAATCATGTATGAAAATGATTCTCGCACAGCCCTTCGGCACCCCCGGCACGCGTCTGGCGCGCGTCTAGCCCGGTGGCTCTGGCTCAGGCAACCGGCGGCTCGGGCGGGAACACCACAGCCACCACCAGCCCGCGACCCTGGCTGCCAGCCCCCAGTGTGAGTGCGGCGTGGTGCACGCGGGCAATTTCGTCGGCAATGGCCAGCCCCAGGCCAGTGCCCTCGCCCACCGTGCCGGGAACCCGATAAAAGCGCTGCGTCACGCGCCCGCGCTCGGCATCAGGGACACCGGGGCCATCGTCTTCGACCTGCAAAAACACCCGGGGAGGGTTCATGGCGTTGCGCCGCACACCGCAGCGAATGGTGACCACCCCGCCAGCGGGCGTGTACTTGATGGCGTTGTCCACCAGATTGGAAAGCAATTCACGCAGCAGCCAGCCATGACCGGTGACCCGCACCGACTGCACATCAAGCCCCAGGTCGAGCCCCTTGCCCGTGGCGGCATCCAGAAAGGTTTCGAGCAGGGATTCGCACAAATCCTTCAAATCCACACGCTGGGAAGGCTGGGCATCCAGGCTGCGCGCGTCGGCGCGCGACAGCGCCAGCAACTGGTGCGCCAGCTGCGAGGTGCGCCGGGTGGCGTTGCGCAGCTTTTCGATTTCATCGACTCCTAAAACAATAGCGCCTTGCGCTTTCTGTTGTTGGGCTAGAGGGTGTTTTTTATCAAAATTCAGCGACAACGGCGCAGGCACCGAGGCGCGCGCCATCAGGGCCCATGCCTCCACTTGGGCCTGCAGGCCGGCCAGCGGCGTGCGCAACTGGTGGGCCGCATCGGCCACAAAGCGGCGCTGCCCCTCTGCCTGCGCGTTCACCAGGGCAAACAGGCGGTTGAGCGAGTGCACCAAAGGGCGCACCTCGGAGGGCGATGCGGCTTCGTCGATCGGGCTCAGATCGCGGGGGGAGCGACGCTCCACGGCATCCGCCAGGTCCACCAGCGGCTTGAAGGCCCGGCGCACCGCCCAGTGAATGGCCAGCCCCGCCGCCGTCACCAGCACCAGGTTGGGCAACAGCACCCGCATCAGCAACTGCTGCGCCCATTGCTGGCGCGGATCCGACCCATCGGCCAGCGCCACCACCAGCTCGCCGGCGCCCGTGCGCCCGCGCTGCACCGCCACCCGGTAGGTGACGCCGCCATACTCCATGCTGTGAAACTCGGGTGCCTGCGTGGTGGGCACGCCGCCATGCACCCAGCCATCTCCCAGCAGCAGCCGGCCCGTGGTATCGCGCACGCTGTAAGCCGCATAGCCCGCGTTCTGGCGCAGGAAATCTTCTACCGGCGGTGCCAGCAGCAGCAAGGGCGGTTCGCGGTCGAGGAAAGGCGGGGCCAGCACGGAATCGGCCAGGGCCGGCAGCAGGCGCAGCAGGCGCAGATCGTGCCGCCCCGCGGCTTCGTCCGCCGAGCGGTAGTCGAGCCAGACGCCCACCGTGGCCAGCGCCATCAGGGGCAGCACCAGCAGCATCAGCAGGCGGTTGCGCAGATCGGAGGTCATCGCGCGAAGTCGGGGCCGCTGCATGGTGGTGCCCGGGTTTACTGCGCTTGCAATTCCAGCCGGTAGCCAAAGCCGCGAATCGAGCGCAGGGCCACGCCATGGGGCTCCAGCTTGCCGCGCAGCCGCGACACATACACCTCGACAGCGTTGGGCGTGATTTCCTTGTCCCAGCCGGTCAGCGCCTGCAGCAGCTTGTCTTTGCTGGCCGGTTTGGGGGCGTGGATCAGCAGGTATTCCAGCACCGTCCATTCGCGCGGGCCGAGATCAATCACCTGCTCGGTGTCGTTCGACCGGATGCTCGCGCGGCGCCCCGCCGTGTCGAGCTCGAGCGGGCCAAAACTCAGCACCGCCGTGGTGGCCGCCTGCGAGCGCCGCAACAACGCGCGCAACCGCGCCAACAGCTCGGGCAACTCGAAGGGCTTGACCATGTAGTCGTCAGCGCCCAGGTCCAGCCCCTGCACTCGGTCGTGCAAGGCATCACGGGCCGTGAGAATCAGCACCGGCATGGCGGGGCTGGCCATGCCGGGGCGGCGCAGGCGGCGCGTGAGCTCGAGCCCATCCATGGCAGGCAGGCCAATGTCGATGATGGCTGCATCAAACGACTCGGTGCGCAGCACTTCTTCAGCGCGCTCGCCACTGCCCACCCAATCGACGGCATAACCCGCATCGGTAAGCCCCAGCTTGATGCCGCTGGCCACCATGACGTCGTCTTCGACCAGCAACAAGCGCATGTCAGTGCCGCCCTGCGCCAGGGGTGGCTCGCAGTTGCTGGTACGAACGAGCGTCCCCCACCTGGCCGTGGCCCGTGACACTGGCGCGGCCGAGGCCAGCAGCCGACGCGCAAGGGCCGCCCCGCCGCGCTGGCGGCGTCCCCCTTGGGGGGGATGGCGCGAAGGGACTTGTATCTTCCTTTCGACCATCGCGGTAAAGTTTGACGGCCTTTAAGGCAGCCAGACCGGTCCGTGCAGTTTGGTAGCGACTGGGGTTTTCAAGCC
>NZ_NCFM01000042.1:0-22238 GCF_002281195.1 Acidovorax sp. 35-64-16 | reverse complement strand
AGGAAAGTCAATGAAATCAACGATCTACCAACACCACCTCCGCGCCAGTGCTAGCTTTTCGTACCGTCACTTATTGCACTGAAAACGAGGAGACCCCAAGGCCGACCCCTCGGGCGACTACGCCTGGGCGATGTTTCGCAGGGCCGATGCCGTGCAGCCCGGCGCCTATGCGTTGCTGGATGCCAAGGCCTTGAAGTTGACGGGCGGTGCCGATTCCCCCAAACCTCCCGCAGGCCAGGGCACCTACGCCTGGGTCATGGACCAACGCCAGGCCGATGTGTTTTTGACCTACTGCACCAATGCCGTCGCCGCGAAGGCCGAGGTGCCCCGTTTGCGCGTCGTGCAGTTGCCCGCGTCGTTGCAAGTGGGGGCTGCCTATGGGCTGACCGTGCGCTCCGGTGCACCCGCCGCCGCGCAGGCATTTGCCCGGGCATTGCAGGAGCCTGCGGCGCAAGCGGTGTTGCAGCGGCTGGGGTTTGGGGCGCCCTGACCGGCAGAAGTGCCGGGAGAGTTTTTGGCCATGCCCCTCTGTTGCCGGGCGCGACGATGGGTGTGCGTGTGCGGCTAGCTGAGCGAACAGTGCAGGCTCATGGCTGCGCGCGGGCTTCGTCTTGCAGCAGCACCAGCAAGATGGCCGCCATCGGCAGGTTCTTGGTCAGCGGGCCCAGCGGGTGCAGCCACCAGGCCGGGTCGACAAAGGTGGCCAGCAGGGTCGTCACACCCAGCAATACCAATGCAGCCCAGTAGGCGGCGCGGCCGGGTCGCCAGGCCACCCACAGCCCCAGCAGGGCGTTGGCTGCGGCGCCGCTGAGGATGAGGGCGGTGGCCAGGTGCGGATCGCTCCAGGCGGTGGGCAGGCTGACCAGCAAGTCGCGGCTTTGCCCGCGCAGCTCCACCACGCTGACGATGGCCGTGGCCAGCCACACAAACACGAGGCTCAATCGCAGCAGTTGGCGGGCGGCGGGGTTCATGGTGTTGGAGGATTTGTCGTTGTTTGATGCATTACACCGCTTCCTCCAGCGTATCCGTCACCATGCCCCATCGGGCGAACTCGGGCGCAAACGCCGAAATGGGCAACTGGCTGGTGCTGGTGTGCGCGCCAATGGGCAAAGCCTGCCCGGCGGCCAGTTGCCGCGCCAGCAGGACCGCTGCCATGCACGGGATTTCGGGGCCGTGGTCGTTGTCGGCTGCAATGTGCCAGGCGCGGCGCCGTGGCTGGCCCTGCGCATCGGTGCCTGCTACACGCACCACCATGCCCCCCAGCCCGGTGCCCATGAAGTCCAGCACGCCACCGGTGTGGTGCATCAGCGCGGCCAGCTTTTCGGGGTGTGGCAGCACGCCCCAGTGGCGCAGCGCGGCGATGGCGGCAAAGCTACGTTGTGCCAGCCCTACCTCTAGCGCAGCGCGGAAGGTCACGCGGTCGCGGGCGCGGTAGTGCGCGGGAAACAGCTCCAGATCCGGGATGTCGCACACCGCGCCCAATCGGGGCCGCAGCCGGTGGAAGTGCACCCGGGTGGGCCGCGCCCAGCCGCGTTGTGGCTGCCAGCGGCCGTCTTGCCACACGTTGATCGGCAGACCGCAGTAACTCAGCACGGCTGCCAGGGTGGCCTGCCCGCGGGGCGCGCGTTGTGCGGGGGCAATGCAAATGTCCACACTGTCGATGTGTTGCCAGCCTGCGCACAGATGGTCCACCACGGCAGACGACAGCGCTGGCACGGTGCTGGCACCGGTGATGGCCGTGCGCTGCGCTGCCACGAAATGCGCATGCAGGGCGGCCGGGAAGTCGCACACAAACCGGCGGCCATCGGCCAGGTCGATGTAGTGCGCACCGGCCTCGGCAGCGGCCTGCGCCACACCATAGGCCTGTGCCTGAAACGGCCCCGCCGTGTGAATCACCAGGCCCACATCCAGCGAGCGCAGCCGGTCTGCCAGGCCCGGGGCCTGGTGGTCCAGCGCAACACCTTGTGCGCCGTGGTGCAGTGTGGCGGCCAGCGCTTGGGCGCGGCTGGCATCCCGGCCCGCCACCAGCAGCGCAATGGGGTGGTGGCTGGCGGGGTCGCCCGCCAGGCCGCGGCAGATGCGGGTGCCAAAGTTGCCATAGCCACCAAGGACCAGTGTTTTGAGGGTTGTCACAGATGTCGGAAGTCGGGTGGTGGTGGGTCAGGCGCGGGGCGCCCAGGGCACGGGGGGCAGGGCGGGCGCGTGTACTGCGTGGCTCGTCTGTGCCGTGCGGGGCGCGTGCGGTGTGGCCTGCAGCGCTGCGCGTTGGGCGGGCATCTGCGTGCGGTGCCATTGCGGAACCTCACGGGCCGGCATGGGTCGGCTGAACACATAGCCCTGAATGCTGTGCAGCCCCACGGACGCCAGGGTTTGCAGTTCTTCCACGGTCTCGACGCCTTCGACCACCACCGACAAACCAAACTCCTGCGCCAGCGCAGCCACATGCCGCAGCAGCGACTGCCGACGCCGGTCTTGCGCGAGCTGGCGCACAAACAGGCGGTCACACTTGATGCCTGCAATCGGCAGATCGGCCAGCATGCCCAGCGAGGAATACCCTGCGCCAAAGTCATCCATCAGCACAGCCACGCCCATGGCGCTGAGGTCGTGGATGGCGGCCACCATCTGCGAACCCAGGGCAATGATGGCGTGCTCCGTCATCTCCAGCTTCAGCATGCGGGCGGGCAGCGCCCGCTGGGCCAGTTCGTCGCGCAGCCAAGGCGCAAAGTGGTCGTCCAGCAGCGTGACGGGCGCCACGTTCACGCTGATCGATGCGTCATGCAGGCCCGCTGTTTTCCATGCTTGCACGCAATCGAGCGCGTTGCGCAAGATCATGCGGTCTACCTCGGCGGTTTTGCCCTGCAGCTCGCACACCAGCAAAAAGGTTTCTGGGTTGATGTTGCCCAGTGTTTTGTCCGTGAGGCGCAGCAGCGCCTCAAACTGCACGCCGCGCCGCTCGAAATCCACAATGGGCTGAAAGTGCAGCGCCAGGCGGTGCGGCTGCAGCAGCGTGTGCAAGTGGTCGGCAATGAGGGACAGCTCCATGTCGCGCTCGGCGGTCTGCGACATGTTGGACACCCGCATCATCGACAGCCCCCGGCGCAGCAGCTGCTGGCGGCCAGCGTCCCACCGCATGTTGCTCAGCTGCTCCATGGACACCGCGATGGCAAACACCAGCACGATGACCATGAGCGCGATGCCGTCCGATTCGCCTTTCGGGTCACCCAGTTGCAGGGGAAAGGTGTTGACCAGCAGCCAGTGCAGCAACAAGATGGCGGCGCCACACAGCAGCTTGTCTTGCCAGGATTGCTGCCTGAAGTGCGGCGTGAGCACGCTGAGCTTGGCCGAGCGGTGGCGCACCGAGGTGTAGGTGGCCAAGCCCACGGCCGTGGCCATGGACAACACAATGGCCAGCCAGTTCACCTGCGCAAAGCTGTGCACATGGCCGCGTGTGACCGTGAAGTGCGCGGCCAACATGCCCGCGGCCAGCCACACCCCGGCAGACACAATGCGCCGTTTGCTGGCGCTGGTGCTGAGCGTGGGAATGGTGAAACGCGCGCTGATGGCCATGATGAGCAGACCGCTGAGCGCGGGCACCAGCTCCAGCACATGGTGCGCCAGCTCTGCATACATGAAGAGGCCCACCACATCCAGCGCCCACACGATGCAGCCAATACACAGTGCCGCGTGCGACGCGCTGATGCGCCGACTGGAGGGGTCTACCGAATAGGCCGTGTGTTCCACCAACCGCTGGCACACATGTACCACCAGGGAGGCGAACACCCAGAACAACAGACTCTGAAGCAGTGGCGGGAACGCCACCCCGAACGCCTGCGTAGCGTCCTGCCAGATTGAAACCATGTCCACACACTCCCACCCTTGTTTTGGCGGTGATCATACGACCGAAGGGGAGCGCTATTTCTTACAAAAAGGCCCGTGGGCCGTGCGCTGCGACCACGCAAAAACGGCCGTTCAGTTCACGACGGCAATGCCTTTGATCTGTGCGAACACCCGCTTGCCAGGGACGAGCCCCAGCGCCTGTACGGAGCGCTGGGTCACCCGCGCCAGCAGCCGTGTGGCCCCCACATCCAGCGCCACCATCAGCTGCCCGGGGCTGTCTTCACTGAGCGCCACCACCGTGGCAGGCAAGACGTTGAGGATGCTGCTGTCGCAGGGTGCTGTCAGTGCCAGGCTGACGTCCCGGGCTTGTACCCGCAGCCGAATGATTTCTCCCGCCGCGCGCGCCGTGGGGCTGACCAGCAACAACTGCCCGCCGCTGAACGCCACCGTGGTGATGTGGTCAAGCGCATCGTGTTGCTGCACCGTGCCTTCAATCACCGTGGCGGCGGTGTCGCCATGGGCCAGGGGCAGGTCCAGGCGCACGATCAGTGCATCGGTGCGTCCTTGGGCCAGCACGCGGCCCTCCTGCATCAGCACCATGTGCTCGGCCAGGCGTGCCACTTCATCGATGGCATGGCTCACGTACAGCAGGGGGATGTCGAGGCTGTGGTGCAGCCGCTCCAGGTAGGGCAGCACCTCGGCCTTGCGCGGGGCGTCCAGAGCGGCCAGGGGCTCGTCCATCAGCAGCAGGCGGGGGCTGGTGGCCAGTGCGCGGGCCATGGCCACACGTTGGCGTTCACCGCCCGACAAGGCCTCTGGTTTGCGGTCCATCAGGTGGCCGATGCCCAGCAATTCCACCGCCTGCTCCAGCGCCACCTTGCGGCGTGCGGGGGGCGTGCGTTTCAGGCCGTAGTCGATGTTGCCGCGTACGCTCAAATGATCGAACAGGCTGGCTTCCTGGAACACATAGCCCAGCGCCCGCTCGTGCGTGGCGCGCCAGATGCGCTGCGCGTCGTCCTGCCACACGTCTGCGTTGACCACCACACGCCCGGGTTGCGCACGTTCCAAGCCTGCAATAGCGCGCAAGCAGGTGGTTTTGCCGCAACCCGAGGGGCCGAACAGCGCAGTCACGCCACGGCCGGGCAACTCCAGGTTGACGTCCAGCGTGAAGCCCTTGCGCACTAGGGTCAGCTGTGCCGTGATCTGCGCGAATGGGGGGATGGCTGCCATCACTGCACCATCGACGGAACTCTGCGGCGGCTGAGGTTCAGGCCCAGCAGCACCACAAACGAAAACACCACCATGCCCCCGGCCAGCCAGTGCGCTTGTGTGTATTCGAGCGCCTCCACATGGTCGTAGATTTGCACCGACACCACACGCGTCACGCCGGGGATGTTGCCGCCCAGCATGAGCACCACACCAAACTCCCCCACCGTGTGCGCAAAACTCAGAATGGCAGCCGTGATGAAGCCCGGGCGCGCCAGCGGCAGCGCCACGGTAAAGAAGCGGTCCAGCGGCCCCGCGCCCAGCGTGGCCGCGGCCTCCAGCGGGCGCTGGCCGATGGCCTCGAACGCGTGTTGCAGCGGTTGCACGGCAAAGGGCAGCGAATAAATCAGCGAGCCCACCACCAGCCCCCAAAAGGTGAAAGGCAGCGTGCCCAGCCCCAGCCACTGCGTGAACTGACCCAGCGGTCCGTTGGGGCCCAGGGTGACCAGCAGGTAAAACCCGATGACCGTGGGCGGCAGCACCAGCGGCAGCGCCACCACGGCCGACACCGGCCCGCGCCAGCGTGAAGGCGTGTGCGCCAGCCACCAGGCCAGCGGAGTGCACAACACCAGTAACAACACCATGGTGGTGCCCGCCAGCCGCAGCGTGAGACCAATGGCAGCGAGATCGGCGCTGGAAAAAGGCATAGGCGGTTGAATGGGTCTTATGTATTTAGAAGCGCTTCCAGGCGGCTGATACAACTCAGCGCAGCGGTCCTGGCTAGGCGCTCCGTCGCAGACAGTACTGAAAGTACGGCAAGACGGAGCAACGACGCCAGGAGAGTTTTAGCAGTCGCCCATTAAAAACTGTAGCCGTAGGACTTGATGATTGCCTTGGCCTTGTCGCCCTTGAGGTACTGCATCAGCGCCGCTGCAGCCGCATTGCCCTTGGCCGTCTCCAGCAAGGCAGCGTCCTGTCGGATGGGCTCATGCATATCTGAGGGCACTTGCCACGCCGAGCCCTGGCTGATTTTGCCGTCCACCATCACCTGTGACAGGGCGACAAAACCCAGTTGCGCATTGCCGGTGGCCACGAACTGATAGGTCTGCGCAATGTTCTCGCCTTGCACCAGACGCGGCTGCAGCGCGGCGGCTACGCCCAGCTTGTCCATGACCTGCGTGGCGGCCATGCCATAGGGCGCCAGTTTGGGGTTGGCGATGGCCAGGTGCTTGAAGTTACCGGTCTTGAGCACGGCGCCCTGCGCTTCCACAGTGCCTTCCTTGGCGCTCCACAGTACCAGCGTGCCGATGGCATAGGTGAAGCGGGAGTTGGGCACTACCTTGCCTTCGCGCTCCAGCTTGGCGGGCGTGGTGTCGTCGGCCGCCAGCAGGATTTGGAAAGGAGCCCCGTGGGTGATCTGCGCGTAGAACTTGCCGGTGGCGCCGAACGACAGCTCGGCTTTGTGGCCCGTGTCCGCCTCGAACGCCGCGGCGATCTTCTGCATGGGTGCCGTGAAGTTGGCGGCCACTGCGACGGAAACGGTGTCGGCGTGGGCGACATTCAGCGCGGCCCCTGCGATGACAGCGCAGGCAAAGGGTCGGATCAAAAGGTCTGCGCGATAGGGCATGGTGGCTGGGCGTGAAACCGCTATTCGTTTATGGAATAGCGAGAGTATAGGCACGCGTGTGACACGTGCCATTTATTGACTACCCATCCACCGCCACGATGCGTGCGACGACTTTGCGGGCCAGCGGCGCTGCCAGCATCACCGCTGGAAACGCGAACAGCCACCCCGTGAGCCATGCACCCGCCCATAAGCCCCATAAGCCCCAAAAGCCCTGGTCCACCGGCACGGCACGAAAAGTGGAGATGCCGGACACCAAGAGAGACATCACGCCCGACAGGATGAAGCTGAACAGCACGGGGCCGTAGCGGGCGGGGATCATGCAGCCACCGCCTCAGCGGGTTGGTGTGCCGCCACACCGCCCAGGCGCTGCAAGGTCTCTGCGAAATGCCGGCCGAACATTCGGGCGGTTTTGGTATCTCCCGGCACAAACGCATCCGCTGCCGCCCCATGGCCCGCCTGCGCCATCAGGCCCGACCAGGAGCCCAGCCGGTTGGCGGCTTCGTCATACGGAACCCCGGCGTGCTGCTCGGGCAGGATGGGGTTGCCCACCCACACCATGCCGTGCTGCATGGCAAACACCCACATCGACAGCAGCGTGGACTGCTTGTCGCCCGAGGGCAGCGACGACACCGTGAAGCCTGCCGCAAGCTTGTTCTTGAGCTGTTGCGTTTTCCACAGCCGCCCCGTGGCGTCCATGAAGGTCTTGAACGGCCCGGACACGCCGCCCAGATACGTGGGCGAGCCCAGGATGACGCCGTCGTAGCGCAGCAGATCGTCGGGCGTGTGGGCCAGATCCTGCGCCTGCAAAAGTTCGGCCCGCACGCCGGGGACGCCTTGGGCACCCTCCAGAACGTGGGCGGCGATGTGCGCGGTGTGCCCGTGGGCGCTGTGATAAATGATGGCGATTTTTTTCATGCTGTGATTTCCGTTGGGGTGATTTCTGGAGACAAAACGCAAAGAGACGTCATCGCGAAACCAGTGCGATGGCGAGCGCGGACAGATAGAGGCCGATGCCAAAAACGGTGTGGTTGGCCAGGCTGCGCAGGCAGTTCTTGAGCGGCGTGGGAGTGCGCGATGCCGCAAACCCCGCGCCCATGGCCGGTTGCATCACCAGCAGCGGCGCTGCCATGGTGCAGATGCCCAAGGCCATTGCGGGCAGCAAGGTGGGGCTGTGCAACCAGTCCACCCCTTGAATGCCGACCAGCAGGGTGGCGAAGACCATGCCCACGGCGTAGTGCGTGAACCAGCCCCAGGCCAGTTCGCCCCGGATGGGGGCTGACTTGGCGATGGCCACATGGGCGAACTGGCCTTGGAAAAGATGCCCCACCCAGCGGCCGATGAAAGCGAAGTTGAGCGTGGGGACGCCCAGGCTTTTCAGCAGCACAAGCCAAGCGTCCATGACCGCGGTGGCGCCGATGCCGATCAGCATCGCGAGGGGAATGTCTTGCAGTGGGAGTGTCATCAAAGCACCTCGAAAAGTTGACGGAAGAACGTTTTGAAGTGAATATAGAAGTTCAAGTCAACTTGAAGTCAAGAGGTTTTTGATGGACATTGCTGAAGTGGCAAAACGCTCGGGTCTGCGCGCTTCCACCCTGCGCTACTACGAGGAAAAGGGGCTGGTGCGCTCGGTGGGGCAGCCCGGCGAGCGCCGCCGTTTTGCGCCTGGGGTGCTCGATCAGCTGGCGTTGATTGCGCTGGGGCAGTCGGCGGGTTTTTCGCTGGATGACATCCGGGCCATGTTTCTGCCCAGTGGCGAGCCCAGCATCGACCGGCAACTGCTCGCAGCCAAGGCCGATGAACTGGACACCATGGTCAAACGCTTGAAGGCGATGAGCAATGGTCTGCGGCACGCAGCAGCCTGCCCGGCCGAAAGCCATGCGCAGTGCCCCTCATTTCAGCGGCTGCTGAAGGCGGCAGCTGCGGGGGCGCTGGAGCGCCAGCAGAAGCTGGCAAAGCCTGTCACGGGGCTGCGCCGGAAGGCGGTGTGAAGGGAGCGCTGAGGCATCATCCGCGCATGCCTGTTTCTCTTTCTCTCACGGATGCGCTGGGTCATGCCCTGGCCGACAAACGCATCGACATCCTGCGCCAGATCGGTGCCTGTGGCTCCATCTCGCAGGCTGCGCGGGCTGTGGGCGTTAGCTATAAGGCCGCGTGGCAGGCGGTGGACACGCTCACCAATCTGGCGGGTACGCCGTTGGTCGCGCGGGCCGTGGGTGGGGCGGGCGGCGGCGGAGCGCAGCTGACCGAGGCGGGGCACCAGCTGTTGGCAGCGGCCGATGCGATGGCGCAGGCGCGCGGGGCCGTGCTGTCGCGCTGGCAGGCCACGCCGCACGCAGGGCCCGCGCTGGCGCGGCTGGCGGTGCGCACCAGCATGCGCAACCAGTTGCCGTGTGTGGTGGATCGGTTGGTGGTGCAAGGGCCGTTGGTGTGGGTGCATCTGCGCTTGGGGTTGGGGGATGTGGGTGCGGGGGGCGCGGAGGGGGACAAGCCCGCCGCGCTGGCGTCGCGCATCACGCTCGAAAGTGCAGAGCTGCTGGGCCTGCAGCCGGGCCTAGCGGTGCAGGCGTTGTGCAAGGCCACGGCGGTGCGGGTAGAGCGCCGTGAGCGCGGGGCGTCTGCCACCGCCGCCATGCCACCCCTGGCGGCGCCTGCTGGCACCCACCGCTTGCCTGCCAAGGCCACACGCGTGGTGCGCGGCGAAGCGGGCGACGAGGTGTCTGCCGAGCTGGCGGGGGGCTTGCAGATGGTGGGGTTTGCAGCGCCGGGCAGCGGGCTGCGTGCGGGCAGTTCGGTGGAGCTGGTGGTGGAAGACAACGCCGTGGTGCTGGCCCTGGTGGACGGCTGATTCGCGCCGAGAAGCGTGGTGCGTCGGCCTCGCGGTGCACGGTTGCCCTTTCCTGTCGTGGCAATGAAATACTACTAAATCAATAGCTGCTAGCGCTTATCCATCAAGCGCTAGAGGCACTTTTGGCTCATATTTTCGACGCAGATGCCTGTCCTAACCCTTCGGAGCCCCCAGCTTGCGGTACACCGTGGCGCGGCTGATGCCCAGCGCGCGGGCCGCTTCGGCCACGTTGCCCCGGGCGTCCTGCACGGCCTGGCGGATCAAGGCGGTTTCGGCTTCGCGCAGCGGGGCTGCCACGGTCGATGTGCCGGGGATGGCGCGCGCTACCGCCACCGTGGGGCCTCCGATAGGGGTGCGTGCGGGGGCTGGCAGCAGTGCCAGTGCCTGCAGGCGCAGGCCCGACCACAGCGGTAAATCCAGCGGCTGCGCCGGGTGCCGCCGGGCCGCATCGAACAACATCGTCCACGGCATGGCCAGCAAGTCGCTGCAGTGGGTGGGTGCACCCGCAATGCGCAGCGGCTGGGGCACCAACTGGCGGGCCATGCTGTTGGCGCCCACCACCACACCGTCGCCATCCAGTGTCAGCAGGCCATCGCCTTCGCCACCCAGGGGGCAGCCGGGCCAGTTGATGCGCAGGAGCAGGGCATGGGGCAGTTGCAGCAGCAGGGCGTCTTCCATGGCCCGGGCCGACCGGGCCACGAGGTGGCGCAACTCGGGCCGCTCGGGCACATCCACACCGGTCAGGTCCAGCATGCCCACGCACTGGCCCTGCGGGTCGAACAGCGGTGCGCCCGCGCAGCTGTAGCTGCTGTTGTCGTCAAAGAAATGTTCACCCCGGTGCAGCCACACCGGCTGCAGCTCGGCCAGCGCCGCACCGATGGCGGTGGTGCCCACAGCCGCTTCCGACAGGTCGATACCTACGCGGCCGATGGCGCTGGCGCGCGGGTCGCTCCGGTCGCAATGGCCCTGCACATCGACCACGATGCCGCGCGCGTCGGTCAGCATGGCGAAGTAGCGCATGCCGGCAATGGCGCGGGTCAGCTGCTCCAGCACCGGCCGGGCCGCGCGCAGCAGGTGGTGGTGCTGCTCCTGGCTGAGGCGCAGCGCCGTGGCGCTGACGGCGTCAAACGCCACGCGCCGCGTGGGCTCCAGGCCCCGCGCCAGGCAGCGCTGCCAGGACCGCGCAATCCACGGCTCCACCTCGGCGCGCACGGGCGCTGCACCGTCGGACAGCAGGCTCTGGCGCGCCTGCGCAATCAGCGCGTGGCGGTCAGCAGCGGGGTGGGGCGCGGAGATCAGCATGGTTAACAGGCTCCAGAACATTCACATCATGCGCCGGTGTGCACTGCAGCATGTTTCATTTTGAGAATATCCAGCCAAGGTCCCCGGAAATTAAGGGTTGTCCCTGAGGATGAGGCGGGGAGCCCGGCTGAAGATGCGTGAGCGATGAGCGTGTCCTCGATCCCCTCCGCAGGGTCGTGAGCGCGCTCCTATCCAGCCAGAACCACTCCAGGAGACAGCCAGATGCAAGTACAGTTCACGGTCAACGGGCGCGCTGCCAGTGTTGATGTCCCTCCCAATACCCTGCTTGTCCATGCGCTGCGAGAGCACCTCATGCTCACCGGCACCCATGTGGGTTGCGACACCAGCCAGTGCGGGGCGTGCACGGTGCATGTGAACGGTCGGGCTGTGAAGTCCTGCGCCATGCTGGCCGCGCAGGCGCAGGGCGCCGACATCCTCACCATCGAAGGCATGGCGTCGGAAGACGGCACCATGCACCCCATGCAGGCGGCGTTCAAGGAGTGCCATGGCCTGCAGTGCGGCTTCTGCACGCCGGGCATGGTGATGAGCGCGGTGGACCTGTGCAACAGCCACCCCAACGCCAGCGAAGGCGAGATCCGCGAGCTGCTCGAAGGCAACATCTGCCGCTGTACCGGCTACCAGAACATCGTGCGCGCAGTGCAGGTCGGCCAGAAGGCCATGGCCGGCGCCTGAGCGCGCCCACAGTCCCCACGCCAGAACAATCCAAGGAGACAAGACCATGGGTGCATCCGACTTTTCCAAGCTGCCGCACATCGGCGAATCGCTCAAGCGCAAGGAAGACTACCGCTTCCTGACCGGCGCAGGCCAGTACACCGACGACGTGGTGCTGGCCGCGCAAAGCCATGCCGTGTTCGTGCGCTCGCCGCACGCCCACGCCAAGATCAACGGCATCAACATTGACGCCGCCAAGGCCGCGCCCGGCGTGCTGGGGGTGTTCACCGGTGCCGATGTGGCTGCAGACAACATCAACGGCCTGCCTTGTGGCTGGCTCATCACCAGCACCAACGGCGAACCCATGAAGGAGCCGCCGCACCCCATCCTGGCCCAGGGCAAGGTGCGCTATGTGGGCGACCATGTGGCCATGGTGGTGGCGCTGACCCAGCAGCAGGCGCGCGATGCGGCCGAGCTGGTGGAGGTGGACTATGACGTGCTGCCCGCCGTGGTCAATGTGGCCGACGCCGCATCGGGTGCCGTGGCCGGTGCGGCGCTGCACGACATCGCGCCCGACAACCACTGCTTCAAGTGGGCCATCGGCGACAAGGGTGGTGTGGACGCAGCGTTTGCCAATGCGGCGCACGTCACCCAGCTCGACCTGATCAACAACCGCCTGATCCCCAACGCCATGGAACCGCGTGCCGCCATCGGCAGCTACAACCGTGCGAGCGACGAATACACGCTGTACGTCAGCAACCAGAACCCGCACGTCGAGCGCCTGCTGATGACGGCGTTTGTGATGGGCCTGCCCGAGCACAAGGTGCGCGTGATTGCGCCTGACGTGGGCGGTGGCTTCGGCTCCAAGATCTATCTGTACGCTGAGGACGTGTGCCTGACCTGGGCCTCCAAAAAGCTCAACCGCAACATCAAGTGGGTGGCCGACCGCAGCGAGTCCTTTGTGTCGGACGCGCATGGCCGCGACCACGTGAGCCATGCCGAAATGGCGATGGACAAAGATGGCAAGTTTTTGGCCATGCGGGTACACACCCACGCCAACGTGGGCGCGTATCTGAGCACCTTTGCCAGCGCCGTGCCCACCATCCTGTACGCCACGCTGCTGGCGGGCCAGTACAGCACGCCCCAGGTGTATGCGGAGGTGGATTCATGGTTCACCCACACCGCACCGGTGGACGCCTACCGGGGCGCAGGCCGTCCTGAGGCCACCTACCTGGTGGAGCGCCTGGTCACCCGCTGCGCGTGGGAGATGGGACTGCCGCAGGACGAGATCCGCCGCCGCAACTTCATCACGACATTTCCGTACCAGACGCCCGTGGCGCTGCAGTACGACACGGGCGACTTCAACGCCTGCATGGATGGCGCCAACAAACTGGCCGATGTGGCCGGGTTTGAGCAGCGCAAGGCTGCCAGCGCTGCCAAGGGGTTGCTGCGGGGCATCGGCTATTCGTCGTACATCGAGGCCTGCGGCATTGCGCCGTCGAACATCGCCGGGGCCTTGGGCGCGCGCGCAGGTCTGTTTGAATGCGGCGAGGTGCGCGTGCACCCCACGGGCAGCGTGACGGTGTTCACCGGCTCGCACAGCCATGGCCAGGGGCACGAGACGACCTTTGCGCAGGTGGTGGCCGCGCGCCTGGGCATCCCGGTGGAGAACGTGGACATCGTGCACGGCGACACGGGCCGCGTGCCGTTTGGCATGGGCACTTATGGGTCGCGCTCCATCAGCGTGGGCGGCGCGGCCATCATGAAGGCGCTGGACAAGATCGAGGCCAAGGCCAAGAAGATTGCCGCGCACCTGATGGAAGCGAGCGACGCCGATATCGACTTTGCCAACGGCGAATTCACGGTGCGAGGCACCGACAAGAAGGTCCCGTTCGGCCAGGTGTCGCTGGCGGCCTATGTGCCGCACAACTACCCGCTGGATGTGCTGGAGCCGGGCCTGAACGAAACCGCGTTCTACGACCCGACCAACTTCACCTTCCCCGCGGGCACCTACATCTGCGAGGTGGAGATTGACCCGGCCACTGGCAGCACGCGCGTGGACAAGTTCACGGCCGTGGACGACTTCGGCACCATCATCAACCCCATGATCGTGGAGGGTCAGGTGCATGGCGGCCTGGTGCAAGGCATCGGCCAGGCGCTGATGGAAAACTGCGTGTACGACCGCGAAACCGGCCAGCTGCTCACCGGCAGCTTCATGGACTACGCCATGCCGCGTGCCGATGACTTCCCCGAGTTCAAGCTGGGCCATGTGTGTACCCCCTGCACGCACAACCCGCTGGGTACCAAAGGCTGCGGCGAGGCGGGGGCCATTGGCTCTCCACCGGCGGTGATCAATGCGGTGCTGGATGCCCTGCGCCCGCTGGGGGTTAAAGAGTTCGACATGCCCGCATCGCCACACCGTGTGTGGGAAGCGATTCAGAGTGCCAAAGCCTGAGGAGAACCAGCATGTACGCATTCACCTTTGAAAATCCCTCCTCCACCGCCGCCGCTGCACAGCTCATCGCCCAGGGCGGCAAGCTGCTGGCCGGTGGCCAAAGCCTGCTGCCGTCGATGCGGCTGCGCCTGGCCAACCCCGAGAAGATCGTTGACCTCAACAACATCCCCGAGCTGGCGGGCATCCGCCGCGAGGGCAACGCGCTGGTCATCGGCGCCATGACGCGCCACATGGACGTGGCCAACAGCGCCGATGTCAAGGCCGCCATCCCCGCACTGGCCGACCTGGCCGCGCACATCGGCGACCGCCAGGTGCGCGCACGCGGCACGCTGGGTGGTTCGGTGGCCAACAACGACCCGGCCGCCTGCTACCCCAGCGCCGTGCTGGGCCTGGGCGCTACGGTCATCACCAACCAGCGTGAAATCAAGGCGGATGATTTCTTTGTGGGCATGTACACCACGGCGCTGGAAGAGGGCGAGATCATCACCGCCATCCGCTTCCCCATCCCGAAGCGTGCGGCCTACCTCAAGTTCAAGCAGGCGGCGTCGCGCTTCTCCCTGGTGGGCGTGTTTGTAGCGCAGACCGATGGCGGCGTGCGCGTGGCTATCACGGGCGCTGCCAGCAGCGTGTTCCGGCATGCGGGGCTGGAGGCAGCGCTGAACCAGAGCTTTACGGCGCAGTCCGCTGCGGCGGTGAAGATTGATGCGAGCGACCTGAACGCTGATATTCATGCCAGCGCGGCGTATCGCGCCAACCTGATCAGCGTGCAGACGCAAAGGGCCGTGGCGCAGATGCTGGGTTGAGATCCGCAGGTCGGGTGAGCGCAGCGTAAGCCGACATTGCTGCGCCACTCGTTCCGCGGGTGTCGGATTACGCCCTGCGGGCTAGCCCGACCTATGGGGCGGCTAGGCCAGTTGCAATCACCTTGGGTGGCATGCAAAGTTAATTTTTGAATGAAATTGGCCTCTAGCGCTTATTTATCAAGCGCTAGTAGCTATAAAAAACATAGTAATGAACGTTTCCCCTCCTGCGCCCATGACTGCGCCCGCGCTGTCCTCCATCGACGCCCTGGTGTTGGCCTTGCAGGGCGTGGGCTACTTTGCTGACCGGCGGCTGGCCACGGCTGTGTTCCTGGCGCTCAAGCTGCAGCGCCCGCTGCTGCTGGAGGGTGAGCCTGGTGTTGGCAAGACGGCGCTGGCTAAGGCCTTGGGCGAGGTGCTTGAGCGCAGTCTGATCCGCCTGCAGTGCTACGACGGACTGGAGCAGCGCGAGGCACTGTACGAATGGAACTACGCCGCCCAGTTGTTGCATATGCGTGCCGCGGAAGGCAAAGGCAGTGCCGACATGGCGCAGGTCGAGCGCGAGGTGTACCAGGACCGCTTCCTTATTCGTCGCCCGCTGCTGCAAGCCCTGCAGGCGCCAGCGCCTGGTGCAGTGCTGCTGATCGACGAGGTGGACCGCGCCGATGAGCCCTTCGAGGCGTTTTTGCTCGAATACCTGGGCGAGTACCAGGTGAGCATTCCCGAGATCGGCACCGTGCGCGCCACGGCCACGCCGGTCACCCTCCTCACCAGCAACCGCACGCGCGACCTGCACGACGCCGTCAAGCGCCGCTGCCTGTACCACTGGCTGGACTACCCCGACCGCGAGCGCGAACTGGCCATCGTGCGCGCCCAGGTGCCGGATGCCAGCGCGGCCTTGGCCACCCAGGTGGCGGATTTTGTGGGCCGCCTGCGCAGCCAGCCGTTTGCCAACGCCTTCCAGCGCGCGCCAGGCATCGCCGAAAGTGTGGAGTGGGCCAAGGCGCTGGTCGCGCTCGACACCATCGTGGTGGACCCCGAAGTGGTGTCTGACACCGCAGGCATCCTGTTCAAGCAGCGCGAGGATGTGGCGGCGCTCACGCGCGACATGGCGGTGCAGCTGCTGCAGCCTGCCGAGACGGATGCGTGAAGGCTCGCGCCATGGCTGAGGGCAAGACGTTCTCCCAACTGGGCGACGCCCGCACCGGCAAGCTGGCAGACAACCTGAGCGGCTTTGGCCGTACCCTGCGCCGTGCAGGTGTGCCCGTGGATGCCGCCCGCATGGCGCTGGCCCAGCAGGCCGTGATGCTGGTAGGCGTAGGGCGTGAGGATTTCAGCGCTGCATTGGAGGCCGTGCTGGTCAGCCGCGAGCAAGACCGTTTGGTGTTCCGCGAGCTGTTTGACGCGTACTTTCGCAACCCCAACGTGGCGCAAAAGCTGCTGGCGCAGATGCTGCCCAGCGCCGAATCCAAGGCAGAGCCCGCCAAGCGCCGCCCGCGCGTGAGCGAGGCCCTGGCCCCCGTGCGTGCCGCGCGCAACGCGCCCCCGCCGCGCGAGGAAGAGAAGATCGATTTCGACGCCGCCATGACGGCCAGCGACCTGCAGCGCCTGCGCCACGCCGACTTCAATCAGCTTTCGGCCAGCGAATACCTGCTGGTGGAGCGCCTGGCGCGCGAGGTGCCCTTGCCCCTGCCGCGCTATGCAGCCCGCCGCACCCGGCCCGGTGTGCGCGGCAGCCGCCCGCACTGGCCTGGCGCCATGCACCATGCGGCGCGCAATGGGGGCGAGGTGTTGCGCATCCCGCTGCTGCAGCGGCGCCAGCAACCGCTGCCGCTGCTGGTGCTGGTGGATGTGTCGGGGTCGATGGAGCGCTACGCGCGGCTGCTGCTGGCGTTTTTACACGCCGCGACCGCACCGCGTCACACCGGCGCTGCAGGTGGGGCCGTGCGCCGCGACGTGTTTGCGTTTGGCACCGGCCTGACCGACCTCACACCAGCCTTTCGCCTGGCCGACACTGACGCCATGCTGCAGATGGCCAGCCATTCCATCAACGACTTTGCAGGCGGCACCCGCATGGGCGACAGCCTGGCGCAGCTGCGTTTGCAACATGCCCGGCGGCTGGTGGGGCGGCGCACGCTGGTGCTGCTGATCAGCGACGGGCTGGACACAGGCACGCCCGAGGTGCTGGCGCAGGAGCTGGGCTGGCTGCGCCGCCACTGTGGCCGGCTGCTGTGGCTCAACCCGCTGCTGCGATTTGAGGGCTACGCCCCTACGGCACGCGGCGCAGCCGAGCTGCACCGCCAGGCCCATGGCATGGTGGCCGTGCACAACCTGAGCCGTCTGCAGGATCTGGCCGCCAGCCTGGCGGCCGTGCTGCGGCAGTGACCGATTTCAGAAATAACCAGACAACATAAGGAACCCACCATGGAAATGCAAGCCAGCCGAACCCTTGCCGTCAGCCAGCAACAGGCCTGGGAGGCACTCAACGACCCCGAGGTGCTCAAGCTGTGCATTCCCGGCTGCGACAAGGTCGAGCCCACGGGCGAGAACCAGTACTCGGTGGCCATGGCGCTCAAGATCGGGCCCGTGTCCGCCAAGTTCGCGGGCAAGATCACGCTGTCCGACATCGTGCCGCCCGAGAGCTACAACATTGCCTTTGACGGCTCCGGTGGCGTGGCGGGCTTTGGCAAGGGCAATGCCCAGGTCAAGCTGGTGCCGCTGCCCGCCGATGCGGCCGGGCAGGCCAGCTGCGAGCTGCACTACACCGTGCACGCCTCGGTGGGCGGCAAGATCGCGCAGCTGGGCCAGCGCCTCATCGACGGCGCCGCCAAAAGCATGGCCGAAGACTTCTTCAAGCGGTTTGATGACGAGATGCAGCGCCGCTTTCCGCGCGCTGAAGCCCCCCCTGCAGATGCAGCGGCCGGTGCCGATGCCATCACCGAGCCAGGCACAGTGGACGGGGGCAGCGCCACCCAGGGTGCGGGTATCCCCGTGTGGGTGTGGGGTGTTGGCGTGGCGGCCCTAGTATTGCTGGCCTGGTGGTTCAATCGGGGCTGAGTGCTATGGGTACCGGAAGGAAGTGAGTCATGGAAAATTTGGACGTCGTCGTACTGCGCACGCTGCAGGGCTGGCGGGCCGCAGGGCGCCGCGCGCTGCTGGCCACGGTGGTGCGCACGTGGGGATCGTCGCCCCGGCCCGTGGGCTCGATCATGGCGCTGTGCGAAGACGGCGCTGTGGTGGGTTCGGTGTCGGGCGGGTGCATCGAGGACGACCTGATCGACCGCCACACCCGCGCCTATGCGCAGGCGGGCGCGGCGGCAGACAGTACACACCACCGCATCCCCAGCGGGCCGCCATCGTTCGTCAAATACGGCATCAGCGCCGACGAAGCCCATCGCTTTGGCCTGCCCTGCGGTGGCACGCTGGAGCTGCTGCTCGAATACGACCCCGACCCCACCCTGCTGGCCGAGTTGATTGCCCAGCTGGCCGCCGGGCGCCTGGTGCAGCGCACCGTGCGCCTGTCCGATGGCGCCGTGACCTTGGCGCCCACCCAGGCGCCTGAAGACCTGGTGGTGGATGCACTGCAGCTCACCAACACCTTCGGGCCCGAGTACCGCATGCTGCTCATCGGCGCGGGGCAGCTCACCGAGTACCTGGCCACCATGGCCTTGTTCAACGGCTTTGCGGTGACGGTGTGCGACCCGCGCGAGGAATACCGTGGCAGCTGGAACGTGCCCGCCGCCGCGGTGGTGAGTGACATGCCCGACGATGTGGTGTTGGCCTTCAAGCCTGACCGGCGCAGTTGCGTGGTGGCCCTCACACACGACCCCAAGCTCGATGACCTGGCGCTGCTGGAGGCGCTCAACACCGACGCGTTCTATGTGGGCGGCATCGGATCGCGCCGCAACAACGAGGCGCGCCGCGCCCGCATGATCGAACATTTCGACCAGACCGAGGAAAGCCTGGCGCGCCTGCGGGGGCCGATTGGCATCTACATCGGCAGCAAGACACCGCCCGAGATTGCGGTGAGCGTGATGGCGGAAATTCTGGCCGTCAAAAACGGCGTGACCCTGCCGCGCGACATGGAAGTGGCCCAGGCCAAGAATGACCGGGAGCTGGCGCACAACGAGCCGGGTGTGCTGGTGTGTGGGGTGCGCGCGGCTTAGTTCTACAGCGGCTGGGCCCGCGGTTTGCCGCGCAAAAATAACTGTTGCCGTACGTGGTGCAGCAGCCCTTCGCAGGCGTCTTCCACCAGGTCCAGCACCTCTTCAAACCCGGTGGCCCCGCCGTAGTACGGGTCGGGCACCACGGGGCTGTCGAACTGTTGGCAGAACTCGGTCATGCGGCGCAGCTTGTGGGCGTGTTCGGGCGGGCAAAGGTCTTGCGCCAATGCAAGGTTGTCCCAGTCCATGGCCAGGATCAGGTCGTGCTGCCCAAAGTCCCTGGTCAGCATCTGCCGTGCGCGCAGGTTGGACAGGTCGTAGCCCCGTTGCGCAGCGTGGCGTTGGCTGCGGTCATCCGGCGCCTTGCCGGGGTGGTAGTTGTGCGTACCCGCCGAGTCCACGCGCACCTGGTCGGCCAAACCACTGTGAACCACTTTGTGCCGGAACACGCCGTGGGCCGTGGGGCTGCGGCAGATGTTGCCCATGCACACAAAAAGCACGGAGTAGGTGGCGATGCGCCCCTGCATGTCTTTGTTGCAGGCAGTGCTCAGGCCGACATCACCACCGGGCCACCCTTGGCAATGCCGCGCTGGTAGGCGGGACGCGCCTCCATGCGCTGTTTGTAGGCCTGCAGGTTGGGGCACGCACCGGCCTTGCTGGCGCGTGACAGGGCGGCCTCCACCGCAAAGCTCATCTGAAAATCCGCCATGGTGAGGTACTCACCCGCAAACCAGCGGTGCGGGCCCAGGTGTTTTTCCATGAAGTCGAGCGCGGTGTTCACGTTCGGGTCAATCACCTTTTCTTGCACCTTGTCGCACAGCGCCTTGGCAATCGGCTTGACAAAGAATGGCATGGGCTGGGTGGGGATGGTCATGAACACCAGTTTCATCACCAGCCAGTTCATGAGCGAGCCTTCGGCGTAGTGCATCCAGAATCGGCACTGGCGGTACTCCGGCGTGCGCGGTGCGGGTTGCAGATGGGCTAGATCACCACTTGCCTGCGCGCCGTAGGTTTCCACCAAGTATTCGATGATCGCGCCGGACTCGGCGATCACTTCATCGCCATCGGTGATCACGGGCGACTTGCCTAGCGGATGGATCTTCTTGAGCGCGGGCGGGGCCAGTTTGGTGGCCTTGTCGCGCTGGTAGATCTTGAGCTCGTAGGACAGGCCCAGTTCTTCGAGCAGCCAGAGGACGCGCTGCGAGCGCGAGGTTTCAAGGTGGTGGACGGTGATCATGCGCGCATCTTAGGCGCTGTTGCAGGGCCCGCGAGGACATAGCCTGATGCCCGCGTGACCGGGTCCATGCCCGTGCCAGCGTGGCGCACCAAGCAAAAAAAGCCCTCTCGCGAGGGCTTTTTTGCAGGGGCCGACCGCAGCCAGCCCGTGGCGATCTGGCGATCAGCCGCCCTTCTTGGAGCGCTTGCCAGGGTTCTTCTTGCTGCGGGTTGCAACACCGCGCTCCAGGCTCACGCGCTGGCCACGGCCTGCAGTGCGCAGGCTGAAACCGGGCAGGGGCTTGGGTTGGGGGGTGTGCTTGCGGTCTGCTTCGGTGACGATCTTGTTGCCCATGGTAGGTCTCTGAGATAGTGGAAAAAAGAGTGATATTAGGCCACACCCGGGTTGTTGAACGGTTGGCCCGTCTTTTGGCTGCCCTTTACGGCGCTATAAAACCTGCGGCGACGCCCGCACCGTGGTCGGTAGACAGCGCCTGCGTGCAATGGCGAGGCAACTCAAAACCACGGGCAGCGTCTTGAATGGCTCTGGTGCGGATGACGGGCGGTTTGGCCCAAACGCCGCCAAAGATGGTGGCAAACGCAACATCTGCCGCATCGCGACCCACGCCAAAACGCAGCAAGCCCATGGGAATGGCTGTGCCCGAAGGGTCAAAGATGTACCAGCGGTCGCCCAGGTACACCTCGACGTACGCATGAAAGTCGGGTGGGCCGAGTGCCGGGTCGGCGCCAAAGTCTGTGCCTGTGGTGAAACGGGCCGGTATGTTGATGGCGCGGCACAAGGCAATCATCAAATGGGCAAAGTCGCGGCACACGCCGACTTGCTCGACCAGGGTGTCTACCGCCGAGGTGTTCGAGTTGGATGTGTTGGACGTGAACGCCACGTGCTTCTGCACCCAGTCGCAGATGGCCTGTACGCGGCTGTGCCCCTGCCAAAGCGCCCCGAACTCGTTGGTCGCAAGGCGCAGCAATCGGTCGGATTGGCAGTAGCGGCTGGGGTAGATGTAACCCATCACCTCTTGCGGCAGTCGGCGTACGGGGACTTCTGCCAGTTGAGTGGGGTCGATGCGGTAATGGTTGATGTCTACGGTTGCCGAATACGACAGCTCCAACGTGCCGGGTTCGCCATGAAGCCGCAGGTACCGATTGCCGGTCGCCGGGTCGGTGTGCACCTGGTGTGCAATGGGCTGGTTGATGACCAATCGCTCTGCGCTCACCGACTGGTTGGGGGTTTGCGCCGCGTGGATGTTGAACACAAAGTCCGCACCGTATTGGTCCACCTCATAGCTCAGGTCAATCTGCAGCTCCATGCGTACGCGGTCATGGGACGGCTGGGCCGCCGTTGTTTGCTGCGCAGGGTAGGCTGCAGGTGGCGCGGTGGGGTTGCGGGCGGTTGTCGTTGAGGGAGGGCTTTGCGTGGTTGCCATGGGCATGTCCTTGGGGCGGTGCCTGCCGGGGCATCCGGCACAGCAGCGTGGCTTCAGGATAGTTGATGGTTCCGTCCTGGATGTAGGCAAACGGCCCGGTGGATTGACCGCCAACAACCCAAGCGTTTTGGCGCTACGGCGCTGCCTGCATCTTGCCAATGCACCTGGGTAGGTTGGCTACGCAGAAACTGCCAGACGCGCCAACACTTCTGTTTTGCCACTGCGGTCCGCCCGCAGGATCAACGCCTCACCTGAACCGGTGTTGGTGTCGGCCAGGTCGGACAGCACAAACATGTGGGTGAACCACACTTCAAACCGACCGGTCTTTGATGTCGCCGCAGTCAGCGCCGCGCGCAGCTCGCGCAGATGACCAGCGCTGGTGGTCTCCGGACTGCCCCGTGGTGACCCAAGCGCTGGCCAGGTTTCGGGTGTGCCAAATGCCAGCGTGGCACTGTCCACGCAGCGGCACCAGGGGCTCGACAGGACCTTATCGGGTTGGGGTCTCCTCGTTTTCAGTGCAATAAGTGACGGTACGCAAAGCTAGCACTGGCGCGGAGGTGGTGTTGGTAGATCGTTGATTTCATTGACTTTCCTGTTCGCTTTGTAAACGGGTATGGTGGCCTCCCACTTTTGAGGTTCACGATGCAGGGTTGGCACACAACGTTTTTGGG
>NZ_NCFM01000041.1:0-22738 GCF_002281195.1 Acidovorax sp. 35-64-16 | reverse complement strand
CTCTACCGCCCAGGGGGCTGCAAGGCCTAACGCTTGGCAAAACAATGCTTCTTGCATCGGAACGGCTCCTGTTCAGGGGGTGTCAACAGATTTTTTTGAGCTGTAGCGCTCCACCCGAAACGGAAGAGAGCCTGTTTTATGTGCCAACCATCTTCATTTTGGCGGGTTGCCTGGACGTTGTCTGAGAAAACTCTCTGGCGCTACTAAAATAGTAGCTGTAGGCGCTTACCAGTAAAGCGCTAGAGTGGTATTTTGTTCAAATTCCACAGCGGTGCGGACGTTATGATCCCCCCATGCTCTCCCACCTGCCCGGATATTCCTTGCCCGAGCGCCTGTGGCGCACCGCTCGGCGCTGGGCGCTGGCTTGGGGGCGCATTGTGTACCTCGGCGCGGTGATGCTGGTGCTGGTGCTGTCGCCCTCCAGTTACACCCGGGCGGCACGCCGCACGCTGGCGCGCCACATTTACCTCGACACGGCGCCCATCCTGATGGGGTTCACGGTGCTGGCGGCGTTGCTGGCACTGGTCATCACGCGCATCGTGGTGGTGACGGCGCTGAGCTATGGGCTGTCGCGCTATGCGCTCGAAATGGTGATTCGCGTGCTGGTACTCGAACTCATCCCGCTCACGGCCACGCTGTTTGTAGCGATGCGTTGCACCATTCCCCATGGCACCCAGCTGGCGCTGCTGCGCCAGTCGGGTCACTTTGACGCCCTGCGTGCCCAGGGCGGTGACCCCGTGCGCATGGAGCTGCTACCGCGTGTGGTCGCCGGTGTGTTTGCCAGCATCACGCTGGCAGCGCTGTCGTGCGTGGTGGCGCTGATCATGGCTTACATCAGCGTGTATGGCTTCAACCTGGCTGGCCTGCCCAGCTACACGCGCATGTTCGGCCATGTGTTCTCGCCCGCGGTGACGCTGGTGTTTGCCCTCAAGACGCTGTTTTCCAGCCTGGCCGTGGCCTTGATTCCCACCACGGCCGGCATGTACGACGCGGGCGAGGGCGTCACACCCGATTCCGAGCTGGGTGGCCTCGCACGCATGTTCGCCGTGCTGCTGCTGATCGAGGTGGGCTCGCTCGTCGGCAACTACTATTGATACCGATGGCTTTACCGAACCCTTGCAGCGCTCCATGACAGACCCAAACCCTTCCACCTCGCCGCAACCTACGCCGGTGGTCGAAACACTGCGCCCGGTGGCCCATCTGCAGCTCAAGGCCATGGCGCTGCTGTTGTTTACCCTGGCGCTCATCGTGGGCTCGGGCCTGTATTTGCTGTATGCGCGCGGCGCCTTTGAGCCCACGCAAACGCTGGTGCTCACGGCCGACGATTCCGAAGGCGTGGTGGTGGGCATGGACATGACGTTCTCGGGTTTCCCCATCGGCCGGGTGCGGCGCATTGAGCTGTCGGACGACGGCAATGCCCGCATTCTTGTGGACGTGCCGCGCAAGGACGCGCACTGGCTGCGCCAGTCGAGCGTGTTCACGCTGGTGCGTGGCCTCGTGGGAGGCACCAATATCCGTGCCTACACCGGCATGCTCAGCGACCCGCTTTTGCCCGATGGCGCTGTGCGCCCTGTGCTGCGCGGCGACGCCACGGCCGAAATCCCCCAGCTCATGTCGTCAGCGCGTGAACTGCTGGGCAATCTCAATGCCCTCACCGCCCAGGACGCCGCCTTGGGTACCAGCCTGGGTCAGGTGCAGGAACTGGCCGCGCGGCTGAACGGGCCGGGCGGCGCGCTGGGTGTGCTGATGGGCAGCGAAGCCGATGCAAAAAAGATCGTGGCCACGCTGGACCGCACCAATGCCTTGCTCGCCCGCCTCGATGGCATGGTGGCGCGCGCCGACCGCCAGGTCTTTGGCCAGGATGGCAGCAAGGACGCCCTGGTGCCCGAGGTGCGGGCGACCGTGGTGCAACTCAATGGCCTGCTGGCCGACACCCGCACCAGCCTCAAAAAGGTGGACGCGGTGCTGGTGGAGGCGCAAGCCGTTGGCGCCAACGCACGCGAGGCCACTACCGACCTGGGCGCACTGCGCGCCGAGGTGGAAAGCAACCTGCGCAAAGTGGAAAGCCTGGTCAACGAGATCAACCGCAAATGGCCCTTTGCCCGCAACACGGAGCTGCAACTGCCATGACCACCCTCGCCGCAGTGCCGAAGCGCGTTTACCGTTGGAGTGCGCTGTGCCTTGGCCTGGCGCTGGCGGCCTGTGCCAGCGGCCCACCGACCCCCGAATGGCAGATAGACGCCCATTGGGCATCGCAAAAGGCCCAGGACGCCTATCTTGCGGGTGACACCCGGGTCGAGCAGCTGGAATGGAACCGCGCCCGCGAAGCCCTCGCCCGCACGGGCCGCCTGGATTTGCTGGCCCGGCTGGAACTGCTGCGCTGCGCCGGGCGTGTGGCCAGCTTGGTGTTTGAACCATGTGCCGGGTTTGACGCGCTGCGCCAAGATGCCCCCGCCGCCGAAAAAGCCTACGCGGACTATCTGGCCGGGCAGCTCACGTCGCAAGACATGGAACTACTGCCCCCCGCCCAGCGCAACGCGGCCCAGGCCTCGCAAACAGATGCAGGGGCCCAGCTTTCCGGCATTGAGGACCCCCTTTCGCGCCTGGTCGCGGCGGGCGTCTTGCTCAAAACCGGTCATGCCACGCCTGCCACCCTGTCGATCGCGGTGGCAACAGCATCGGCACAGGGCTGGCGCAGACCCTTGCTGGCTTGGCTGCTGGTGCAGGTTGAGCGGGCGCGGGCCGCAGGGGATACCCAGGCCGTTGCCAGCCTGCGGCGGCGCATCGCCGTTGTCGAGCGTGGCGGCAAGCAGGAGTAATCGGTGTGGTGCCGTTGGTGGGAGCATTCCCAGCGGCGCTCCGCACCGCCGTGACATCCCCAGCACGCCGCAGTGGGCAGTGGGCAATGACAATAGGGTGCTTGCTCAGGCCTACTCAAACAGAGAGGTTGGCAACAACTGGTCCAGCTGATGGGGCAGGTGCGTCATGGAGTCGGCAGATTGCACGGCAATATCGGGCAGCAACCCCAGCACGGCAGCTACAACGGCCAGCACCACCGTGACAGTGAATGCCACGATGGCGCGTGTACCGGGTTGAAAGTGGTAGCGGTTCATGGCGCGAATCCTCAACAAAAGAAAAGGATCAGGAGGCCTCAATAACCCCCAACGAGCCTCAATGGCTTGTCGGTGAGATTTCAACAAACCGCGTCGGTTCCGTCTGTAAGACAACGGCGAAACCTGCGAATCCAGAAGCGGAGTTACGGTCGGTTGCAATCTGGGTGGGTAGAGCGAGGGTTGGCTGACCCAAGAGCCTGCCGCCGTAGGAAATTCAAGGCAGCGCTGTGGAATCGGCGAAAAGCAAAACGGGCCCAGAGGGCCCGTTTTTACTGTATCAATGGCGGAGAGGGCGGCAGTCGAACCTGGGTTTCACTTTGCGTCAGGAAATCGCACAAATTCAGAAAATAACCCAATAAAAACAATGGCTTATTAGTTTTGTTGTTTCACGGTGTTTCTGATGACATCTCCCAATCTCGTGTTTTTTTCGTATAATTTTCCGTATAACGAGGCCAAAATTTGGGTCTCGTCTCCGTCGAACTCTGTCCATGGTCAAAGCCAACAAACTCACTCAATTGCAAGCCACCAGGCTCAAGGAGCCAGGCCTGCATGGCGACGGCGCAGGCCTGTGGCTGAAGGTCACCGAGGGGGGCTCCAAGTCCTGGATTCTGCGCTATGCATTCAATGGCCGTGAGCGCTGGACGGGGCTCGGGCCATACCCCGATGTCTCGCTTGCCGAAGCACGTGACAAAGCCGCAACGTGGCGTCGCGAGGTGCGCCAGGGCATCGACCCCATGCAAGTCAAGCAACAAGCGGCTGCCGTCGTGCGGGCCGAGCAAGCCAAAACGGTCACGTTCGACAACTGTGCCAAGCGGTACATCGAATCACACCGCTCGGGCTGGAAGAGTGCCAAACACGCCGAACAGTGGACCAGTACCCTTCAAGCCTATGCAGGCCCCATCATCGGCAAGATGGATGTCGCCCTGATCGAAACCGCACACATCATGCGGGTGCTCGACCCCGTATGGCACACCAAGGCAGAAACCGCCTCGCGCCTGCGGGGCCGCGTGGAAGCCATCCTCGATTGGGCTACCGTGCACCGCTACCGCACGGGAGACAACCCGGCCCGCTGGAAAGGCCACCTCGAAGCCTTGCTCCCTGCGCGCTCCAAAGTCTCCAAGGCCAAGCATTTCGCGGCACTGCCGTGGCGCGACATGAAACCGTTCATGGCCGAGCTGCGCAAGCAAAACGGCATTGGTGCACTCGCGTTGCAGTTCACCATACTTACTGCAGCGCGTTCGGGCGAAGTACGTGGCATGGAATGGTACGAGGTGGATTTTGAGCAACGGCTGTGGACTGTCCCTGGCGAGCGCATGAAAGCCGGGCGGGAGCACCGTGTACCACTGTCAAATGCAGCCGTCGAACTGCTTGAGCAACTCAAAGCGGTGAAGCTGGCGGACACCGAAACCGTGTTTCCGAGCGTGCGTGACCACAAGCCCCTTTCCGACATGACGCTCACCGCCGTGCTGCGGCGCATGCAGCGCAGCGACATCACCGTGCACGGCTTTCGGTCATCGTTTCGGGACTGGGCAGCAGAAGCGACCGACTACCCCCAGGAGATGGCGGAAATGGCGCTGGCGCACATCGTCGGCAACAAGGTGGAGGCAGCGTACCGGCGCGGGGACATGTTGGAGAAGCGGCGCGCAATGATGGAAGCGTGGGCAGCTTTTATCTTGTAACGGGGTGGCCGCCACGCCCAAGCAGACCCAAACTATATCACTTAGTGTTATAGTATGGCATGAGCAAGAAGCGCGTTTTCAAAACCAAGCACTTCGCCAAGTTTGCTTCAAAGGCTGGCTTGACGGACACCGCCCTGTGTGATGCCGTCAAAGAGATGGAGCAAGGGTTGATCGACGCCGATCTGGGCGGAGGCGTGGTGAAGAAACGAGTCGCTTTGCCTGGACAGGGCAAGAGCGGAAGTTCTCGCACCATTGTTGCGCACCGCAAGAAGTCGCACTGGTTTTTTGTGTATGGCTTCGAGAAGAATGACCGCGCCAACATCACGGACCGCGAAAAAGCCGCACTGCAAAAGATGGCAACCGACCTGTTCGCGTACACCGAAGCGGACCTCGATGCCCTTGTGACTGGTAAGAACCTATTGGAGATATGCAATGACTGCTAAAGCAAAAAAGGCTGCCAGCCCGCTGCTGGCCGCGCTGCACGACACCGCCACGGATCTGCACAAAGCGGGCTTCATGGATCTGAAATCCTTGCGTGAATACGATGCGCTGTGCTTGGACGACGAAGTGTTTGAGGCGAAGGACATTGTCAAGCTGCGCTCCCAGCTGCAGATCAGTCAAGGAGTGCTCGCGGCGTTTGTGAACACCACCACGTCATCGGTAGCCCAATGGGAAGCTGGCGACAAGCGTCCCGGTGGGCCTGCTCGTCGCGTACTGGGGTTGCTCAAGCGCAAGGGCTTGGAGGCTTTTGTCTGACTTTCATGTCCGCTTCGGCTCAACGTTCGTGTATTCGAAGGATTGCCGTCCTCAACAGCTTGCAGCAGTTTTCCTGTCAGGCTGATAGCCGCCTGGGCGCTTAGCGCAGTGACTTCTGGCACCAAGAAGTGGCGTTGCTTACCGGTGTCGCGATGACATCGCAGACTTAAAGTGGGCTTTCGGGCTTCGGCCCATTCGAGATAAGCATTTGTTAGTGTCGTAACAGACTCTGACTACACTACACAAAGGCCAGGGGATACAGAGTCTGACAGCAGCGACGTCGATCCTGAACTTCGCGTTCCTCAAAGCCGAGTTTCGCTAGTGGACTCGGCAACAAACAAAACGGACGACCGGAATGTCGTAACTAGGGGAGGGGTTGATGACGCACCAGATTCAAGACAAGGACCGGCTAGAGCAATCGCTGATCGACATTGCTGTCGAGAGTTGGCGCTTCTCGCGTCTGTTCGGGAAGGTGGTCGGCAAGCTCGACGCGGGCGAGTCAGGCCGCTACATCAACCAGATTCGCTACTTCCAGAAGAAAGTCGAGGAAAGCCTGGACTCTAACGGTCTGAAGCTGGTCAATGTCGAGGGGCAGCCCTACGACGCGGGGATGGCTGCATCTGCCTTGAACCTGGGTGACTTCGGCCCTGAAGATGTGCTGCTCGTTGAGCAGATGCTGGAGCCAATCATCATGGGGCCAAAGGGGCTGCGCAAACAAGGGACGGTAATGCTCAGGAAGGTGGAATCATGAAATACGTCGGTATCGACCTCGGCACGACCAACAGTGCCATATGCTCGTTCGATGGGGACAAGATTCACCTCTACAAAAGCCCCGAACAGCACGATGTAACGCCTTCGGCCATCTTCATCGACCGGCGTGGCAATAAGTACGTCGGCTCGCGTGCCTACAACAGTGCCGCAAAGAATCCCGACAATGCGGCGGTGCTATTCAAGCGACTCATGGGCACCAGCACGCCCGTGAAGCTGCCTGCGGTCAACCTCACGATGACGCCGGAGGAATGTTCCGCCGAGGTGTTGCGTTCGCTCTTTGGCTACCTGCCGGAGGAAATTCGCGGCGATGGCGACACCGGCACGGTCATCACGGTTCCGGCCGCGTTCAACCAAATGCAGAAGGACGCCACGATGGCTGCCGCAGATGCAGCCGGGCTTGGGCGGGTTGCGTTGATGCAAGAGCCGGTTGCAGCAGTGATGAGCGTCATGCGGCAACGCAAGAACGATGGCATTTTTCTTGTATACGACATTGGAGGCGGCACGCTGGATGTCGCCATTGCCGAGAGCATCGGTGGCCGCGTGAACCTGCTTGCCCACGGCGGTATTGCCATGTGTGGCGGGCGCGACTTCGACCGCATCCTGTTCGACAACGTTGTCAAGCCGTGGCTGCTCGACAACTTTGATTTGCCGGAAGACTTGGCATCCAATCCGCAGTACAAATCGTTGCGCACCATCGCGACCTGGGCAGCTGAAAAAGCAAAAATTGCGCTGTCGCAAAGCGAAGAGTCGGTCGTCAGCCTTGCCGAGAATGAGCTGGGTGTGCGTGACCAGGCGGGTGAAGAAATTTACCTCGATATTCCGATCAGCCGAACTTTGTACGACGGCTTGATTGCGTCCAAGGTCGAAGAGTCCATTCAGGCCACCCGCGAGAGCATTGAAAAGGCTGGGCTGAGTTCGCACGACGTTGAGCGGGTTGTCTTTGTGGGTGGGCCGGCGCAATACAAGAACTTGCGCGACAAGGTTGCTTTCGAGCTGGGCATCGCAGCGTCCACCGACGTGAACCCGATGACTGCCGTTGCCGAAGGTGCGGCAGTGTTTGCCGAGTCCATCGATTGGGCTTCGCAGAGCCGTGGGCGCAAGAGTTCCCGTGGCGCACTCAGCGCCGGTGGTGCACTCGACCTTTCATTCAACTACATCGCACGCACACCGGAGCACAAGGCCAAGATCGTCGCAAAGTTGGCACGTGCGCCTGCGGGCATCGAGTTCCAGATTGACAGCCTCGACACAGGCTGGTCGTCGGGCCGAGTCGCGCTGAAAGACGGCGCGAGTGTCGAACTCATGCTGTCCAAGCCCGGCGACAACCTTTTCAAGGTGTTCGTGTTTAACTCGAACGGGGCTCCGATTGCGCTGGGCGAAGACAAGATCGTCATCGCCCGCACCGCCGCCAGTATTGACGCGATTCCCGCATCCCATTCAATATTTGTTGAAGCGCGTGACAAGGTCGGTGGTCGCTTGATACCGGATTACCTGATTCGAGAAGGCGATCAGCTACCCAAGAAGGCCAAGAAGACATTCAAAGCGGAAGAGTCCCTCAAGGCCGGGAGCGCCGGGTCGATCAAGTTCAAGCTGTGGGAAGGCGACATTTCCGATCCCATCAATGACAACCGCTTTATCGGTATGTTCGAGATCAAGGGCACGGACTTCGACGACGGCGTCATCACTGCAGGCGCCGACTTGATCTGCGATTACGAAGTGCTCGATTCCGGCAACATCTTCTTGGAGGTTTCTGTTCCCTCCATCAGCGGCTCGTTCCAGAGTGGTCGCAACTTCTACTCCAGTCTGACAGCCAAGCTCGACTACTCCAACCAGGCCAGGAATATTCAGGAGCAATCGGAGCACACCTTGGAGCGCCTTGAAGAGATGGCATCCAAAGTGGACGACCCGCGTCTGGAGCAGGCCCGCGAGAAACTGGAGCAGGCCAGCTCTATTGAGTCGGGCGAAGCCGATCCGGAAACGGCGAAGCAGGCAATGGACAACGTGCAGGAGGCCAAACGCCTGCTGGCGCTGACCCGCAAGGAACACCTGAAAGACATCCGCCAACTCGAACTGGATAGATCGGTCGATTTCTTCGACAACACCGTGCGTCAGCACGCGCGCCCCACCGAGGCCACGTCCTTCGACAACTTGGTCAAAACGGCACAGCGTGCGCTCGAAAACAACGGCAGCGATTTCGAGTCGCACTTGGATGATCTGCGCAGCCGCAACTTCATGATCTTGTGGCGTCAGGACTGGTTCGTGATCGACCACTTCAAACGACTAGCTCAAGCAAGCTACCGTTTCTCTGACGCCAGAGAACATGCGCAGCTTGTGGCGGTCGGAACCGAAGCCATCAAGGCCAACGATATCGACAAGTTGCGCGCAGTGGTCGGCCAACTCATCTCGATTCAAGTGGGCTCTGCGGGTGACGACGAAATGATGGCCGGTGCCAATATCGTTCGGAGTTGATCTCATGGCCCTCGACGCATGGCTCCCCATTGGATTCAAGCTGCCAGACGGCGCGAAAGTTCGCGCCGCACTGTGCGAGGGCGTGGATTGGCAGATCTACGAGACTATGGGCGGTGGTCGTGCGCTTATTGCACAAGACACACTGGCGCAGCATTGGCTGGATGCAGGTCTGATTGAAGATGGGACGCTCAACGCCGCACAGTTCGGCGACCGCCAGTTGCGGTCGATCTCATGCGGGCCGAGCCAGACGCTTTGCCCTGTCAGCGAGGGGAAGTCTCCCGACAATAAATCCGAGGCGCTTTCCTTCGCCTTGGCGTTGAAGGCAACGCGCGACATCGATGCGGACTCCCCGCTGCAAGACGCGCTGTATATCGAGAAGATCACCCGGCTGCTGCCGACCTACAGCATAAGCTCCAGAACCGGCGACGATGTTGTGCTCGGCTACTGGCTGACGGGCGGTACGAACATCCCGGCCTCATCCTTTCGTCGGCTGCGTCAGTCCATGAGCTGGCTCGGTGCGGGCCATTTGAAGGATGTCGTGCAAGCGGCGGGTTTCGAAGTCGCGGAAATCATCCCGCTGGCGCACAAGCCTGCGGTTCCTGCCGAAACAACGGAAGCCGCCCCCGCCGAGAAGGTGGAGCAAGTCAGACGCGCTGAGCCGGAACCGAACAAGGTCTTCGAACTCGCCGGGCGTCCCGAACTGGCGGCCTTCTTCAACGAGCACATCGTCGACATCATCCTGCACCGTGACCGCTACAAGGCGCTCGGGATAGAGTTCCCGTCGGCGTTGATCCTGCACGGCCCTCCAGGTTGCGGGAAAACCTTCGCGGTCGACCGGTTGGTGGACTTCCTCGGCTGGCCAAGTTTTCAGATCGACGCCTCCAGCGTCGCCAGCCCCTACATCCACGAGACCAGCAAGAAGGTCGCGCAGGTGTTTGACAAGGCGATGGAGAACGCGCCGTCCGTCCTCGTGATCGACGAGATGGAAGCATTCCTTGCCGACCGCGAGATGGGTTCGGGTCATCACCGCGTCGAGGAAGTGGCCGAGTTCCTGCGCCGCATTCCGGAGGCGGTGAAGAACGACGTGCTGATCGTCGCCATGACCAACCGTATCGACATGATCGACCCGGCCATCCAGCGCCGAGGACGTTTCGATCACGTCATCAAGGTGGATTTCGCCAGCGAGGTTGAAGTGCAGTCGCTGCTGGACAAGCTGCTCTCCTCCTTGCCGAAGGAGTCGGACGTGGATGCCAAGCCGCTGGCGAAGGAGCTGGCTGGCAGGCCCTTGTCCGACGTCTCCTTTGTGGTGCGCGAAGGCGCGCGGCTGGCGGCACGATCCGGCAAGGAAAAACTGGATCAGGCCAGCCTGTTGTCCGCCCTACGTGCCTCACCGGCGCGGGAGCGCGAGGGTGGCGAAACAAAACGGCGCATTGGATTTGTTTAAGGGGAGGTGGTAGTGACAGGCGGAGAAGAAGAACCGAAGAAGGGAGAAGGCAAAGGCTTCGCAGGCCTTTCCTCGCTCGTGTCCGATGTGGACACGTCGTCGCCGCCTCCGCCTGTCCCCAAGAAAGAGCCTGCTGCCGCTGTGCCGAGCGCCGGACGTCCCGGCTTGCAGCCCGCCCAGCCGCAGCCGCAACCGAGTCAACAGCGCCAAACGTATCAAGAACCTGCGCAGCCACCTTCTGGCGACTCACTTGGTGGCAAATGGTTGCTGGGCGTTGTCGTTGTTTTTGGTGTGCTTTTCTGGCTGTTTGGCCTGTCCAATAAGAATGAGGACTCTTCGTCCTTAACGAACGCAACAACAATACAGGCGCAAAAAAATAGCCGAGGAGGAACGCCAAATAAAACTGAAGAATCAGTAGCACCAAAGTTTGGTGACTATTCATCTGAATTTTATTCTGGTCAGCGGGCGAAAGTCAATTTACTCACTGATTTCGATAAAAATTTCAAAACAAGAATACGCAGGACTCAGGCTGAATCTATTAATTTTGCAGGCGAATACATTCTCGCGACCTGGGGTTGTGGGATGGATTGTTTAATGGGCGTTGCAGTAAGCGCGCGAACTGGTCAAGTCATTGAACTGCCTGGAACTGCATGCTGTTGGAAAAGTGCTGGCGAAAAGATTATTTTTAAAAAAAATAGCCGACTTCTTGTTCTTGCAGGTTTGATAAATGAAACCGGGCAACATGGCGCCCATTTTTATGAACTCAAGAATAATGAGTTTTTTCACGTCAAAACAATACCTGTCAAAGAGGATGAGCCAAGCGATAACTCAGCGACCTTAGCACCCGTTCCTTCGAATCAAAATGCAGCTTCCGCGTACTCGCCAACTCCGGGACTGCCTCAGCAGTCAGCCAGTCCGGCCGAAGATAAACCGCCTATCGGCTCCAGTCTAGTGCTCTCAACTGCACAAATACGCTACTGTTTAGGGGAAGATATACGCATGGAAGCAGCGAAAGCTGTGGTGAATAGTTACAGCGATGGTGATGTCGATCGCTTCAATGCGATGGTGGCCGACTACAACAGCCGTTGCGGGAGTTTCCGTTATCGCAGCGGCGCGCTGGAAGGTGCGCGGCGCGACATCGAGCCGTACCGGAGCCAGTTCCAGTCTGAAGGCCGGAGCAAGTTCGCGCGCCCGTCCACAGGCTCGCTTTCGACGCCAGCCCCAGCCCCAGCGCGATCCAATCCAAGTACAGCCGTATTCAGTGCTCAAAGTCACGCAGCCCCCGGCCTTGAGTCACTTACATACGATGAGAAGGATGCTATTGAAACTGCCTGCATCCTGAAACGCAGCGAGGGAGCTGCCAGCTACAACAGGTGCGTATCCAGCCAGCTTAACGCTCTTGCCAGCGCACCTCGAACACCAGACTTATCTCGCTTGTCCTACGACGAGAAAGATGCCATTGAAACCGCATGCATTCTGAAACGTAGTGAAGGAGCTGCCACTTACAACCGATGTCTAACTTCTCAACTTGGAGCTCTCGCCAACGCCCCCCGCAAGCCTGATCTGTCAGGCTTGGCATACGACGAAAAGGATGCAATCGAAACTGCCTGCATCCTGAAACGTAGCGAAGGAGCCGCTAGCTACAACAGGTGTCTGGTTGCCCAACTTGGCGCTCTTGCCAATGCGCCTCGACTACCGAGCCTTTCAGGTTTGGCCTATGACGAAAAGGATGCCATTGAAACTGCCTGCATTCTGAAACGCAGTGAAGGGGCCGCAAGTTACAACAGGTGCGTTGTTGCACAACTTCGAGCATTAGGCAGATAGGAGCGAGCATCGATATGGCAATGGCAATCTGTTTCAAATGCGGCTCCGCGAAGTCCGGCGCACTGGTCGCCTGCCGGAGCTGCAATGTTGCCCCTCGCACGGACATTGAATACGCCGTTTCGCTCGCTCTGTCCGACCACCTGTCGTCCAACGATCAGCTTGCGCAATACAGCCTCGAGTTGCGCAACGGCCAGAAGCTGTCCGTCCCGCGTGAAGCACTCGTGCAGGCGCTCGACGCGCTGAAAGACCCGCAACTTCTTGCGATGTTGCGCACCCAATCTTCTACCTCTTCGCCATCGTCATCGCCATCCACGAACTTAGCTAATCAAAAATCGGTTGACCCAAGGCTAGTGCCGTTAATGGCGCAAAAAATCAACCAATATCCAATTCTCCTGCAGGACAGTACCCTGCTTTCGCAATTGGATGTGCAGTTCGAAGTTGTATGCGAAGCGATGGCAAAAACTCATTCGCTACAACAGATCGTCGATGAGTGTTTCCGACGGGCATTTCCTCCTGATGGAATTCCAAAAGCCAGACACATCGCACCATCGGTAAGCAGTCAACGCTCAACCACGGCATCGATTCCGAGCAAGTCAACGCATCGCCTAATCACAACCGCACTACACCAGTCGGCGTTTGCAGTCTTGGGCGTGACGACCCGCGACAACCGCAAACGCATCGTCGAGTTGGCGGAAGAGAAGTCGTTGGAACTGGATCACAACGTTTGCCAGAAAGCACGCTCCGACCTGACCAACCCGCGCACCCGCTTGAGCGTGGAGATCGGGTGGCTTCCCGGCGTCTCGCCGCGCAAGGCGAACCAGTTGGTCGAGAACCTGGTTAACGACCCGATGGCGATACGCCAAGAGTCTGGCCTGCCCACGCTCGCGCACCTGAATCTGCTGGCCGCCGCGTTCGAAGCCGTGGATGGCAAGCACGATGCTGACGACTTGGCCGAATTCATCATGGAAGCCGCCTACCTCGCCGAAGATCTGACCCCGGAGGAGGTGTTGCGCGACATCAACGAGGATCGCGCCGTGTCCGGATTTCCGGAAGTGCGTGCGCTTGACCAGATCGAAGCCGAACTGACGGAGCGCAAGCGGTACTACCGTGGTGCCATCAAGGAGGCCATCAACAGGCTGCCGCCGATGACGCTCATCCAAGTGATGACCGAAACCGTGGATGGCGTGACCTCCGGCGGCGAAGATCATGCGCCTGGACTGATCGATGACCTGGTGGACAGCTACGAGGTAGAGACGCACGGCATCCTGCAAAAGGAGGCCGAGAACGTCCACAAGCTCATCAAGGCGGCCAGAGACCATGCTGGCTCAGGCGAAGCCGCCGTCAAGCCCTATGTGGACAAGCTCGATGCGGTTGCGCGCAATTGGGACAAGATCGCCCAGCCCATTCAACTGAGTTCGAAAGCGCGTGGCATCGACCACGAAGCAAGCCGCGACTTGGCTTACGAGATTCGCAGTCTCGCCATCGATCTGTTCAACAAGCATGACATGCTCGCCCAGTCGCAGCGATTGACGGGTCTGATTCAGGAGATCTTTGCCGAAGTTCCCGAAATAGCGGATCGGGTCGAGGAGGATGCTGACGCGCTCGCGGACATCTTCCAGCAACGCAAGCAGGCATCAGCGCGCCAGGACGAGTGGGCGCGCGAGATCACGTACCGTGCGGAGATCGGTGTGATGTTCAAGGACACCTTGAGCATCTCGCCTCAGGGCGTGTCATGGAAAGGTCAGAACTTCCCGCTCGATTCGATCACGCGCGTTCGCTGGGGCGGCGTTAGCCATTCCGTCAATGGCATTCCTACCGGGACGACCTACACGATTGCGTTCGGCAACCGGAATTCCGAAGCGGTCGTGGAGCTGAAGAAGCAGGATATCTACACCACGTTCCTCGACAAGCTCTGGCGTGCAGTCTGCGTGCGTCTGCTTACTGAGATGCTCGAAGCCTTGAAGGAAGGGCGCGACCTGCATTTCGGCGATGCACGAGTACACGACGATGGCATCACGCTGGTGAAGCGCAAGTTCCTCGGCTCCAACGAGCAGATTCGCTGCTCTTGGGATCGTGTCCATGTGTGGAGTGCCGATGGTTCGTTCTGCATTGGTGCCAAGGACGACAAGAAGATCAACGCCGGGATTTCCTATATCCACGGCGCGAACACTCACATACTGGAGCAGGCCATCCGCATGGGCTTCAAGAAACCGGGAATGCGCCGTTTGAGCGAACTTTTGCAGTGATTCAACCAAGTATCTAAGGGAGCAGTATTCATGGGATTTCTGTCCAACCTATTCGGTGGCAACAAAGAAGACAAGGCGCTGCGCGATGCAATGGCCCACATCCATCGCATCCTCGATGACGAGCAATTTCAGTTGGAACTCGTCCATCCGGCGATGAAGTCCATGTTGGAATCGGCACCGGCCTACGATAGAGACCCGAACGGCACCGGCCCGTTTGGCTTCATCGAGACCAATCCGATTCCGGTCAATGGACCCATTGGCCAGCTGGCGTATTTGTCCCGACTCGAAACCCAGTCTGGCCAGCGCATCCTCTTCCACCGCCTCGGAGCCATCGGCACGGTGGACGTGTTCGAGGCGGTTTCATTCAACGGAGCTGAGTGGTTCATCTTCTTCATCGATCTTTACCATCCCCGGCGCTCACGCCTCACGCCTGACGGCTTTCGGTTTACCAACGATGTTGCTCAGTTCTCCGGCTTCCACAAGTTCTGCGACAACTTCCCGTACGACTTCATCGAGAAGAAGGCATCCGAGCGCGAGTCCGGCCTGAGCATGGCGTACATCGCCATCAGCAAGGTGTCCGATCAGATCCAGAACCGTGTTTTCAACAGGCCGCTGGCCCACAAGGCCAAGCTCGACCTCGTAAAAAACCGGTTGTCGAGCGTCCAAGCCCAATAGGTGATGGCGATGAAGAAGACCCTTCTGGCTGCACTTGCGGCAATGATGAGCCTCCAGGCGGCACCTGCTCTGGCCGAGAACTACGAGGTGAACCTGACCCGCAAGGGCAGCAACGTTTACAAAATCGACGGCAAGGACATCATCATCCAAACGCGTTACTGCTACGTCTATGCCTACTCCGAAGAGGCGATCTTCAAGACGTCAGGCTACAGCGGCGAAGTGATTTTCTTCGACAGTAAGGACAAATGCGACGTGAAAGCGGTCTTTGGCGTGTCGAAGCAGAAGCCGGGCAAATACGTGGTGACGGTCAGCCGTGAGGAAGACGACTGGTTTGAGGTCTTTGGAACCAGCTCATACATCAAGACATCGAGCTGCCTGTCCCTTGCCCTTGGCGAGGAGGCTTACCTGACCATTGTGAACTCCGGCTTTGGAAGGCTGCGCTTCAAAGATGGCAACGACTGCATGGTCGAAGGCGTCTACACCAAGATGCGGCTTTGAAATGGAGATGACGGGCCGTGGCTGACGAAAAGCAAAAGGAAAACGCCACAGGCTTCTCCGGTCTTTCGACGCTCGTCTCCGATGTCGAAGACAACCGTCCTGCCAGCGAACCTGCGCCGGAAGTCGCCCCACCGCCGAGCAACCAGCCGCCTCCAGAGCCTCCGCCCTCACGGGCCGAGGAAGCCCCGACTGCATCCGCCACACCTCAATTGCCCAAGGGAAAGAGTGACAGTTCTTCCGATGTGACCACTGGCAAGTGGATGGTCGGCTTCGGGTTGGGAATCGGGCTTCTGCTCATCATCTTTGTCAACTCGTCCAAGCACGAGCACACCCGTTCGGCGACGCCCCCGGTTGCGCAAGCACCTACTACGGCTGTCCCCGCCTATCAACCGCCACCTCCCCCGCCAATCACGCCAAGGCAAAAGCCTGCCCAAGAGGCGGTCATCCAGCCAAGCGCGGCAACGGAATCCGTGGACGTGCTTGGCCAGCAGGTCATGTTTTCGAATCCGAGCGGCTATTGCACGCCAGGCAAGTCGGCGCGCGAAGTGGAGCTGATGGACTTGGCACGGCGCTCCCTCGGCGAAGGCTCTCGCCTAGTGCATGCGGCAGTCCGTTGCTCCGAACTGGAGGACTACCGAGGGGGCCGCATAGACATGCTGGATCACTGGCTGCAAATCCAGCTTCTCGGGCCGAAGGGGAATTTCCAGCGAATCGAGATGCCGCGAGAGGCCTTCCTTTCCAGCCTTTCCAAGTCGAGTCCACGGGTGAACGCCGTCGAACTCAATCAACGGTTGAAGGCTTCATTCGAGAGCAGCGACATCAGCCTGTCTGACATGAAGATTGAGCCGATTGGACGGGATGGAAACGCGGTCTATTTTTCCATGCGCATGAACATGAGCGTTGGGGAAACCAGCCGACCGATTTCGGGGATCAGCGGTATCACGCTCCTGAACTCTCTTCCTCTGTCGGTCAACGTTTATGAAGGAACCGGATCACCGAGGAGCCGTGGCCGGTTGCAAGCTGTTCAGCAGGAACTGCTGAACAGCCTCCTCACCGAGAACTGACGATGAAAACAGCAAGAACATCATTCTTTGCCCTGTGCTTCTGCCTTCTGGCTGCGGTCGCCCTGCCGGTCGTCGCGCAGACGGCGGGGTACACCAAGCTCAACGTCAAGGGGCGGGTCCAGCTTGAGGTTCCCGGCGACTGGACGATCAGCGATGCGGAGCAGCGCAGGCTGGTCAAGGAGTGGGGTGAAAAGGTGACAGGTATTCCTACTCAACACATAGCGTCGCTTTCAGTGCAGTCCTATCCAGCGCCGTCGCGCATGTTTGTCCGGGTGTCCTTCATCCCGATGGAGCCGCCAATCACGCAGGCAGATATTCGGCAAGAGGTTCAGGCCGACAAGGAGCAGGTGTTGAAAGACTTGGCAGACGGTTGGCGCGAGGGGGCCCCGACGATGTGGGGCGGATTGGCGAAACACGGCGTGAAGGAAGTTGGGCGTCCGCGTTTTGCTGTCGAACCCATTGGCGGTCAGACCGCTTTGATCATCAGCTACGGACGCACCTCCACGGCCAATCCAGCGGAAACCATGAGGGTGACTCAATACCATGTGCCGCTGGGCGCGGAGAAAGCCCTGATCACGCTTTCGTACATCGAAGGCGATCCGCAAGCGACAGCAGCGCACAACCGATTGAAAAGCAGCATCGTTATCCGATAACAAGAAAAGGAACAGCCAGTGGCCTATGAAGATCCCAACGCCCCGTCGCCAGCATCCGGCGGCGTCGCCTCCAAGCCAGCCGCGCCGGTCGATCAAAGCAAGAAATTTCTTGGCGGGCAACATCATCCGTGGCGGCGATTGTTCGCGCGCACGGTCGACATCTGCACGGCAGGTCTTGTGCTGTTCATGCTCTTGATATTTGCCTTCAGCGCGACGATGCCCGAACAGGCGGCGGGTTTCGCAAAGGCCATTGAGAACCCGATCATCGCCAGTGTGGTGCTGTATCTGATTTGGCTGCCTGCCGAGGCATTGCTGCTCTCTTTGTTCGGAACCACCCCAGCGAAGTGGCTGTTTGGCATCCGGGTTGCACACCTTGGCGGCAATCTGCTGTCCTTCGCAGCGGCGCTGAACCGCTCATTTTTGGTCTTTGTTTAGGGCGTGGGGTTCGGCATTCCATTCGTCGCGCTGTTCACGCAACTGTTCGCGTATCGGCGGCTCACGAAAACCGGCACGACGCTGTGGGACACATCCACCACCGCCGTGGTGCTCCACAAGAAGTGGGGAGTGTTTCGCGCCCTTGCGTGTACCGCCGCCGTCTTCGCCGTGCTGATCCTGATGAGCGCACTGAACGCGGCGGGAAAGTGACAACCAACAAAGGAGGAAACCCATGGCATACGAAGACCCCAACGCGCCGTCACAGCCGCAGGCGCCCGCGACTGTCGCGCCTATAGCAGCACCAGCGACCACGCCCGAAAAGAAGTCCGGCTCATGGGACTGGCTGTGGCCGTCCATTGTTGCGGTCATCATCGTCAAGCTTTTCGGCCTCGTCGGCGGGCTGGTCACCCTTGGCTGCTACTACTGGCTCAAGCCCAAGCTGGGACTCTGGGGGGCAGTTACCGCCTCCGGCGTTGTAGGTGCTGTCGTCGCAATTGCCTTTTTGGCAGTGATTCGATAAATGCCTACAGCTGTTCTTATTGGGCAGGACGATTCACATAGTCGTTAACGGGGCATGTCGTGTACACGGGTGAAAGTCGCATGTGATCGTGGTCTCTAACTTCTTCATGTCTAGCAGCCTCCCCACAATCGCCTAATGCCTTAACGGACTGTATGTGGCCACACTCTGCAGGTCAGTGCCTGTGCTGGTCAAGTTTTTTTGGACACAACGATAGGTTGTTTGATTGCCGATTGCTGCTCGAAGGCGTTGGGTGGCAAGTTGCCCAGTTTGGAGTGCAGCCGCACGCTGTTGTAGAAGCCCACGATGTAGTCGGCAATGTCGGTCATGGCCTCGGCGTGGTTTGCGTAGTCGCGCTGCCAGACCCGCTCCGTCTTGAGGCTCAGGAAGAAGCGTTCCATCACGGCGTTGTCCCAGCAGTTGCCCTTGCGGCTCATGCTGCCGACCAGGCTGTGGCGCGCCAGCAGCGCCTGGTGCAGCGCGCTGGCGTACTGGCTGCCCCTATCCGAATGAACAATCAGGCCAGGCTCGGGTTGTCGTTGCGCGATGGCCAATTGCAGTGCTGCGCACACCAGTTCGGCATGCATGGTCGGCGCCATCGCCCAGCCCACGACCTTGCGGGCGTACAGGTCCAGCACCACGGCCAGGTACAGCCAGCCGCTGCGCGTGCGGATGTAGGTGATGTCGCTCACCCAGGCCTGGTTGGGGCCGCTCGGGTCGAAGCGCCGCGCCAGCACATTGGCCGAGACCGACAGCGCATGACCGCTGTCAGTGGTGTGGACGAACTTGCGCCGCCATAGGGCTCGCAGCCTGTTCTCACGCATCAAACGCCGTATTCGGTGGCGCCCGATGAGCAGCCCCTGAGCACGCAGTACCGCGCCCAAGCGACGGCTGCCATAAACGCGGTCACTGGCGGCGAACTCAGCCTTCAATTGCGCGCTGACCAAGCAGGCCTTGGGCGCGAGCTTGGCGCGCTGACGGGCACCGTAGTAGCCCGAACGGCTGACGCCCAGCACTCGGCACAGGCGTCCGACAGGAACGGCCTTCTTGTGCAACTGCTCAACGAACTGGTAGCTCATCGAAGCTCGCGGGCAAAGAAGGCCGATGCTTTTTTTAGGATATCGACATCGCCGCGCAGTTGCCTATTCTCAGCCTCAAGCTGGCGGATGCGCTGCTGCTCGGCGGTGAGCGGCTTGCCGATGCCGGGACGGCCTGCCGCCTCTTCATCGGCCTGCGCCAGCCATCGCCGCACAGCCGTCTCGCCGAGTTTCATGTCACGGCAGACATCTCCAACGCTCAGGCCTTGCTCGCGAATCATCTGCACGACTTGCAGCTTGAAATCCGCGTTAAATGTCCGTCTTTGTTTCTTGGTCATGTTCCTCGTCCAGGTGGATTCCACCTATCGAGGTGTCCGGGGAAATTAGACCAGCACAGCCGGCGGAGCGGCCAGCCATAATCGGTTTAGGTGGTCAGTTCAGTCGGAATAAGCAGCCCCCTTTCCCTCGATTCCAGCGCCGTCAAAGCACCTGAAATGGTCAAGCGCGTTGAGTTCGAAGCGAGAGCCCCTTGGCTTGGTGTTTCCAAGCCAAGGGGCTGCAAACACTACCCCATCAAATCAGAGATATCGGCCGTGGTGCCATCCCCGGTACCCGCTCCCGTGGAAAAACACAGCTCCACCCCCTTCTCCCGCAGTGCCTCAAGAATCACCTGTAGCACAGACGAATCTGCAGATGTCGTAGCGCGGCGGGCGATACCACGCTTTCCCTTGGCGCGTGCTTGCATCGCAAGCTTTGCTTCGGCAGCAGCGATTTCCGCCTTCGCCAGTTCTTTCAGTTCACGATTCTTGCGCTTGACTGTCGATAACACATGGCAGTGATCGAGCAACTCCGCTGGGGGCACAACCAGCCGATCAAGCGACAACAAGTCGCTCAGCCCCGGAATCGCCATGCGGCAGTGCTCCTTCCAAGGAATGTCAATGTCGATGCGCAGGCGGTCCTGAATGCGGCGCTTGATCGGCGACTTCTTCCACTCGCCTGACTGGAATTTCGGGTGCCGATTCACCGGCTTGCCCTTCAGGTACCAGTCGAGGACAGACTGTTCCCGCTCACCCAGCCCCTCCATATGGCGCTGCTGAGGCTTGTTGACCCGATAGTCCACATCCACCTTCAACAACTTGCGCAGCCAGTTGAACTCGCGCTCGTAGATCTCCTGACCCTTGGTGCCCCGCCAGGCCTGAGGATCATCGAGACCGTTGGCAATCAGGTAGTTGGAGTTCAGCGTGATTTCAATGCGGAGCAGGCCCTGTCCCAGCGTATAGATTTTCTTCGCCACCTCAGGAGACTCGAAGGAAGAGTATTTTCCGGCCTGATTTCGATCCTTAATATAAAACAGCGTTGAGCGATGATCCGTCTTGTTGATATACCAAGACTCGCTATCCCCAGAGCCTGCAAAGCCGATCTTCTTCGATGCCTTTTCGGATTGGCTGCGCGGCGACTTCAAAACAATGCCTGCGTAGCGTTTGAGCTGCTTCAAAAGAGTTCTAGCCTGTTTTGCAGACTCAAACTGCAAACAGAAGGTTAGCGTGATCTCCTGAAAGCTGCAGTGCTCCACCCGGATGGTCTTCACATAGCTCGGGCTTACCCCCTTCTCAATCAATAAGCGTTGCAGCGTATAGACACAGGTAGGCGCCGAATAATATACGAGGTTGTGCATAACCACATTACTCCCAACCAGCATTGCTGGGTGATTTTGCGAAAAACCATAGCCACACACCGCATGCACCGCGTTGGTAACCGCTGTAATTTTGTTTTTGGCAGTGGTCAGTCCACAAATATCACCCTCCACGGACTTAAGGGTAAGAGCACGCTTTTCATCAATGATGAGTAAGTGCTTCGCGGGAAATAGGATGGGCCCATGCTCTGGAAGAACTTCTGGAAGGCGGATGAACAGTTTTTGGGAATCAGACATAAAATTATTTCGTAGATTTTGGTGTGTGACCGAATGGCTTCGCATGGGTGTGTCCATGATGACCAGTGCAGTGCTGCCCCACTCATATGCTCGACACTTCATTGCTTTGCCATTCGGTCACTTGATTTGTTTACAGTATTGGTTGGGTGTATCTGTTCAACTATTGGTTGGTCATAGCTACTCAATTACTACTAAACAGTGCATTCGCGCTGCGCGCCGACTCCATCAATCCACCCAAAAAGTACCAATTTCTAGCGGTTTTTGGGCATTAATAGGGATTTTTTTGACGGGAGGCGCGCTTGATAAATCCTAGATTTATGCCGACGCAGAGGGCGTCCAAAGCGAACCTGAATTCAGAACTTTTCGCAAATCCCGAACGCTCCAGACCGTAATTCGGCTACCCAACTTTTTAGGAGCAGGTAAAGCGCCAGATTTGCACAAACGCCAGACGGTCGCGCGGGATACCCCCAGCAGCATCAGCACCACGGGAAGGCGTACGAAGGCCTCATTGGGAAGGCCGTTGAAGTTGCGCAGGGGATCGGGAAGGGTGGGAACTGGCCCCTTGCGCTCTCGCGCCACCTTCAGTTGGTTGGCCGCGATGGCTTGCAGCTTCTCATTCATGGATGAACTCCAGGTATGTGCTACGGACAACAGCGCGACTTGCGCAGTGCCCAGCCCTCACTGTTAACCGTAAAAAAAAGAGTCTTTGATCGGCGCCCAAAAATCTCAGTGCAGTTCACCTAAAACACCTTTTTTTCAGGGCTTTTGTGGACTTTCTACGGCGGAATATGGCGGTAAAATTCGTCCGCTGCGCTTGTACTTTCACCCCGACTGTCGTCCGACAGGGGGGATGTGTAGCGCTTCAACGGTGATGGCATCGCATCGCGCGCCAAGATGCCAAGCTGCCAAGATGCCAAGATGCCAAGATGCCAAGATGCCAAGACGCCAAGACGCCAAGACGCCAAGACGCCAAGACGCCAAGACGCCAAGACGCCAGGATGGGAGGTAGGTATGCGCGATGAAGAAGTTAACAGGCTGCTGAAATACCCTCCACCTTCACTCCTCGTTTGATTGACGCCTTGCCACGACAATCAAGGCACCCCTACCGACCAGACAGACGAGCCATCCATGCGCGGAGCCGACACCTTCACCGAGAGCCTGTTCACCATGCGCCACCTCGATGACTTCGTGCCCGCCGATCACCCCTTGCGCGTGATCCGTGTGATGGTCAATAAAGCCCTGGCCAACATGGACGAGCTGTTTGCCCGGATGTATGCGGCCGACATCAAAGGCGGGCGCCCCAGCATTGCTCCCGAGAAGCTGCTGCGCGCCATGCTCATCCAGGTGCTCTACAGCGTGCGCTCGGAGCGCCAGCTGATGGAGCAGACTCAATACAACCTTCTGTTTCGCTGGTTCATCGGCCTGGCCATGGACGACGCAGTCTGGGTGCCCACTGTCTTCAGCAAGAACCGCGAACGCCTGATCGAGCACGATGCGGTCATCGAGTTCTTCAATCAGATCGTGCAACAAGCCCAGGAGCAGGAACTGCTCTCGGGCGAGCACTTCAGCGTAGATGGCACCCTGATCCAGGCCTGGGCGGGCCACAAGAGTTTTGTGCGCAAAGACCGCC
>NZ_NCFM01000040.1:9987-33686 GCF_002281195.1 Acidovorax sp. 35-64-16 | reverse complement strand
ATGGATAGCCTCGTAGCGCATGCACGCGCCCCGCACCAGGGAGATCTCGCACGAGCGCCCAGCAGGCTACTCATAACGGAGCACTGTGCATAACGCTGCAGAGCCGACCTTGCCTGTAGTGGGTCAGCTTCAGGCTGATCGGAGTCACTCGCAATCCTGTGCATGAATGGCAGCAATCGCCAACACGTGTCGTTCAATTCTCCCTGTGATCCCATCTTCCAAAGCCACACCGGAAACTTGAAGAGAGTCAACCACAAACTTCTGTCCTGTGATGTTCTGGAAAGATGCCGCCCACTGAAGAAAGCGCCGAGCTGGGTACTCAAGACGTTCAGTCGAGTTACATTTGGGACCTCCCAAGCATCAGCTTGTTTGTTACTCACTACTTGGCAGAGCGCCTGCGTGGGAACCACTGGAACCCAGGTATGAAAGCAAAGCGCCTTATTGGCATGGCTGTTGTCGCGGTCGTTTGCGTGACGGTCTACACCCAACTGACTGTGTTTGTGATCCCGCCGATTGGTGTGCTCGCAGAGGGCAAGACCATCATCATTCCGCGGCAGGGTAGCACGCAGTTCATCGACAGTCCTGATGGAATGTGCGAGCGAAAGAATGGTGGCGTTAGTCTTTTGTGCCGTGGTTTCGCGATTGCATCTGTCCTAAGGGACGCGAGGATCCTGGTGCGCTTACCGTATAGCTCGACGCTTTACAGCATTTCCACCGGCGGCAAGAGCTATGACCGCTGAGCCCCTCTCGTTGATTCCCGTACCAACTTTGCCATCTATTGAGCATGTCGATTAACCTCAGCACCTCGTTTAAGTTCACACTCAGTTTTGCCGCTGTTGCTGGCCTTCTGCTTGGGTGCGGTGAGAAGCCGACCCCCGCTGAGGCAAAGCCTGATAAGTTAGCGGAGTATCAGCAGCAAATTCGCGACCTGACTGCAGAACGAGATCGTCTCAAAGCAGAGGTTCAGGAACTGTCGCGGTCTCCGTCCGTCATCCTTGCGGACCTAACCAGCGCCCTGGCCAGCAAGGATGCATCGAAGGCTGAGAAAGCGCAGGCGGAACTCGAAAAACGATTTCCCAAAACGACCGAAGCGGCAGACGGCAAGAAGCAAATTGCGACTTATCGCGATGGTCTTGCAAAGGCAGCGGCGGAGGAGCACCGACTGGCCGCCCTAGGCTTCAAGGCACTGCCGGCAAGCCTGTCTATCAAGGGGCCGGCCGTCACCGCAAAGTTTGGTGATCTGAGCTTCGCAGCCCGCTTCGTGATGGACCGCTACGACGACACCTACCACTATCGTGATGCTGACCGTGATGCCAAGTACGCAGTGATGAGCATGAGCGTCACGGCAGGCAAGGGCGTCAGTAACCCGGAGTTGCCCGGCGCAGCGCTCTACTGGGCGGATGGCGCGACGCTGAAGAAGCTTGGTGACTTCTCGGTCGAGTTCACTCGGTGGGAGAGCTACGCGACCTACCTCGGTAACTACTCCGACAGTCGCAACGACTTTGCCAAGGTGCAGACCATCCCGTTCGCATTGGGCGTGCAGATCACTGACGAAGAGGTCAAGAAGAGGCCGCTTTATGTGGTGGCCACCAAGGAAGGCTGTATCAGCCGTCGCTATGAGCGCTTCAGAAACCCACCCGACTACTACCTGGGTGTATGCACGCCTCTGAAGTCGACGCTGACAGTCAAAGACTTTAGTGATTCCGACGGCAAGTTGGCGGTAATCCTGCGACGCGACTGACGCAAGAGACCCAGTGGCTCTAGCTAACAGAAGGAGCAGGCGCGAAGTCCGGCGTTAAAGCGTGGCGGGCACCTACGACCGCAGCAAATCGTACAACTGCCATTCGTGTAAGTGCCGGGCGCAGGATCCAACGACCGCTTGCGGCCAGTGAGCGTGAGTGCGCCGGCTGATTACAACCGGCTGAACCGCCCCGGGAATCGTGGAGGCCGGTTGGTTTAAGTCAGGCCACCACCATGGAGGTCTGACTGGCGAGTTGCCGGTAGTAGTGTGCCTCAGCCTCTGCTGGCGGGATGTATCCGATGGGTCCGAGCAACCTGTGATGGTTGAACCAGGACACCCATTCCAGCGTGGCCAGTTCCACCGATTCACGGGTGGGCCAGGACCGGCGATGAATCACCTCGGCCTTGTACAGCCCGTTCATCGTCTCGGCCAAGGCGTTGTCGTAGCTGTCGCCCTTGCTGCCCACCGAGGGCTCGATGCCAGCCTCTGAGAGACGTTCGCTGTAGCGAATGCTGACGTAATGCGCCCCCCTGTCGGAATGGTGAATCAAGGCGCCATCACGCTCGGGTTGCCGGGCAGACAGCGCCTGCTCCAGGGCATCCAGAACAAAGTCGGTGTGCATGGAGTTGCTGACCCGCCAGCCCACAATGCGCCGGGCGTACACGTCGATCACGAAGGCCACGTACAGCCAGCCCTGCCAGGTCGAGACGTAGGTGAAGTCCGAGACCCACAGCTGGTTGGGCCGCTCTGCCTTGAACTGTCGGTTAACCCGGTCCAGCGGGCACGGCGCCTTCATGTCACTGATGGTGGTACGCATCACCTTGCCACGGCGCACGCCCTGCAAGCCCAGACGTTTCATCAACCTCTCCACCGTGCAGCGGGCAATGCAGACTCCCTCTCGGTTCATCTGTTTCCAGACTTTGTCGGCACCATAGACCCGCATGTTGGCTTGCCAGACGCGCTCGACGTGATGCACCAAGGTGTCGTCACGTTGGGCGCGCGAGCAGCGCAGTTGGGGATTACGTTGGTGAGCGGCATGGCGCCAATAGCCTGACGGGGCGATCTGCAGCACTTTGCAGATCGACTCGACCCCGTAGGCTTGTCGATGCTGATCGACGAAATCCTTCAGGACTTCAAACGGCGGTCGAGCTCCGCCTGGGCGAAAAACGCGCTGGCCAGCTTGAGGATCTCGTTGGCCTTGCGCAGCTCTTTGACCTCGCGCTCCAGCGCCTTCATCTGTTCACGCTCAGACGTCGTGATGCCGTCGCGCTCGCCGCTATCGATCTGGTCGCGCTTGACCCATTCGTTGAGGGTCTGGGGCACGCAGCCGATCTTGGGGGCGATGGATTCGATGGCAGCCCACAGCGATGGGTACTCACCTCGGTGCTCGCGCACCATGCGAACAGCGCGTTCGCGGACCTCAGGTGAAAACTTGTTTGACTTCCTCATGGCTCAATCCTCTCAGAGTGTTGAGCCTCCACAAAACCCGGGGCGGTTCAGGGAGGTAGAAAAATTCTCATCCGATCAGATTTCCCTCATCGGCTCAAATACCAGAGCACTGTAGTTTCAGTTTAGCGCGCCGGATGCAGTCATTCGGGGCAGCAACACCAAGGGGCATGCGATCTAGGAGGCTGTGATTCGAGTTGCTTAGGTACTAGAAGGTGTGCGCAAGCGTTTCAGCTTGGACTTCCGCCACCTCCCATCCACCAACCTTCAGCAGAAAGGCATTCATCTGCTCTGAGCGCCTGTAGATCAACATCGGTGGAGTGCAAGTTCAAGAAGACGCTCAGCGCCGCAAGCGGCCCCATGATCGTCCGAGATGCGACAGATAGCACTCGACGACGATTTGGAGGGCTGGCCTCAGTCCTGTCGCCAAAACCTGGTCGCATGCGATGGAACTATGGGCTTGTCAAACCCCGAAGTACAACGCGAACTCAAAGAGAAATTGCACAGCTGCTTTATGAATTTCTCAGCCAAACCTCGTAGTTGCTAGAGGCAAGCAGTTGGCGAAGTGACGGCAGCCCGGGCGTGTCCGAATTTTTGTGTAAACGGTTCGGACTTCAGTTGATGGAGATGCGGTCTCCGAACTGAATGGTAAATCGGGTCAGGGCAGCTTTCCAATCCCGGATGGGCATGGTGAACCGCCCCGGGGCGGTTCACACCCACCGGGCTACTCATAACGGCGCACTGTGCATAACGACTCAAAACGGTCGCTCAAACGAATAAAAATTCAGGGGACTTCTCGGTCAGATTTCCGCAGATTGCCGCCGAAACACCGTTGCACCTGCCAATGGGCTTCGGTTCGAGGCTCGACGGCGTCTAGATCAACCGGGTCGATTCACCATAGAGCGTAGGGCGGCACTTCAATGTCAATATCTTGTTGAGTGCCACGCGACCCCGTTTTCGTCCATCGTGACTTCTATGGTGGCCTGTGCGATGAGAAAGTTTATGCAAGCAACTGCCTCACCTGTTGCCAGGCTCAGTTGCTGCGCATCCTGTTCTCCGATGGAGCGATGAAAGAGTGCAGCGAACGTATCGATGATCCGTTGAGGCCCGGTAGTCAATGTCTGACGTAACCGATTCAGTGCACTATTTTGGCCTGACCTGAGCGAGTCAAGGCGTTCATGCAGTCCATAAAAGGGCTCGTTGTGAGAGGGGAGTACCAACACATCGTTGGGAACATCCCTCATTAGTTTGTCGAGCCCTTCGTACCACTCCTTCAGCGGATTGGCCTGTGGCTCGCTGGCGAACACCGAAACATTCGACGAAATCTTCGGTAGCACCTGGTCGCCGGAGATCAGCAGTTTCAAGTCGGGGCAGTACAGAGAGGCATGTTCTGGTGAGTGGCCGCCGGTGGTGATGATCCGCCAGCCATATTTACCCAACTGGACGTGGTCGCCGTCCTGCAACCGTCGGTAGCTGTCAGGCAGAGCGTGGATATGTTTACCAAAGCTGCCGAAGCGACTGCGGTAGCTTTCAATGGCTGCCTCCGACCAGCCGGCGCATCTATTGAAGAGCACGCCGTCGGGCGGGGCTTCGCGGTTCGTGTCGGCATGCATCACGCGGCAGGTCAGGTACTCCAGCCGGCTCATGTGCAGCGGCACACCAAAGCGACGCGTGAACCAACCAGCCAAGCCGATGTGGTCTGGGTGCATGTGTGTGGCGAAAACGCCTTGGAGTGGCCGTGCCAGCGGCCCGTGCGCCATGAGGGCCAGCCAGTCGGCCACGGTGTCGGGGTTATTCAGGCCGGTATCTACCAGCACCCAGCCATCATGGGTATCTATGGCCCATACATTGATGTGGTCGAGTCGGAATGGCATCGACAGTCGGATCCAGCGTACGCCCGGGGCGATCTCGACCCAGTGTCGTGACGATGGTGGCTTGAATGGATAAATAAGTGGATTGGCTGCGAGTTCAATCATTGCTATCGTTTCATGAGGTAAGCGACGGTATAGCCACTAGGTGCATCAGACCAATGGCTTTTTAGAATTTCACTGCTTGTTGTCAACCAGCAAGGGTGCGTCAATGGGCATATCTTCTTGGATTACCCACTCGACTGAGTCGAGCCTCAGGCGGGTCAATTGCCTGAACACTTCGATCAAATCGCTTTGCGTGGCGTAGTGAGAAGCCCCTGGCGTTAGCACCGCGCGCAAGGTTGCAGTTTCCCGATGCTGCTTTTTTTCAACGATGATCTGGGCACGTTCTATAGCCGGGATCCGGATGATCAGCTCTTCCACGTTGCGTGGATAGATGAAAATTTCGCGTACTTTGACACCTTGGCCCACTCGGCCTTGCAACAAACTGATTCGTTCGACGAGACCATCCGGGGAATGGGCCAGCGCTTGCGCCACATCGCCTGTGCCAAAGCGGACCAGAGGCCAACCGCTGTCCAGCGTGGTGACCACTATCTGGCCGGGTTCGCCCGGCGGAAGGGGTGCGCCGGTGTGCGGGTCGCAGATCTGGACGAGCCGGTCAGGCTGGACCGTGTAGCCCAGTTGTCCTAGTTCCTCGTAAGCAATCAGCCCGAAGTCGCCGGTGGCATAAGCCGAGAACGTGCGGATTGCGTATTTCTTCTCCAATGCGCGGCGCTTGCCCATCCAGTCACCCAGTTCGCCGCCCAGCATTGCGGAGCGGACCTTCCATTGAGAAGGCAGGTCGTAGCCCATGCGCTCAAGCGTTTCGACCAAGGTCACGAAGAAGGAGGTGGAGGAGCAAATGCAGGTGATGCCCAGTTCCATGATGAGCTGCGCTTGTTGCTCGGCGCCGCCGGGCCCGCAGGGAATGAGCGTCGCCCCGGTGGCAGCAATGCCCGCATCTAGCAATAGGCCGGCTGGAACAAGATGGTAGGACCAGGTGTTGAGTACACGGTCACCGGGGCCGATTCCCGCCTGCCTGAACACATGCGAGAAGCCCTTGCCAGTGTCTTCGTCGAAAGAATGGGGTTCATAGACGGGGCCTGGGGAGACATAAATGCGGCGGATAGATGTGTCGTCGGCAGCGAGAAACCCACCGAATGGCGGTGACTGGCGCTGCTTATCAAGCAGTGAATCCTTACTTGTGACGGCGAGCCGTGCAAGGTCGGCAGGGCCTTGGAGATCCTGCGGCGTCATCATTGCAAGCTGATAGACCGCGCGGATGGCCGGGGCGCGGTCGTAGGCGAATTGCTGCGAAGCACGCAGTAGTCTGAATCGATCGGTGGTGGGTAACGTATGCATGGCGTTGCCGTCCTAGTGGCCCGTGAAGCGCGGGGTGCGTTTTTCGTTGAATGCGGCCAGGCCTTCGTGGAGATCGGCGCTGTGGGAATGCACTTCAGAGGCCAGAAGCTCCAATCGCAGGGCGGTGTCTAGAGGCTGTTGCAAACCATCGTCGACCAGCGTTTTCATGCGGCGCAGGCCAAGGGGGCTCTTCGTGGCAATTTTGTCGGCCACGGCTTGTGCAACGCTTTCGAGCTGGTCGTCGTCCACCACTTGGTTGACGAGGCCCGCTTCCACAAGATCTGCCGCGTCCACGAAGTCACCCGTGAAGAGAAGGTACTTGGCGCGTGTGGGGCCAATGACCCGCGGCAGGCGCACCGACCCCCCCCCTCCGGGGATCAGGCCGTAGTTGGCATGTGCGTCGCCAATTTTGGCGCTCCTTGCCGCCAGCACTAGATCACAGCACAGCACCAGTTCGAGCCCGCCCGCCAGAGTTATGCCGTTCAGGGCGGCGATCACGGGTTTTGGAAAGCGGTCAATCCGGTTCATGGTGGACAGTACGCTGTCCAGAAAGCCACTGGTGCCACTTTCGCCCGCTTGCGTCTTGACGTACTTGAGGTCGGCGCCCGCGCAGAAGGCCCGTCCAGTGCCCGTCAATACGACGGATATCACGTCTCCGCGGCTCTGTGCTTCGTTGAGTGCGTGGTCTATTCCCCGAAGCACCGCCGGGGTCAGCGAGTTCATTGCATCAGGTCGGTTCAGGCGAATCCACATGGTGCCTTTTCGTACGTCTGTAATCACAACCGGTGTCGACATCAGGGGTTCCTTGCTGGCTTGCGTGTTCATGGATCGATTCTGCTTTTGCCTCTGTTTTGAGGGACATGGGGTTTTCCATTACCCATAAGTTAAAAATTCTACCCTAAAGTAAAACAATTAAACAAATGGAGTTCTTCATGCGAAGTAAGAGCAGCCCGCTCATGTTCCCGCTATCGGGTATCAAGATCGTCGAGTTCGAGGGGATCGGCCCAGGGCCCTTAGCTGGGTTCATGTTGATGCAGATGGGCGCTGACGTTACTGTGGTCGGGCGGCCAGGTGCGAGCGCATTGCCTGATGAGCTCACTCCGAAGGACGGGGCGCTCTTGTCGCGCGGCAAACGACGCGTCACATTGAATCTCAAGAACGACGAGGACAAGGCGCGGGCGCTGGACATGGTCGCGCAAAGCGACGGGTTGATTGAGGGCAACCGCCCGGGTGTGATGGAGCGCCTGGGTTTGGGTCCCGATGTATGTGGTGAATACAACCCGCGGCTTGTGTATGGGCGCATGACGGGCTGGGGGCAGGATGGGCCGCTGGCTCAGGCCGCCGGGCACGACATGAACTATGTCGCTCTCACTGGGCTCATGTCGATCACCGAGCAACCGGGACACCCTCCCATGCTTCCACCCACAGTGGTTGGGGATGCTGCCGGCGCCCTCGGGTTTGCATTTGGCATGGTGTCGGCGTTGCTAGGCGCGCGGGATAAGGGCCAGGGCTGCGTGGTTGACGGCGCCATCATTGATGTGTTGGCAATGCTGTCGCCGCTCGTGCAACTGATTCGTCAAGGTGGCGGATTGGAAGGCAGCGAACCCAGTGTCTTCCATGACTCACCCTTCTACGACCGCTATCTGTGCAGCGATGGGCGATACATCACGGTCGGTGCAATCGAGCCACAGTTCTATGCATTGCTGTTGACGCAATTGCAGCTGACGGATGTCGACCCCGCACGGCAAATGGACAAGACTTTGTGGCCGTCTCTCAAGGCGCGGATTGCGCAGCGCTTTGCTTCCCAACCTAGTACGTACTGGAATGCACTGATGGAAGGCACTGACAGTTGCTTTGCGCCGGTGCTCACCATGGCCGAAGCCGCCGCTCATCCCCACAACGTGGCTCGTGGTTTGTACAGCGTGACTGAGCAGGGCGATATTGAGACTGCGCGGGGCATGCGATTCCTGCCGCTTTGCTGAGCCGCGAATGTGATACCAAGGGTAATCACTGGCAAGCAGTTGAGAATTTTACTGTACAGTAAAAACATCTTACGCAAAGTAATTTATTTGACTTTCATGGATCAAGAAGATCCGCCACGGAGAAATGCGATGGAAGATATCTATGTGGTTGGTGTGGGGATGACGCCATTCGGACGGCATCTGGACAAAGACATCAAGGCGCTCACACGCGAGGCCACGGCGGCTGCTTTGGCGGACGCGGGATTGGAAAAAGAAGACTTGGAAGCGGCCTTTTTTGGGAACACTTCCCAGGGGCATATGGATGGCCAGCACATGATTCGTGGGCAAATTGCGCTGCGGGCCATGGGGATTGGGCGCATTCCGGTGGTGAACGTCGAAAACGCTTGTGCAAGCGGCTCGTCGGCGTTCGTTCTAGCCTGCAATCACCTCAAGTCGGGTGCTGGCGATGTCGCTTTGGCTGTTGGTGCAGAGAAGATGTTCTCATCCGACAAGCTCAAGATGTTCTCGGTGTTTGACAGTGCCTGGGATCTCTCGCGTGCAGAAGAGATTCGTGGGGAGTTGATGAAGATGGGGCGCGACGTGGCGGTGCCCGAGGGGAGTACCTCACCCAGGCCGTACAGCGTTTTCATGGACGTGTATGCGGCGTTTGCACGATCGCACATGCGCACTTTCGGGACGACGCAGCGCCAGTTAGCCGCCGTTTCGTCCAAGAACCACGCGCACTCCATGCACAACCCGCTGTCGCAGTACCGGATGGCTTACAGCATCGAAGAGGTGCTCGCCGCGCCGCCGATCACCTACCCATTGACTCTGCCCATGTGCTCCCCGGTGTCTGATGGCGCAGCAGCAGCCATCATTTGCACACGCTCGGCGCTTATGCGCTTGAACATCGATGAAAAGCGTGCCATCAAGGTGTTGGCGGCAGTAGTGCAAAGCGGTTCCGACCGGAGCGAAGACGACTACACCAACCACTGCACAGCACTGGCTTCGCGCAGGGCATATGAACTGGCAGGTGTTGGCCCAGCAGATATCTCGGTGGCCGAGGTGCACGATGCCACGGCCATGGGTGAAATCATTCAGACAGAAAACCTCGGTTTCTGTGAGTTCGGCATGGGCGGTGTGATTGCCGAGCGGGGTGATACCCGGATTGGTGGCCGCATTCCCGTTAATCCGTCCGGCGGCCTGGAGTCTAAGGGGCACCCTGTTGGGGCCACCGGTATTGCCCAAGTCCATGAGTTGGTAACTCAGCTTCGCGGGGAAGCCGGACTGCGGCAGGTGACTGACGCAAGGATTGCGCTGGCAGAAAACGGTGGCGGTCTTGAGGGCATTGAAGAAGCTGTTGCCTGTATCACCATCTTGGCGCGCTGAGCGCTGCACTCAATAAGAGACAAGAGAAACAGTATGGATGTCAAAAATACCATTGCCTTCGTCACAGGAGCTGCTTCAGGCCTGGGGCTCGCCACTTGCAAGGCATTGCTTGCGGCCGGAGCGAGCGTCATGGCGGTTGATCTGGACGAAGAGCGCCTTGCGAGCGAGGTGCTGCCGATGGGCGAGCGCGTGCGAATCCAGAAGGTTGATGTTTCGGACGAGGCCAGTGTGAAGGCTGGCGTAGACGCGGCAGTGGCGGAATTTGGTGCGCTGCATGTGGCGGTAAATTGCGCGGGAATTCTGGGTCCCTGCAAGACGCTTTCAAAGGGCGAGTTATTCCCGATGGATCTTTGGAACCGGGTGATCGCCATCAACCTGACCGGGACATTCAACGTGGTGCGCTATGCGTCGTTGGCCATGTCGCAGAACGAGCCCAATGTCGACGGTGAACGGGGGGTCATCGTGAACACGTCATCTGGTGCTGCGTGGCAGGGTCAAGTGGGCCAGGCCGCATATAGCGCCAGCAAAGCGGCGGTCATTGGAATGACGCTTCCGGTGGCGCGGGATCTTGCGCAACACGGAATCCGAGTGGTGGCCGTGGCGCCTGGTCTGTTTGAGACCGCCATGTCTGCAGGCATGCCAACGAAGGTGTCGCAAAACATTATTGACAACGTCATCCTCTTTCCTCATCGCATGGGGCAGGCACAAGAGTTCGGTGGACTGGTTCGGCACGTTGTGGAAAACGCCTATTTGAATGCCACCACGATCAGCCTGGATGCGGGTGTCCGTTGTTAGTCGTGGTCCATTGATCGCTGCGAGCATTCCCGCAAATGGATGCGTAGACCCTGCAAAGGTCTTATGAAGGAAATTCGATGGACAAAGCCAAGAATTCAGAGTGGAGGTGCCAATGAATGCAGCCATTCAAAGCCAGCGGGAAGGCGTGGTGCTGACAGCCCAGAATCTGCTGCTGCAGTTCGGTGGAGTTGTGGCGCTGAATGATGTTTCGATTGATGTGCGCAAGGACGAGCTGCTGGCAATCATCGGGCCGAACGGAGCGGGAAAGTCTTCTCTGATGAACTGCCTGAGCGGGTTCTACCGCCCCAAGAAAGGCGAGATATCCCTGGCCGGGCACAACGTGCGCGACATGGCGGTTCACGACGTGGCGGCACAGGGCCTAGCGCGCACCTTTCAAGGTACGCACATTTTTTCGGGCATGACCGTTATCGAGAACCTGATGGTGGGGCGCCACATGCACATGCGGGCCAATCTCGTGCAGTCATTTTTCCATTTCGGCCCGGCAAAACGGGAAGAAGTTTTGCATCGGGAGGTGGTGGAAGAAATCATTGAATTTCTTGAAATTGAATCCATCCGGCATGCGCCGGTGGGCAGCCTCGGTTATGGGCTTCGCAAGCGCGTGGACTTGGGGCGCGCACTGGCCCAAGACCCGAAGATTCTGTTGATGGATGAGCCTATGGCCGGTATGAATACTGAAGAGAAAGAAGACTTGGCACGTTTCATTCTGGATGTGCGCGAGGCAAAGCGCATTCCTATTGTTTTGGTGGAGCACGACATGGGTGTGGTGATGGACCTGGCTGACCGCATCGCTGTGCTGGACTTTGGACGCAAGATCGCCGATGGAACGCCCAAGGAGATCCAGGCTAATCCCGCAGTGCTTAAAGCCTATCTTGGGGAGGGCGTCCAATGAAACTCGAAATCGCGACCCTTCCCCAGTTGCTGCGCAAGCATGCGCATGCTAACCCCAACCGTCTTTCCCAGCGCCATAAGCAGCGCGGCATTTGGCGGGAGTACAGCTTTGCGGATGTGCAGCGCAACGTTCGAGAGATTGCGCTGGGCATGCACCAAGCAGGCGTCAAAGCGGGTGAGACCATTGCCATCATTGGTGAGAATGAGCCGCAGCATTACTGGGCCGAGTATGCCGCGCATGCACTGGGATGCAAAGTTGTATCCATGTACCCGGACCTCACTTCGGAGGAGGTGGCCTATCTTTTGGACGACAGCGAAGCAGTCATCTTGTTCGCGCAGGACCAAGAGCAGGTTGACAAGGGCCTGGATGTCCGGAACAAGACGTTGAAGATGCGCCACATTGTGTATTGGGATGAAACGGGTATGTGGTCGTATAACGACCCCATCCTGCAAACCTTCGATGGCATGCAGCGGCAAGGGCGTGAAATCCATCAACGTAACGGAAAGATGTACGACGCGCTAGTGGATGCGGGAGCCCCCGATGACATAGCGGTTCTTTCTTACACTTCCGGCACGACGGGGCAGCCCAAGGGCGTCATCCTCACGCATCGCTTTTTGATCGACAACGCCCAGCGCTTGATCGATTCCATGGATGTGAAGCCGGGTATGGAATACCTGAGTTACATCGCGCCATCCTGGGCCACTGAACAAATATATGGCATCACCATGGGATTGGGATTGCCCATGGTAGTGAACTTCCCCGAGGGCCCGGAGCAGGTGTTGTCCAACATTCGGGAATTGGCGGTGGAAGGTATGACATTTGCTCCGCGCCAGTGGGAAAGCATGGCGTCCTCTGTGCAGGCGCACATGCTCGACGCAGGACCCATTCGACGAGGTGTCTACGAGTGGGGCATGAAGATCGGTCACACCGTTAATGTGGGGCGCTTGGATGGAAAACCCGTTGGCCTGCTGGACCGGTTGCTGTTTCCTATCGCCAATGCACTGGTTCTGCGCCCGTTGCGAGATCTGCTCGGCCTGACCCGGCTGCGCTGTGCCAGCTGCGGTGGTGCCACCATGGCACCGGATGTGTTTCGCATGTTCCATGCCATGGGTATACCTCTGCGCAACATCTATGGCTCCACCGAAACCGGGTTGCTGACATGCCACCAGGGTGACCGATTTGATCTGGAGACCGTAGGGCACTGGATGAAGGCGCATCCAGAGGCGGGCCCACCATTGGAATGGCGCTTGAGTGCGGACGGAGAGCTGCAGATTCGTGGCGGAAGCCCGTTTCTGGGCTACTACCGCAGAGAGGGTTCCGTAGAGTCGAAGGTGAAAGATGGCTGGTTCTACACGGGCGATGCCGTAACGAAAACTGAGCTAGGCGAGCTCGTGTTCCTGGAGCGGTTGTCGGACCTCAAGCGTTTGCGCAGCGGAGAAACCTTCCCGCCGCAGTTCGTCGAGACCCGCCTTCGGTTCAGTCCCTTCATCAAGGACATCATGACGGTGGGAGACGAGACGAGGGACTTCGTGGCCGCTCTCATCAATATCGACATGGCTGTTCTGTCGCGGTGGGCAGAAGACAAGCGGATCGGATTTTCAACCTTTACCGATTTGTCACAGCGGCCAGAGGTCGCAGAGTTGATCAGTCAGGAAATTACCCGTGTGAATCAGTTTTTGCCGGCGCATGCGCGGGTCAAGCGATTCGCCAATTTTCCAAAAGAGCTTGATCCGGACGAGGGCGAACTAACACGTTCGAGAAAGCTGCGGCGCGAATTCCTGGAGGTGCGATACGCCACGCTGATCAACGGTTTATATGACGGCTTGCACGCCGTGCGTATCGATATTCCTGTGACCTACCAGGACGGTCGGCGCGGCAATTTCGAGGCTCTGGTGTCCATCCATGACACGGACGCCGCAGGGTCAGACCACCTGGGCGCAGCCCGAAGCAGAGGACGGAAATGATCGATTTTATTAACTACCTGATAAACGGTGCGCTGTCAGGGCTTCTGTATGCGTTGATCGCCATGGGTTTCGTCGTGATCTATCGCGCGTCAAAGGTGTTCAACTTTGCACAAGGTGAGTTGGTGGTCTTTGGCGGCTACATGGTGTGGTGGACGATTATTCAGATGGGTCTACCGCTGTGGGTCGGATTGCCCGTGGCATTCGTTAGTGCTGCAATTTTTGGTTTCATGATTGAGCGGATATTTTTTGCCCGTCTGGTTGGGGAATCCGTCTTCTCGATGGTCATGGTGACGATCGGTCTCTTGATTCTGATCCGAGGCGTTGTGTTGGTGCTTTTTGGTCCACAGGTGCGTGCTTTTCCGATCATCTTTCCTCTGGATCCGATCATCGTTGGCGATCTCATCGTCTCCCGTTCGATGCTCTACGGTGGAATTATGACCATCTTCATCGGCGTTGGCCTCTCCTGGTTTTTCAACCGGACAAGGGCTGGCTTGACCATGACGGCCGTGGCGGAAGACCACCAGGTGGCCATGTCCATGGGCATCTCGGTGCAGCGTTCCATTGCCTTTGCGTGGGTGCTGGGATCCGTGCTTTCCACACTGGGGGCGATAGTGCATTTGAGTGGCCGCTCCATCAACATGATGAGCTCCGACATCGGCCTGGCTGCCTTGCCGGTGGCCTTGCTGGCTGGGTTGGAGTCCCTCGCAGGTTTGCTGATCGCCGGTGTTTTGGTGGGTGTGATTCAGGGTTTGGCTTCGGCCTATCTCGATCCCCTGGTGGGGGGAGCGCTGGGCTCCGTCTTTCCTTTCATCATCATGCTGGTGGTGTTGTTAATTCGTCCCACCGGCATGTTCGGGTGGAAAACCATTGAGAGGGTATGAGCATGGATCCCGCAGGTGTATTCGCGACTTCTTTCGCCAAAGACCAAGCACTAATTCGCACGCGCAGCCAGGCGGTGGCATTGGGCCTGTTTGTTATAGCGTTGTTTGCGCTGCCCCTGATCAGCGAGGTCCGCTGGGTGGCGATCATGACCTCTATGCTGATTACTGCAGTGGTGGTCATGGGGCTGCAGATCAATACTGGTCTAGCGGGTCAGATCAATTTGGGTCAAGCTGCGTTCATGGGGGTTGGTGCGTATGCAACAGCGCTCCTAGCGACGAAAGGCCACCTGCCTTTCTGGCTGGCTTTGCCCATCGGCGGGCTGTGCGCGGCGCTTTTTGGGCTGGTGTTTGGATTAACCGCAATGCGCATAAAGGGTTTTTACCTTGCCTTGACCACGATTGCTGCGCAGATTTTGTTCCACTTCTTTGTGCTCAACCTGCCTGCCAAGTGGCTGGGGGGATCTAACGGCATCACTCTGGAACCAGCACAGCTCCTTGGTTTCGTTTTCAACACCGATACCCGCATTTACTACCTGTGTCTGGTAGTGGCCTTCATCATGATTGCGGGCGCCTACGGCGTCGCACGCAGCCGCCATGGTCGAATTTTTGCGGCAGTGCGCGATGACGACGTGGCCTCAGGAATGATGGGCATCAATGTCGTGCGCACCAAGGTACTTGCCTTCTTGCTGGGTGCGTTTTACGCGGGCATCGGTGGAGGGCTCTGGGCTTACTACGTCAGGTTCGTGGCGATTGACCAGTTCACCCTGATCCACTCGATATGGTTCATCGCGATGATCATTGTGGGTGGCATGGGGTCGGTGACGGGCGCGCTGATCGGCGTGTTTGTTATCCGTACTGCCCAGGAGACGATCACCATCGTGGGCCCTTCACTGGTCGAGAACTTTTCCTTCCTGAGCGGAGATGTTGTTTTCGCAGTGATGAATATTTTCCTGGGTGGAGTCATCGCGGCCTTTCTGATCTTTGAGCCACGCGGTCTGATGCACCGGTGGAACATCGTCAAGCGGTCTTATCGCATGTGGCCTTACCCATATTGACCGCAATCCTGTTTTCTGCAGCCACCTTAGGCGCTGGGAAGGGCTGCTCCAATGCAAAGCGCTACTACAAAAGGAGACTTTTTTTATGAAAACGAATCGAGCAAAGTTGTCGGCAATGGTCAAACTGGGGCAACGCGGCGCTTTACTGGCGTCAGCCTTGTGCCTTGGCGGCATGGCACAAGCTCAGACTACTTACAACGTGGCTGGCCTGGCTGACTTCACCGGACCTTTCGCAGACATCATGAAAGATATGACGGGATGCCGCCGTGCGGTGCTCGACTGGTGGAGCGAAGAGGTCGGTAAAGCGCAGGGCGTCGCATTGCGAATCAAGGATTTCGACACCCGCTATGACGTCGCCCAAGTGGCCAGCCTCTGGCCAGGCATCAAGTCCGAGCTCAACCCGGTGGCTGTTCTGGGTGTGGGCGGTGCAGATACCAATGCGCTGCAGCAGCGCTTGCCTAGTGACAAGGTGCCTCTTGTCCAGTCGACAGCAGGATATGGATTTGCTTGGAAGGGTGATAACTGGGTGTTCAATGCCCGTGCCACTTACCCGCACGAAGCGGCTGCGTTTTATGTGTGGATGCAGAAGAAGTCGGGTTCGTCTGCTCCTCTCAAGGTGGGGGTGATTTCATCGGAAGTATCGCCGGCCTACGTGGACATCCACAAAGGTGTCGAGAAGTTCGCTAAGGACAATCCGAAGATCATTGAAGTCGTTGAAACGATTTATACCGAAGCACAGCCGACCGACCTTACCCAGCAGGTCAGCCGCCTGGTCCGCAAGGGGGCCACGGTACTGCAGGTGTTCAACAATACAGCATCGGTAGTGGCGACACGGCGCGCCCTGCAAAGCCTTGGAAAAACCAATATTCCGATAGTGGTTAGCGCTCATAACGGGTTGCTTTCGTCGGGGAAAGCGCTGGGTGACCTGAGCCAAATGGATGGAAACTATGAGGTCTATGGCATGGCCATGGCCGCCGAAGGCGCAACACCGGCACGGGACTTCTTCGAGAAACTGCGCAGCCAATACAAGTTGCAAGCCGCCTATAACTCTGCCTGCATTATGGGCATGAGCCAAGCGATGTTGACGGTTCGTGCCGTTGAAAATGTTGTCAAGGTCAAAGGTGCTGGCGGTGTGACGGGCGAAGAGGTTCGCGCTGCACTGCTGTCCACCCCCATGCCTACCGAGCGCAGTTTTGGCTTGTTGCCCAATATCAAGTTCAACAATGATGCGCCGTTCCCGACCTCGGGCACAGCCGTCAACATCGGCACCGTCGAAAAGGGAAAGTACAAACTTCTCGAGCAGAACGTTCCGGTTCCTGTGTTGAACAAGTGGTAATTGCAAATCGGCCTGGGTCTCGGGCCACCGAGACCCAGGCCACATCATCTGGAGCTACCCGTGCTTGAACTGAACAACGTTGAAGTCCTCTACAGCGACGTCATTCTTGCTGTCAAAGGCATTACCGCCAAAGTCCCCGCTGGACAGTGCGTGACCTTGCTGGGCGCCAATGGCGCTGGCAAGAGCACCACGCTCAAGGCCATCTCCAACCTGGTCAGGACAGAGGATGGTCGTGTGACGGCGGGGAGTATTCAATTTGATGGTGCGGACATCACCGGTGCCAACCCCGTCGATGTCGTTCGCAAGGGGTTGGTACATGTCATGGAAGGGCGCAAGGTTCTCCGCCACATGACAGTGGAGCAGAACCTGGTGGTGGGCGGTCATATGGGCAGCGCTGGCGATGCCAAGGAAATGCTTGATGAGGTGTATAGCCGCATCAAGCGTCTGAAAGCCTTGCGTACTCGCACAGCAGGTTACCTGTCGGGCGGCGAGCAGCAATTGCTGGTAATTGGACGGGCCCTGATGGCCAAGCCTAAGTTGGTGATGATCGACGAGCCTTCGCTCGGCTTGGCTCCGCTGATGGTCGATGAGGTCTATGGTTTGCTGAGTGACCTCAAGACCAGCGGTCTGACTCTGCTGATCGTGGAGCAAAACACCCGCGTCGCTCTGGATTTAGCCGACTACGGCTATGTGATGGAGAGCGGACGGATCGTGTTAGAGGGCCCCTCCAACAGCTTAAAGACCAACGAGGACGTTCGAGAGTTCTACCTCGGCCTGACGGTCGATGGGGAGCGCAAGAGTTTCCGCGACATGAAACATTACCGCCGCCGCAAGCGCTGGCTGGGTTGACCGCATTGGGTCAGTCGTTTTCCAAGTTTTCAAGGATGGGTTTATGAGCATCGTTTCCAATGCATTGCTGAGCGAACAAGAAGTCATTATTCGGGAGTCTGCCCGGCGTGTCGCGACTGAAGTGGTGGGTAGCACGGCCGCCGAACGTGATCGCACGGGGGCTTGGCCACACGACGAAATCAAGGCAGTTGCCGACGTAGGCTTCATGGGCATGCTCGCCCCGCCAGCATACGGCGGTTCCGGGCTTTCATTCGTGGAGTATTGCCTGGCTATTGAAGAATTCGCAGCGGCCGATGGTGGCTTCGCCACCATGATGCACGTCCACAACTCAGCTGCGCACGTGTTACGTAGTTTTGGAACCGAACAACAGATGGCCCGCCATCTGCCGGATCTGGCCAGTGGCAAGCGCATTGGTGCCTTTTTATTGTCAGAGCCCCATGCAGGCTCGGATACCGCAGCCATCCGGACCACGGCTAAGCGGGACGGCGACGTTTATGTGATCAATGGCAGCAAACAATGGATTTCCAATGGCAGTGAAGCGGGCTTTGCGCTCGTCGTGGCAGCAACTGCGGAACCAGGTGCCCGTCACCGCTTCAGCCTGTTCATCGCGGACCCCGAAGATCCAGGCTACCAATGCTTGCGTATCGAAAGGAAGCTGGGCCAGCACACGGCCCACACGGCTCAGATTCAGCTGGACAACATGCGTGTTCCAGTTCAGAACATGATCGGTGAGGAAGGGCGCGGGTATGGCAAAGCACTATCGCTGTTGTCCGATGGGCGCATCGCAATCGCCGCCCTGGCCATCGGCATTGCCCGTGCAGCGCTGGAGGCAGCCATCCGCTACGCCAAAGAGCGCGAGGCCTATGGCAAGCCACTCACCGAACTGCAGGCCATTAGCTTTGATTTGGCGGAAATGGCCATGCAGGTTGAGGTGGCGCACCAGTACATGCTGTATGCAGCTCGTCTTACGGATGCGGGCCTGCCAACCAGTAAGGAGGCCTCCGTTGCTAAACTCTATGCCAGCGAAATGGCTGAAAAGGTTTGCTCTGCGGCGCTGCAAGTGCATGGTGGCTACGGGTATGTCAACGACTTCCCGGTCGAGCGCTATTATCGCGATGTGCGCGTTACAAAGATCTACGAAGGCACTAGTCACATTCAAAAGTTGATCATTGCGCGCAGTATCTTGGCTGGCTGATGAGCACGGCCTTTCTCCGCAGGCCTATCGGCGAAAGCAGTTCGATACACTTTGCCTCAGTTAGCGATACGAATGCCCTCAAGGAAAACAACACCAATGAGTACGCCAATTGAGGCAAAGCCCAAGTCACTGACACGCAATGCTGCCAAAAGATCGGGCAAGGGCGCAAAATGGAACAATGCGGTCAGCGGCGCGGATGAGCAGTACCAGCTCAAAAAGCAAGCTGTCATTGCGGAAGCTTCGCGCGCATTTGGCCGCCATGGGTACAAGAATGTGTCCTTGGACGAGATTGCAAAAACGCTCAACGTCACCAAGCCTGCCCTCTACTACTACTTCAAGAACAAGCAGGAACTTGTCTACGAATGCCACGAGCTCGCCATGCATTTGGGAGATCGCGTCTTGCAAGACGCGATCGCTTCGGAAAATACTGGTTTCGGTCGGATCTCGGCCTTCATTAAGAACTACATCTCGTTGCTAACGGATGAAATGGGCGCACCGGCGATCCTCCAGGATTTCTCCGGTATGACTGTGGCGGATCAGAAAAAAATCACTTTGCGTCGGCGAAAGTTTGATCAAGAGCTGCGCAAAGTGCTCGAGGGGGGTGTTCAGGATGGTTCCATTGCCCCGTGCAACGTGAAATTGGCGGTGTTCTGGTTCATGGGCGCTGTTAGCTCGATTACCCAATGGATGCATATCGATGGCAGCCTTGGAAGCGACGAAGTGGCCGATATTTTTATCGGTTTTCTTGCGCATGGTATTCGTCCCAGTCAAGCGTGAATCTGGCGCAACAGGCTTGGGCTTCCGGTTGTGTTCTTCGCAGTGAGGCAATTCTGGCGGACATCGTCGTGCATGGCGGAAACCGGTGCTGGAATCAGGTCTTCAGGCTTGATCAGGATGGCAAGGTGGTCGAGTTCTTCGAGGCAGCCAATGCGAGTCTTTCTGCTTCGACGATGGGATGCTGAGAAGCTGGTCGGCCCACACGGGAATCCAAGGCGGCTTTCAAGGCGTGTGCGATGGCCCAATGAATTAGTGGGCAGTGACGCATTCAATGAATGGAGAGCACCACAATTGCGCTCAGGAATAGGCCCCGGATTGCGCGCGCAGGAGGTGGCTACGCACCAAATCCAGCCCGCCGGGTCCGCTGAGAACATCCAGTGGACGACGATGACCAAATGTCGGTGCCAATTCCAACAGCCATTGGTCAAGCCAAGCCCGCGCGTCAAAACCTACTGGTGTTCCTGATTCATCAACCATACGCTGAACAAGTGCGGAGAGGGTAGCGATATCGTCTTCGAGGGCCATGGCCCATTCTGATCTGCACGCCAGATGAATGCAATGCACACGTCCGGGCAAGGTATCTTGAATTGAAGGGAGTTCCCCGCCCTACCACCGCCTGCATGACGAACATGGAGGCGATGAACTGCAGTGGGCGATTCAGCGAATTGCTCGCTTGCTTTGGGCGGACATATGAAAACTGCCTTGGTCTTCGGCTGGGGTGCAAGAGTGTGGGGGGTATTTTGAACGTGCGAGCACCGCGCGTGCTGCTGCAACTATCGCGGCTGAGATCAGGCTGATCTGCAGCCATGCCACCATGAGCAAGAAGTCGAGTTGCTGTGCTCCTCGCTCCAAGTCATCTGGTGCCACAGGCTGCGCAAGTATCACTGCAACATTGAATGATGGGAGTGTCATCTTCATCAGCAGATTGATTGCCGAGGCAGAGCCCATTGCTGCTGAGCCGTAAGTGGCAATCATCAGGGCGGTACCGATAAGCAGGCCGAGCAGGATGGGTTTGATGATGCGGGGCATGAGCATGCGAATCAAGCCGATCGCCATCAGTATCGAAGGAGCAACCATAGTGCTGCCCGCTTGAAATTGCCCCATGGAATGCGGCTTGATGCCAATCTTGATGAGCGCGTTGGCCAGGGAGGAATGTCAACATGTGGGCTGCTATGGCAGTTTTACAGCTTATATTTTTGCTCTCGACCCAATTTGACTGAGGCATATGTTTTTACAGGATAGGAAAAGTCATGCCTCAGGAGAGGAATTTTTACAGGGTATATTTTTATGATCACGGATGATCCTAAAAATAAACTCTGTAAAGTAAAAATAAACTCTGTAAATTCGGGTCGAGTCTGATTTCTCCGGATCGGCAGCTCTTGTTTGATGTGCTAAAGACTGAGTGGCTCGGCACTTCATTATTCCAAAAATAAAGGAGAGAGCGCCGCTCCGTACCAATTCAATGGATCGTTTGGGTCCTTGTCTTTGGGGACGATCAGGACAAACAATGTATACATTCCCTTGGGCTCAGCGCCAGTGAATGTGTAGCGAACTCGCAAATTAAGTTCAGACGAGTATTTCCTTTCCGCGGTATAACTATGATCGCGCAAAATCGCTGTGAATCCGGGGACTATAATTAATACGCCATCTTGAATAATCCAAGAAATGCGCTCGCCGCTTGGTGCGATCGCACCAAAATAGATATCAACTTTGTTGCCGTACAAAGAGACTAATGCGGGGTCGATGTCACCTTGGGTCCAAAAACCAAGCTCATGGATCATCCCATAGACTAAGACCTTATATAAGCCTGATTGGATGTGGTCCGCTGCGCTGATTTGAATTATGGGTCGCAATATTCCAGAGGAAGCGCTGGTCGGAACAGCGACAACGGCAGCAAGAGATAAAATTATCGATCTGAAGATTTTCTTCATAATGATCCTGTACGTTGATATCTGCTATTTCAGCTTGAGACCGTAAACGGATCCTCACGGACAACGTGCGGGCCTGCTGCTGGTGATATTTGTAGTCGCGATACCGATTGCCGCAATTATGTATTTTACGGAAATGACATGAACGAATCCACCATTTCAGCCAGAGGGCAAACGACAGTACCAATCAAAATTCGGCTAGCCATTGGAGGCGTACCCGGTACACGGCTGGTTTGGCATGTCCTGGCAAGTGGCCGGCTGGCAGTCCGGGTCAAAAACAAGACCGCGGCGGATGTGAAGGGCATTGTCAAAGTGCGCAAAGGGCGGCGCTTGGAAATTGAAGAAATGCGCCCCTGAGAATTGCCTGGGTCGTCAATCTATGCCGACGCCGACGCCGACGCCGACGCCGACGCCGACGCCGACGCACGAACGAGACACGCCCACGGGACGTTAGTAACTGTCTAAATGGAAGTCACAGAATAGCTGTGTAGCTACTCAACACATGATGGATGGACGCATCGGCAAATACGTCTTTTCTTCGTTCGCAGAAAAAGGGGGCCGCGTTCCGGATATTGGTCTGCGGCTTCAGGCTGGATGCAGCCGCTCAACTTTTGCGTGTGAATGACCGCTGATGAACACAGCAGTCTCTGCAAGGTGCTTTGACCGAAGTGGCGGTCTGCAACTAAAGGCTTTCACTGGAATTTAGAGTTGGTCGGAGGCTTCGAACTATTCCCTTGACTGATTCACGCGGTTCAGTTCAAGCATTGCTCCACTCCTTGGGCTCCCATACCTTGTCACCGTTGGACAAACTCAATAGTGTGAGCGTGTAACCATAGTTTTCGCAAACTAGTTTCATTTCCTTGGCGACGGCGTCGCGATGCGCGTGCTTAAACCAAGTGCCCAAACTGATTGGATCACCGCTGCGGTTGGACGCAATCGTCTCATCCGCGGCGAGGGATCCTAGAGGAAGCTCAACTACGCGGCCTTTGGTTTTATAGAACGCGCCATTAGCTCTGGCCTTGTCGGATGAGATCGACCAATCCATGAACCCATCCCTCGACAAGATGAGGACGGCGCTTTGTTCCGTGGAGCGTATCCAACGCAGCGCGGTTGCGGTCAAGGACACTCCGAACTTTCTTGAGGCGTCGGAAAGAATGTCGAAGTCAATTTCCGAAGTCGATGTGCACGCACGGAACTGCTTCATGGGCATCAGCAGGTTCGATGCGAAGTCATCGGCCTCTGCCTCTATCGACCTCATTTCGGGCCCCCAGTGCACCATGTCTGCCTGAGAGCACTCAAATTCCCGCTGTGCAAGGCGGTGGACGAGGTAGTGGCCAAGTTCGTGGGCTTGGGTGAACCGAATCCGCCCTTCGGATGTCATGTTGCGGTTGTACAGAAGGGCCCAGCCTTGATCCTCAACATGGAAGAGGCCACCTTCAAACGATGGGATGTCAGCGGCCACGACTTTGAAGATGGGATCTGGCCACCTGAGCTCCTTGCCCACATGAAGCGCAAGCTGCTCGACATCGACAGGAAACCTCTGCAATCCGGCTGCCGCAGCGGCGTCAAGCCAATGGGTGAGCCGTATCGCAGCGGTCGCAGGCGTGAAAGTCGCCTCGGTCATGTCAGGATTTTTTCAGCACGTCCAAGATCTGCCGCAGCTTTTCCTTGGCCTCTGGCTCCAGCTTGGAGTAGCTGCGGAAGAACTCCTTGTCCTTGTTTGATTCCTGCGGCGTATCAATCGTGTCGTCCAGGAAGAAGGACACATCCTGTCCAAGCACGTCCGCTATCGCCTGCAGCTTCTCCGCTGATGGCTTCTGGGATTCACGGTTCTCCAACTCCCAGAGGTAGCTCTTGCTCAGCCCGGCTCTACGGGCTGCCTCCTCAAGCGTCAGGTTCACCTTCGGCGAAGTCCGGCACGCTCGAAGTTTCTCGCCAAGTTTTGACGCCATCTTGCGCTCTCCTTCTAGACAGCCTTCAATTCTATCGCTATTCCGAACTTCCTATAAGCAAATCCCGATTAAAAGTGTGTCTTCAAAAGTTCGCTGAACCGAACTTTTTGTTATGCTACGTCGTAGTCGATTCTTGGGGCAATAAATGAGCACACCGATGGTTGGAGGTTTGACCGATGACGAGTTGGCTGCGGCCTTGCGCGACCGAGCGGCGGCGGGCGAGTCTCATGTCCTGGTGATTGCCAACAAGT
>NZ_NCFM01000040.1:0-9966 GCF_002281195.1 Acidovorax sp. 35-64-16 | reverse complement strand
CGAATGCTCACAGCCGCGACTGCGTCGCCTGCTGCATGGAGTGATCTGGGCGTTGGGGACATCGGTTCAGCCGCGCTCAAGTTGTTGGCGGCTGCTGCGAAGCAGAAGCAAGTCCAATGGGTCGAGACTTCCGCGTCGGATGTGAGCGAGGTGGAGCACACTACCTTAGCTCCTGCCATTCGGGCTATTCCCACCCATATGCGGGCATGGTGCAAGGAGCGAAACAAGATCACAGGAACGGCTGGCCGCAATGGGGAGGTCGATCCAGCGACGCGCTTTAACGTTGCATCGCTGGCCGCTTGGCGGTGCCAGTTCGACGGTTGCGGAGAGGACCTGCGCCATCACTTTGTGCCAGGGGCCACGGGGAACTACAGTTACTTCGCGCACATCGTGGCCTCATCTGCGGACGGACCTCGTGGCGACAAGATAAAGTCACCGCTGCTGGCGAATGATCCGTCGAACATCATGCTGATGTGCGACAAATGTCATCGACTGATCGACCGCGTAGCTCCGAAGCGATACAGCGCTGACTATCTCAACGAGATGCGCCAGCGCAACGTCGATGAAGTTCGTAGGCTGCTGAACACGCTTCGCTACCCGGCAGCCCAGATGCTGGTCATCGGCGGCAACATCGAAGGGCAGTCATTCGCTTTTGATGAGCGGATCGCGGAAGAGGCCATGTGGTTGCGTCAACTGCGCACCGGAGGGGTACGTGCGGAATGGTTCGCGCGCAATGGTCCGCATCTCGGTGCATCGAACTCGGATGGCTACTGGCTGAGCCTGTTCCAACTGCTCAAGAATGACAGGCCGAGATTGGCGGGTCTACTGGACGGTACGGTGTACGGTGGCGCACCGCGACCGCCGCTCGCGGTCTTTCCTGTGCATGGCACGTCGGTCTTGGTCCTGTCGGGGCGGCTCATCGGGGACTCCAGCAGTGCCCACATTTTCCAGTTTCATCGCGATCAGGTGAGCGGCCAACGCGGTGGACAGTGGGCTTGGCCGGAGACAGAGCCAGTACCAGCCAATGACAAATTCAAGGTTCATATTCACCGTCATGCCAACGGCGGTGAAACCGAAGCATGCCTGCGGATCAATTTGACTGCAGCGGTTCCGGCGTCCGATTTGCCTGTACACCTGTTTTCCGCTGGGCAGCATGAATTGCCGACGATTGAGGTCAGAGTTGACAGTCCGAGTCACCGTGTCATGGGGCACCCCGCCGATCTTGATCTGTTTGGACGTGCTGTCGACCAGGCGCTGCAGAAGCTTCAGGATGAATGGCGGGTATCCAAAGTACATCTGGTGCTGATCGCACCGGTGTCTGCCTGTTGCCGTGTGGGACAAAAGATGCAAGCACGACACCACGCTGAGTTCATCCTGTACGAACGCAGGCCCAGCGCGACATCCGGTGCGCGCGGCGAGTTTGCCAAAACGATTGCGATTTCTCCCACCGAGGTGACCCTGCTGTCGACCGGCGAGTCCCTTTCCATCTCGTAAACAAGGTCGGCACAAAGGCACTTCATCATGACTACGAACCCGCCAAACAAGATTACGTTCACCACCCGCTTGCAGAAGTCTCTGGGCATGACGCGAGATGCCGGCCGTTGGGAGCAACTCATCATGTCCCTGCTTCAGCGACTTGAACTTGACAAGGTAGATCGCGCCAAGGCCATCAAGCAATACGAGCACTTGGCAGATGACATTGCCACCAAGCTGGACATTCCGCGCCACAACGTGGATGTCTATTCGCAGGGATCGATGCGCACGCAGACCACCATCCGCCCCCGGGGCAATGCGAAGTTTGATATCGACATCATGGTGGAGCTGTCCGGGCCTAAATACAACAACCCCGACTCGGAGGCGATGTTTGAAGAGTTTGGGAGAGCCCTTGAGGGCAACGAAGAAGTTACCGGTGACCCTGATCCACGGCGTCGTTGCTGGCGATTGCAGTATCCGGGAGAGGCGTTCTATTTCGACGTGACGCCGGCGGTGGCGGACATGTACAAAGCCTATGGCGCGGGCCTGCGGGTACGAGACCCCGATACGGTCTGGAGTCCGTCGAATCCGAAGGAGTTTGCTGATTGGTTTTGCGAGCGCGCCGAACTGCGGTTTGAATTTCAGCAAGAGGCAGTGTTGTCTTCGGTGGTCGAGGCCCGTAAGTCAGTCGACCCCCTCCCCAGCGCCCCTGTAGGGATCGACGACATCCTCCGTCGAGCCGTCCAGTTGATGAAGCTGCACCGCGACAATTTCTACTTCTACGCCAGCCCTGACCAGAAAGATACGATGCCGATCTCGGTCATCATCGTGACCCTAGCCACCCACGCGTTTGAGAACATCTGGCGCACCAGACAGCGCAGCTTCAGTTCGCCTATTGAAGTAGTGCTTGCCATCTTGGAGGAGATGCCGGACTACATCAAGCGTGATGCAGCAGGTCGCTTCTATGTGGAGAACCCGAAGCTCTCGACGGAAAATTTCGCGGATCGTTGGAATAGTGATCAAGGGGCCCGTGCACGCGAATTCAAGCGTTGGCACAAGCAACTGGAGACTCACCTCGAGGCACTGCTCACAGATGAGTATTCCAAGAGCACTGAAGAGAAGCTGCGAGGCGTGTTCGGACAAGCCGGGGTTGAGGCGTGGCGCGACAGCCTCGGCAGCTCGACCGAGTCGACGCCGCTGCTCAAGAGCTTGGTTGCAGCATCTGGGGGGCAAATGGTCAATCCGAGTGTTGCAACGCCCGTCAGCCACCGCACCAACACTTTGGCGTAGGGGGCAATTTGCTGACCGTGCCGACGTTTTCAGCCGCGATCAGCACGGTCACGGCGTGGCTTGACGGACTCGGGCCCAGCGCTGCAACGCGATGCCCGGACAAGGAGTCGGAGCAGCGCTGTCGCGTCTGGCGTTTGGCCGAAGGTGCGCCGGTATTGCATGGCGCTGCGCCCCTGCTGGTTCTCCAGCATGATTTTCCGCTCACGCCTGCCCGCATCGAATTGGACCGGAAGTTCTGTTTGCAGCTGCCCCACGTCGAGGTAGATGGCCATTTCTGCCACGGTGTTGAATTTGACCCGGCAGATGTACCCTCCCCGGTGCCGGCAGTCGGTCGTGTCCTGTCCAGATTTTCTGACTTCCTCGATCGATGCGCCGATCCTGGTTGGGTAGAGGCGGAATTCAGTAGGGAACGTCAAGATTACTGGACTCGCTATGCGGCCGGCGCGAAAGCGCCAAAGAGCTATCGCACGGTCGAATTGTTGCTGGATGCCGATATGAAGACTGACGAGCCACAGGAAGCTGCTGCTCTATCGCTTCTAGATGGGCGGGCTTTCGCTACGACCTCCACTACGGAGCCGGAGCGTGTGGCAAAGGCCAGAGCATGGTCGTTGGGCGGTATTGTTCGTGGTGGTGCATTGGTGATGAAACTGCCTACTGCCGAGCGTTGGACACCCAGTGTTTGGCCGAGGAGTTTTCACGATCTTGATGAGCTTCTTTCGGCGCTCAGCGGTTCCGCTGGGAAGCTGAGGAATTGGTACCAGGCCCGTCGTTGGCCGAACAAAGCGCCCGTGTTCGTGGTGCTCTTGCAGGGCCCTGCGGTGTACGGATGGCGGATACTGCCATCCCAGATCGCACGTCAAGTTGAGCCGGCCCTTGTACCTATCGACGTCACCCGTGTCGACAGGCAATGGAGCCTGTCTCGAGATCACCGGGCTGACGGTTTGGCTCATCTTGCTGACAAGAAGGTGGTGGTATTTGGAAGTGGCTCGCTGGGTGCGCCGTTGATCGAGCTCCTTGCGCGCGCAGGCGTCGGCTCCCTTGAGGTAGTGGATCCCCAAACATTCGAGCCTGAAAATATCTCGCGCCATGTGCTCGGCGCGCCACACATAGGCCTTGGGAAAGCTGCATCACTATGCGCTCGATTGCGGCAGGCCATCCCAGGGGCGCAACTCGACGCTTTCGATGAACAAGCCATGCAGTGGTGCGCCAAGGCGGATCAACGGCAGCTGCCGGATCTCATCGTGGATTGCACGGGCGAGCGCTCCGTAAGGATTGGCACTTCATTGCTTCGGAAGCATGTGCTGAAAGATGCCCCAGTGATGATGGCTTGGATGGAGCCATTTGGCGCAGCTGCACATGCGATTTTGATTTCTGGTAGTGATGTGTGGCCTGCTTCGGACCCCGCCGATACAGCGGTCAATGTCGCGACTTGGCCAGACGACGTTCAGGTTGATCTTCCCGGATGTGGCCAGGGGTTCCATCCGTATGGTGTTGCCGACGCCTGGGTAGCTGCAGGCATGGTGTCTGAGCGCGTACTGAAAGTCCTGAACGGCGAACAGGTGTCCTCTGGGGTGTGGTCCATGATTCGTCATGAAAGCTACTTCAAGAGCAAATCACCTTCAGCGACTTTCAATCGTCCCCCTCCGGTTCCCGCGGGGGTGGATTCGGTCATTGAGCATCGCCCGTTGGCAGAGGTACTGCAAGGTGCCTGACCCGCTCGTGAAGTTTGCACTTCCTGGCGCGGAGTGGAGCCTTCAGTTTGACGAAGCCGCAGTCTCGATGCTGCAGAGGAGGATGCAGCGCTGGTCACGTTCAAAAGAGTCCGTGGGTCAGCTCTTCACAAATGACCTCACGGCGTCAACCATCGTGATCTCGAAAGTCACCTCACTCAAGGCGCGGCATGCGTCTTGGTCAAGCGTGGCGTTCGATCCTATCGAGGCGATGCGGCAACGACAGGATTTGCTTCAGGAAGGTTTGTATTGCATTGGCCTTTGGCATACCCACCCTGAAGCGATGCCCACCCCCTCCGGTACAGATGAGAGACTTGCGGCAGATCATGCGCGCGCTGCCATTTCTGTTTTGAACGGGTTCACTTTTGTCATTGTCGGAAATCGACCTTTCCCAGAAGGGTGGTACGTTGGGTTTCACGACACGGCTCGTTTTCTTAAAGCAGAATTTTCTCGTTCGTGATGGTTTCTTGATGCGTGAACAACTCTACGAACAGGCCCAATGACCAGACCCCTGGAGTGCATTATTTTTCAAGGGGCTTAGTCTTCAGTGCTGTTCATCAATTGTTTCTCTGATTCTGTTTTATGAGCCCATCTAGCCGCACTAAAACTATCTTAAACAATGGGAGCCACTGCAATCAAGTGGTTTGAGAAACTTGTCTCAGTTTCACAGCGCCAAGTTGCCCAAAGCTTGCACCCTTCGGCGGACCCAAGATCTAGCTCCAAGGCAAGCCAGTTGCGCGCTGCCATGACATGAGTGTCATGACCTGGAAACGTCATGACTTCAGCGACATACTGCACATCGATGTTTTGAGGCTTCTTGGCATTGGAGTTCAACCAAGCAAGAAACAACCGTTCTGTCACCCCCATCAACGATGGGTGAACAACGGCAGACGACGTGAATTGATGCATCTGCGACCACGTTTCCGAGGCGGGCAGATCTTTGCGGTAGGCCGTCCCCCACGCTGCAACATGCACATCCCCCGAGACCAATGAAACCCGAATCTTCTTGTCGCGAGCAAAACTAGATAGCACCTCCAGCAGTCGCTTGCGTTCTCCCTCATGGTCATCATGGGACCAGTGATCTTTGAGGTCGTCGGCGTTGCTGTCGATGACATGGTCCTGCCCGAATTTATCCAAAAACAGTTCTGCCAATGGCAGCTTTGGGTGCACAACCGGCACGGAGGACATGAACAGCAGGTGTTGGCATCCAATCTTCGGTTGCGGCCCAGCGCCTCCAGACTTCAGATTGCCAGTCCATTCCTTGATTTGCCGCCAAGTATCCGATCCCATGACCTGGGTTCGGGAGCGCTCTGTGCGCAAGTCGGCAGCGACGATGGATACTGGTCCAATCGAATAGGCGGACGTAAATCCTGGTTGATTGTCGAGCAACGGAAGTGCCAGCTGATCCTTAGCGAGCACTTTGTTCCATGGGATAGGCTTTAGCAGAGGGTCCTGACGTGTGAAACCTGCGGGCGTTGTGTCCTCCAGTTCGGGCAGATCTTCCAGCGCATGTTGCATCTGAAACACCCAGAACGCCCTACGCGCATGGCGGAAGAGTGTTTGAAATAGCTCGCAGTTCTGCATCTCGCAGCTGTATGACCCCCAGCCGTCAAAGATGTCGTGGTCGTCCCACACCATGATGGTTGGCATGGACGCCATCGCCGCCCCAGCATCAAGCGCAGCTGTCGCTGACGACCATGGCGGCCTCTCAATGGGGAGCCATCGTTGTTTGTACAAGCCGAAATAGTAGGCCTCTATCTCCCGTTCGAGAGGCTTGCTAACCTTGAAGTCCAGTTGGGCCTGGCGAGGCAGGCCAACCCATTGCCGCAGCGCTTTGATGTCTTCCCAGATAGAGTCAAAGTAGATCTGGTCACCGCCCATGAGCATCAAGTGAAAACGCTGCAAGCCTTTGTCGTGAATTCGCTTCTCATGCCACAACTGCTCCTTGTCCAGCAGCTTGATTTCTCCTTCCCCAGGCTTTCTGCGCAGCTTGCGATCATGGCTGTAGAGCAGGTCCTCCCACACCGCATCCGACGTTCGGATGATTTTTCTCATCACTGCGGGGTCAGAGAACCCATTGCATGATACGTAGGCCATGCGCGGAGAGAAATCCTTGCCAGGCACCGTCATGTTCCAAGTCAGCCCGCCAGGGATGCCGTAGTTCACCATGCGCTCAGCCTTCAAGACCTTGCAGGAAATGTCGTAGCGCAGATAGCGCTCGCCACGCGTTGACAACAACTCCCTAGGTGCAGGACATGTCTTGCCATCCACGTGGAATTCCGGGAGCTCCGCACCTGCCCTGAGGCCAATCAGTACCGTTACTCGCCAAGAATCTCCTTTTCCGATACCACGGAACGACAACACCGGCCCCAGCAGCAGATCCTTTTCATTCATGTTCAGCCTCCTCAGGTATTCATTTCTTTCGCTACTACCTTAACGATTCGAGCGCGAGACACCGCCCTGCGTGCCACCAGCGCTGCTTCACCGGTTTGTTGCAACCATTCAAAAAAACGCTGACTCGCGTGTCTCGTCTGTGAGTCGTCTCGGCAGTTGGTCAAGAAGGCGAATTGCACCTTCTGCACGTCATCGGCCACGAACACCCCAAAGGGGCCGCTTACCACCGTCGCGTCTGGAAATCCCAGTAGCGACGTGGCCTGGGTTTCTGTTGCACCGCGGTGACAGGCAATCAAGTGCAGCGGCCCATGCGCAGAAGCCAGCAGCTTGACGCGTTGGTGATCTTCCAGGAAGGGCCGCCCCACCAACTCGCGCGCCGCGGCCACGCTGAACGAGGCCGGAATCGCGTGAACCACTACCGCTACGTCTTTACCATCCAGGCTGACCACCACACCGCCGTCCACCGCCTTGGCGCCCTTGAGCCCGCCCAAGGCTGTTTTGAGCGTTGACTCCATGGCCATTTTTCGTTGACGGAAGTCGAGCCGGGTCCAGTCCAGGGCGGCGCCGACGTCGAAGCGCGTCGATGCGCCTGCCTGCACACCCCGCTGCATCAGCGAAACCACTGCATCCGAGAGAGCCTCGAATACGCGTTTTTTGGCATCGCCAGCGGTCTTCACCTCGCCGCCCCGGAAGGCGCTCTGCCGCGAGAGATAGTCCTGAAAGCGCCGGTTGCGCTCGCCTGCAGAGCCCTGAGCGTCGGCAACTGTCGGCAATGCCACCAAGCGCACCTTGGCCTGCGCCGAACGAAGGCCCTCCATGTATTCCGCGTGGCAGATGCCGATGTCCTGGTCGCCTGCGGCCCAGCCTGCATTGCCGTTGGATAGCACGATAAGTACATCGCAATCGCGCACGGCTCGCAGACAGGCATCCCAGCTATCTTGTACGCCCTCGGCCGGCGGTGCGTCTTCGTTGATCCAGACTTCAAAAAGCTTTCGCCCCAGCACCTCGGCTGATTCGATCTCCCTTTTCAGCTCCTTTCGCAGGTCGGTCAAATTGGTCTTGCTACCTGCAGGAAAAGCGTCCACACACCGGCTGGAGAGCATTACCCGAATAATAGATTTAGCCAAGAAACGCTCCCGTTGTTGTATTCAAAGACGGTGCGCAACTAAATGCCGGAAGGGCTGTATCCGTCTTACTAACCAGCATGCTTGGAGGGCGCCGGTCTTCTCGCGTAGCCCACGCTGCTTGACGAAGAGTCCAGTCATCAACCTCTGACTATCGCTTTTGCTTACAAGCGTATCAGACCGTTGGTTGGCCATGCATTATTGTTAACCCAATTGAAGCTCACCCTGAAGGAAGCGTTCAGTTTTCTTGGATCCATGCAGCGTTGCAGGAGCACCGCCGGCTCCGCGCTGGGGTGATTGAGGTTGCCCCTGAAAAGTGGAGTTCTTGACCCTTGTTGAAAATACCGACAAGGAGTTGAGCAATGAGCGACAAGCAAGTGCGTGCGCAGTACACGCGGGAGTTCAAACTGGAGGCGGTTCGGCAGGTGCGAGCTGGCCAGGCGATTGCGGTGGTGGCCAAGGTGCTGGGCATTCCCAAGGCCAGTCTGGGCAACTGGGTGCGACTGTCATCCAAGGGAGAGCTGGACGGCGTGGGCAGCGCCGACAAGGCGGCCAAAGTCTCGCCCGAGCAGATGGAGATTGCCCGGCTGCGCGCCGAGAATGCTCGCCTTCGCATGGAGCGCGACATCGCAAAAAAAGCCGCGGCGTACTTCGCGCAGGACACGCTGCGAGGTACGCCTGGATTGACCAAATGAAGTACCGTTACCCGGTGAGCGTGTCCTGCGGGGTGCTGGAGGTCAGCGCCAGCGGGTACTTCAACTGGCTGCGCCGGCGAGAGGATGGTCATGGCCGCAGCGGCCCTGGCCGACTCCACAGCGATGAAGCCCTGCTGGCGCACATCCGTGCCATCCACGCCGAGGTCAAGGGCGAATACGGCTGGCCACGCATGCACAAGGAGCTTGTGGCCCGAGGCATCCGGGTGGGCAAAGACCGGGTTCGCAAGCTCATGCAGCAGCACGGCATCAAGGCCAAAACGAAGCGCAAGTTCGTGGTCACCACCGACAGCCGCCACAGCCTGCCGGTGGCGCCAGACCTGGTGCAGCGGCGCTTCAACCCTGAAGCCCCCAACCAGCTATGGAGTGGCGACATCACCTACATCGCCACCGACGAAGGCTGGCTGTACCTGGCTGCGGTCATCGACCTGTTTAGCCGCCTGGTGGTGGGCTGGAGCCTGCAGCCGCACATGCAGGCCAGTCTGGTCAAGGATGCGCTGGCCATGGCATGGTGGCGGCGCCGGCCGTCTCCTGGGCTGATATTCCACAGCGACCGGGGCAGCCAGTATTGCAGTGCAGAGTTCCAGCAAGCCTTGAAAGACTGGGGCATGCGTTCATCGATGAGCAGGAAGGGCAACTGCTGGGATAACGCTCCAACGGAAAGCTTCTGGGGGCGGCTGAAAACGGCCAGCGTGCATGGGCACAAGTTTGCCACCCGTGAGCAGGCCAGGCAGGCGGTGATGGACTGGATGGCCTTCTACAATCACCGCAGGTTGCATTCGTCGCTGGGCTACCTCAGCCCGATGCAGTACGAACAACGCTGGTACGAGGCACAGCGTAAAAAGGCCGCGTGAATCGTGGGTTAAGAACTACACGAAACAGGGGCAAGGTCAGATTGCAATGCGCACTAACGAGCCTCGGAAATCGCTCCGACGCTCCAAGAAGCGCAGTGATGAGATCCGACACCGTCAGGTGCTGAGCAAATGGGATGGACCGCGTGCGCCGGACTTGCCGGGCGTCGATCCACTAAGCTCGCACACAGGTGCTGCGCCATATAGCTGGGCGCCAAAATACTCTTCAAGAAGCTTGATTTGAGCGTCCGCTTCCTGACCAAGAGCAGCCCAAAAGGCAAACATTGCGGTCGACAGCAATCGCTGCTTATGTAGAGCTCTCCATAAGCAGCGTTATGCACAGTGCTCCGTTATGAGTAGCCTGCTGGGCGCTCGTGCGAGATCTCCCTGG
>NZ_NCFM01000039.1:0-25667 GCF_002281195.1 Acidovorax sp. 35-64-16 | reverse complement strand
GGAAAGTCAATGAAATCAACGGTCTACCCAGACCACCCCCGCGCCAGTGCTAGCTTTGCGTACCGTCACTTATTGCACTGAAAACGAGGAGACCCCTTTTATGGCGCGGCCGACGTGCACATTGGCGTGAGCGTGGGCATGACGCTGATGTTTATGGCGGCGTGTCTCGCCGCGGTGTGGTGGGTGTTCAAGACGGGCTACCGGATTCGGCGCTGAGCGCCAAGGTCGGTGCCGCGCCAAGCGCAGCGGGGCGGCGGCTGCAGCACGCCACCCACCCGCCGCGCAAGCACACTCAAAACCGCTGCATGGTGCAGCTGTGCGGCTGCTGCGCCTTGGCGGCCGCGATCTGCCGCACCACGCGAAAGCCGTAGCCCGAGCCTTCCACGTCAAACTTCACGCCGGGCGTGCCCTTTTTGTCCATCACGCCCACGGCCAGGGCCTGCTGAAACTGGTGGTCGGCCGCGCGCATGGTGCCACCCTGTCCGGCCAGTTGCACGCTGGCTTTTTCCATCTGCCGTGCCACAGCCACCACGTCGGTGCTGCCCGCGCGCTCGATGGACTGGGCCAGCGCCTCCACCATGAGCTGCATGCGCATGTGCACATAGTCATCCTCCGGCTTGGGAAAGCGTGCGCGGAACGACCGGTAGAACGCCTCGCTTTGCGCGCCCGGCACATTGGGCAGCCAGTCGGCCACGGCCACCACCTTGCCCACACCGGCATCGCCTATGGCGGCGGGGGCGCCCAGTGCGTTGCCATAAAAGGTGAAAAAGCTGCCATCAAACCCCACCTCGCGCGCGGCCTTCACCAGCAGCGTCAGGTCGTTGCCCCAGTTGCCGGTGACCACCGCCTGCGCGCCGCTGGACTTGATCTTGACGGCATAGGGCGCGAAATCCTTCACACGGCCCACGGGGTGCAGCTCGTCGCCCACCACGGCCACATCGGGGCGCTGCGCGGCCAGCTGCTTTTTGGCCTCGCGCAGCACGGCCTGGCCAAAGCTGTAGTCCTGACCAATGAGGTACACGCTTTTGAGCGTTTTGTCCGCACGCACCACTTCCATGAGCGCGGCCATGCGCATGTCGGCGTGGGCATCAAAGCGGAAATGCCAGAAGCTGCATTTCTCGTTGGTGAGGATGGGATCTACCGCAGAGTAATTGAGGAACAGCACGCGCTTGCCCGGCTCGCGCTCGTTGTGTTTGTTGATGGCCTCGATCAGCACCGCTGCGGTGGACGATGAATTGCCCTGCAGGACGACCTGCGCGCCGTCATCGATGGCCGCGCGCAGCGCTGACAGGGCCTCTTCGTTCTGGCCCTTGCTGTCGTAGCGCTCCAGCGCCAGCGGCCGTGCGCCGCCAGCGGCTGCGGGCAGTTGCACGCCGCCGCGCGCATTCACGCGCTCGATGGCCCAGAAGATGTTGCGAAAAACCGCTTCGCCCGTGTTGGCGAAAGGGCCAGAGAGGCTTTCGATGAGGGCCAGTTTCACGGGCCGCGCCTGGGTGGCCGCAGCGGTAGCGCTGGTGGGCTGTGCATGGGCAGCCGTCAGCGGCAACAGGCCAACGGTGGCAGCGCCCGCCAGCGCGCAAAGGCCGCGCCGTAAGGCCACAACGCCCGATTTCAAGCCTGAGGAGTTCAATTTATTCATGTGATTTTTCCCTTGAAAGAGCCGGGGATGCACACACCTTTTGACCATGCGGCGACCACACCGAGAGCCGCGCAGTGTATAGGAGCTACCCCATGATTTTCGCCCCCGTGATCCGCCGCGCCGCCTACGCCAATGCCCCCCGCTCTGCCGACCTGGCGCTGCAACGCTTCCTGATGGGCGCCCTTGAAACACCTGCCCGCGCCAGCACCAGCACCGCCGGCTGCACCGTGACCCAGGACGACAAGGCCACCACGCTGCAGCTCGATGTGCCCGGCCTGGCACGCGAGCAGCTGCAAATCAGCATCGAAGGCAATGTGGTCAAGCTGCAAAGCGTGGCCGGCGCACCCCGCCAGGTGCAGCGCGCCTGGGAGCTGGCCGATGAAATTGACGCCACCGCCAGCACGGCCAAGCTGGAAAACGGCGTGCTCACACTTACCTTGGCCCGCATGGTGCCGACCGACAAATCGGTGCAACTGGTCGTGCACTGAGAAGGTGTGAACGCCCCACCATGGCCGCTGAGTCCGCTGTAAAAACCGCCTGAAACGCGCATGTTTCAGGCGGTTTTTTCTTGCACAACGCCATGCAGGGGCCAGCGCCGATGTGGCCCTGTGCCAAGCCAAGAACACTGGCCGCAACCGCGTGTGCGTGGCGGGCGAAACGCCTTCAATGGCGGCACCACACAGGCTGACAGCGCCAGCCATACAGATTTGATGCCAAATATGGCCTTAGCCCTTACATAGCAAGCGCTAACAGCTATTATTACAATAGCAAAACAATCTGCAACCGCGCAGACGACCCTGCTTCTCCCAAACTTGCAATGCACCGGGCATCCGTGAAGCCGCGCAGTCGGTGCCCGTGCACTGGCACTGGCACTGGCACTGGCACTGGCACTGGCACTGATGCTGGCGCAGCAACGCAGTGGGCGCTTTGGTCGCCCATCCGCATCACTCATGCCGCAGCGCGTCGATCGGGTCCATGCGCGCCGCGCGGCGGGCCGGAAAATAGCCAAACAGCACGCCTATCCCGGCCGAGAACACGAACGACAGCAGGTTGACGCCCGGGTTGAAGATGTAAGGCACTTTCATCAGGGCCGACAGGCCTATCGATGCCCCCGTGGCCAGCACAATGCCGATCAGCCCACCCAGGGCAGCCAGCACCACGGCCTCGATCAGAAACTGCAGAAGTACCTCGCGCTCCAGCGCCCCAATGGCCAGGCGCAGGCCGATTTCGCGGGTGCGTTCGGTCACGCTGACCAGCATGATGTTCATGATGCCGATGCCACCCACCAGCAGGCTCACCGCGGCCACCGCGCCCAGCAGCATGGTCAGCACCTTGGTGGTGCCCGACAGCGTGTCGGCCAGCTGCTTGGTGTCAAGCACATTGAAGTTGTCTTCGTCGGTGTCGGACAGCTTGCGCAGCTCGCGCAGCAGCTGCGTCAGGCTGGCCTTCACGCGCTCGGGGTCGCTGCCGTCCTGCATGGACACCAGCAGGGTGTTGACGCGGGTGTTGCCGGTCACGCGGCGCTGCAGCGTGCGCAGAGGCACCACCACGGTGTCGTCCTGGTCGTTGCCGAAGGCACCCTGCCCTTTGGAGGCCAGCACGCCCACCACCTCGCACGAAAACGCCTTCACCCGCAACTGCTCGCCCACGGCGTCGCGTGTGCCATAGAGCTCGCGGCGCACGGTTTCGCCAATCAGGCACACGGCGGCGCCAGCGCGCAGCTCGGCATCCGAAAAAACCCGCCCGGTGCGCACGGCCCAGTTGCCCGTCTGCAGCCAGGCATTGGTGCTGCCGATGATGCTGGTGGTCCAGTTGCGCCCGCCGGCCACCACGGTGGCGCCGGCCCGCGCCTCGGGTGCCACGGCCAGAATGCCGCCAATCTGCTGGGCGATGGCGTCGGCATCGGTGTCCTTGAATGCGGGGGCGCCCGACCCGCCGCCAGGGCCCATGCGCTGGCCGGGGCGCACCTGCAGCAGGTTGGTGCCCAGGCCGGAGATCTGATTTTGCACCGCCATGGTGGCGCCATTGCCCAGCGTGACCATGGTGATGACGGCGCTGACACCGATCACGATGCCCAGGATGGTGAGAAACGAGCGCATCAGGTTGCGCCGGATGGAGCGCAATGCGAGCAAAAGGGTGTTGAGCAGCATCAGGAGACCTCAGGCACTGGCGTGGCAGGCACGGCAACCACCGGGGTGCGCAGGCCCACGGGGTGCGGGTTGGGTGCATCGCTGTCTACCTTGCCATCGACAAAGCGCACGATGCGCCGCGCATAGGCGGCCATGTCGGGCTCGTGCGTGACCATCAGCACGGTAATGCCCTGGTCGGCATTGAGCCGCCACAAAAGCTCCATGATTTCCTGGCCCCGCTGGGTGTCGAGGTTGCCGGTGGGTTCGTCGGCCAGCAGCACGGCTGGCTGGGTGACGATGGCGCGCGCAATGGCCACGCGCTGTTGCTGGCCGCCCGACAGCTCGGACGGGGTGTGGTGCTCCCAGCCCTTGAGGCCCACGGCGTCCAGCGCGCGGGCCGCTGCGGCGTGGCGCGCGTTGGTCGATTCGCCCCGGTACAGCAGGGGCAGTTCGACGTTTTCTTGCGCCGAGGTGCGCGCCAGCAGGTTGAAACCCTGGAACACAAAGCCAAAAAACTGCCGGCGCAGGCGCGCGCGCTCGTCGCGCGAGAGCGACTCGACATGCACGCCCTTGAACAGGTACTCGCCCGCCGTAGGCCGGTCGAGGCATCCCAGGGTGTTCATGGCGGTCGATTTGCCAGAACCGCTGGGGCCCATGATGGCCACAAAATCGCCCTGGGCGATGTCCAGGTCCACGCCCTTGAGCGCCTGAAAGGCCAGCGCGCCCTCGCCATACACCTTGGTCACACCGCGCAGGCGGATGAGGGGCGGCGCATCGGCCGGCACCCGCGCGCGCTGCCCGGTGGCTGCTGCGGCCTCGCTCATGGCGCGGCCCCGGCAGAGCGCTGGTCGGTGATCACGGCCATGCCCTCGGCCAGGCCTTCGCCGCTGACCTCGGTCTTGCGGCCGTCGCTGATACCCACCTGCACATTCACGGCTTGCGCCACGCCGTCCTTGAGCACCCACACCTGGCGCACACGGCCCGCGCCGTCTGCCGCATCGCCGGTACCGCCCGCCCGGCGCGTGCCCGAGCGTGGCATGCGCGGCATGAGCTGCGACATGATGCCGCCGCCCGACGACGACGACGCCGGCTGCGCCGCCGCCCCTGCGGCAACCGCCGGGGTAAACCGCAGCGCCGTGTTGGGCACCAGCAGCACATCGTTGCGCTCGGTAGAGGTGATGGTGGCCGCCGCCGTCATGCCGGGGCGCAGGCTCAGATCGGAGTTGTCCACCTCCAGCCAGGTGATGTAGGTGACCACGTTGTCGGTTTTGGTGGAGCCAAACGACACCCGCGTCACCTTGGCCGGATAACGGCGCGAGGGATAGGCGCTGACGGTGAAGCTGGCTTTCTGGTCGAGTTTTACCGAGCCCACATCGGCCTCGTCCACGCTCACATCCAGCCGCAGCCGCGTCAGGTCTTCGGCCAGCGTGAACAGCGTCACGGCCTGCAGCGAGGCGGCCACGGCGTTGCCGGGCTCAACGGTGCGGGTCAGCACCACGCCGTTGATGGGCGAGCGGATCGAAGCCTTGGACAAGTTGGTGACATCGGTGGAGAGCGCCGCCCGGGCGTCGTCCACCGATGCGCGCGCACTGGCCTCGTCGGCATGGGCACGGTCGAGCGTGGCACGGCCGCTGTCAAGCTCGGCGGCCGACGGCACCTTGCCGCCCGACAGGCGTGCCACCTCTTGCAGCCGGCCAAAGCCAGCCTGTGCCTCTTTGGTGGTGGCCGCCGCCTGCGCCAGGCGCGCCTGCGCAGCCGCCAGCGAGGCGCGCGAGCGCAGCACCTGCGCATCGAGCTTGGCGGTGTCGAGCTCGACCAGCACCTGCCCCTTTTTGACCTTGTCGTTGACGTCCACCAGCACATTTCTGACCGTACCCGACAGCTCGCTGCCAATGGTGACCGCCCGCGTGGGCTGCAGGGTGCCGTTGGCCGACACGTTGAGCGTGAGGTTGCCGCGGCGCACCTCTTCGGTCACATACACCGGTGCGGCTTTGGCGCGCTGCTGGCTTTGCCAGTAGTAGAGGCCGCCGCCCGCCGCCAGCAGCACCGCCACGCCCAGCCACAGGGTGGAGCGCTGCCACCAGCGGCGCGTTGGGCCGCCACCGATCAGCGTCTGCAGGTCGGCGGGGGTGGATGGGCTGGCGGGAGGTGTGATTTTTTCTGAAGAAGTCATGGCCATGGCATTCGGTAGGGGTTGGGTGCGCGTTCGGGGGCTGGCGCGGGCTATTGCCAGCCGCCGCCCAGCGCCTTGTACAGCCGCACATGGTCGGCAGAAATGCTGGCCACGGTGGCGGCCACACTGTCCTGGGTGGACAAGAGCGTGCGCTGGGTTTCCAGCACCGACTGGAAGTCGATCAGGCCGCTGCTGTAGCGCTGCTGCGCCAGCAAGTCTGCATTGCCTGCGGCATCGGCAGCCGCCTGCAGACGCACCAGGCGCTCGCGGTTCCCTTGCAGGGCCGCCAAGGCATCTTCCACATCCTTGAGCGCGGTGAGCACCGAGGCCTCATAGGCCACGCGGGCCTGCGCCAGCGCCGCCTCCTGCACGCGCACCTGGGCCCGCGCCGCGCCACCGTCGAACACGGGCATCGACACACTGGCCAGCAAGGCACTGGCGATGGAACTGCCGTTGGTAAGGGCGCCCACCGTGAGGGCGCGCAGGCCCAGATTGCCCGAGATACGGAAGTCCGGGTAGCGCGCGGCATCGGCCTGCGACACCCGCGCCAGCGCAGCGGCAATGCGCTGTTCGGCAGCACGCACATCGGGCCGCTGGCGCAGCGTTTCGGCAGGAATGGCCAGCGCAAGGTCTTGCGCGGGCTGCGGCACGGCGACCGAGTCGGCCAACAACCCATCCAGCGCCAGCGGGGCCTGCCCGATGAGCACGGCCAGGCTGTGGCGCGACTGGGCCAGGCTGGACTCGAGCACCGGAATCTGCGCGGCCGTCTGCTCCGCCGCAGCGCGGGCCTGCTCGGCCACCAGCGAGGTGGTGAGCCCGGCCTGCAGGCGCCACTGGGTGATCTGCAGGGTTTCCTGCTGGCTGGCCAGGTTGCTGCGCGCAATGGCCAGCCGCTGCTGCAGGCCCCGCAGCTCGATGTAGTTGACGGCCGTTTCGGCGGCCAGAGACACCTGCACGTCGGCCAGGCTGGCCTCGGCGGCCTGGGCGTCGGCTGCGCTGGCGCTCACGCCGCTGCGCAGGCGGCCAAACACATCGGGCTCCCAGCTGGCATCAAAACCCGCCTGAAAACTGCTGCCCGTGTTGTTCGATGCCCGGCTGCGCTGCGCCGAGGCGGAAGTCCCCACACTGGGCAGCAGGCCTGCAGACTGCACATCCACCTGGGCACGCGCCTGCTGCAAGGAGGCTTGCGCGCTGCGCAGGCTGGTGTTGGACTGAAGGGTCTGCGTGACCAGCTGCGTGAGCTGTGGGTCGTTGAACCGCTGCCACCACTGCGCCAGCGGTGTGACCGGCTGCGCCAGCCCCACGCTGCCAGACGGTGGCTGCACCGACCACGCCGACGGAACCGGGGTCTGTGGCAAGCGGCTGTCGGGCGACACCAGGCTGGCACAGCCGGCCAGCAGGGCCACCGCCGAGGTCACCCCCAAAAACCCGAAAGCAGCCCGAAAACGAAAGGGGCCGCGCAAAGGCGTGCGCCCGGCAGCGGCAAAAGATGGTTCATTCATGGGAAAGAAGCGGCAAGCGTTGCATGCCCCATTGTGCGGTGCGGGCATGTATTGCCCGATGCAGAAGAGTGAAGCCCGGGTAAAGCTGCTGCACATCGCCAACGCAGGCCCCACGGCGGCATGCCCGGTCTCGTTGTTCAACGCAATGTCAGGACGCGGCCAGGGCGTGCAGGGGCCAGCGGGGTTTGACGTCAAACGCATAGTCGCGGTTGGCCGTCTGCTGGCCCGCCTGCAGCCGCAGGGCAGCGGCCATGGCAATCATGGCGCCGTTGTCGGTGCACAGGTGCAGTTCGGGGTAGTGCACGCGCACCTTTTGCTGCGTGCAGGCCGCATTGAGCTGGCTGCGCAGGTGCCGGTTGGCCCCCACGCCGCCGGCCACCACCACCCGCTGCAGACCCGTCTGGCGCAGGGCGGTCAGCGTTTTTCTGACCAGCACATCCACAATGGCCGCCTCGGTGCTGGCGGCCAGATCGGCCTTGCGCGCTTGCAGCTCATCCCCGAGTTTTTTGGCTTGCGTGAGCACCGCTGTCTTGAGGCCGGCAAAAGAAAAATCGAGGTTGCCACTGTGCAGCAAGGGGCGGGGCAGCTTGAACGCCGTGGCGCTGCCCTGCTCGGCCAGGCGCGACAAGGCCGGCCCTCCGGGGTAGCCCAGGCCCATCAGCTTGGCCGACTTGTCAAACGCCTCTCCCGCCGCATCGTCAATGGTCTCGCCCAGCAATTCATAGCGCCCCACGCCATCCACGCGCATGAGCTGTGTGTGGCCGCCCGATACCAGCAGCGCCACGAAAGGAAATTCAGGGGGGTCGGCACTTAAAAAGGGCGACAGCAAATGCCCTTCGAGGTGGTGCACACCCAGCACGGGCTTGTCGAGCGCCGCACCCAGCGCGCAGGCCACGCCAGCCCCCACCAGCAGCGCCCCTGCCAGGCCCGGCCCGCGGGTGTAAGCCACCACGTCCACATCTGCCAGGCGCTGGCCTGCTTCGGCCATCACGGCCTCGGTGAGAGGAAGCACCCGGCGGATATGGTCGCGGCTGGCCAGCTCGGGTACCACGCCGCCATACGCCTGGTGCATCTCGATCTGGCTGTGCAACGCATGCGCCAGCAAGGTGGGCACAGCCATCCCACCAGTAGAGCGGACCAGCGCCACGCCGGTTTCATCGCACGAAGATTCAATACCCAGGATCAGCAAGCTCATGCCCCAAGTGTAAAACCCGGGGCCCGCACTACCACGCCTGCGGGTTGAACCCGGTGCAACGCCCTGCTGGGCGCAGCGGCAGGTGCACCCTTGCACCAGGGCGGCGCACCAAACCGGCGCACCAATATGTGGCGTAAATCTTGCATGCTGCAGGGCATGACCGACGCACTGCGCATTGTGGTGGTGGCCCCCGACCTGGCCATTGCCGACCCCGACGACGAACACGCCGCCACACAGGCCGAACGCTCGCGCGCGCTGCGCATTGGCCTGCTGAAAAACAACTTCAACCTCATTGCCACATTGCCGGCCGATGTGTTTTTGAGCGAGCGGCTGGCCCAGTTGCAGCCCGACATGATCATCGTGGACGCCGAGAGCGAGGCCCGCGATGCGCTGGAGCATGTGGTGATGGCCACGCGCGCCGCACGCCGCCCCATCGTCATGTTCACCAACGATGAAGACACCACACATGTGAAAGACGCCGTGGCCGCTGGCGTGTCTGCCTATATCGTCGCAGGCCTGGCGCCGCAGCGCATTCGACCCATCCTCGATGTCGCCATGGCGCGCTTTCAGCACGAGCAGGCCCTGCGTGCCGAGCTGGCCGACGCCAAAACCGAGCTGCAGGACCGCAAGACCATCGACCGTGCCAAGGGCGTGCTGATGCAGCGCCAGGGCCTGTCCGAACAAGCCGCCTATGAAAAACTGCGCAAGACCGCCATGGACAAGGGCCTGAAGCTGGGCGAGGTGGCCAGGCGGATGCTGGAGATGGTGGATCTGCTGGGGTGAGATGGCGGCCGACGGCGATGGGCTGCGCGGGCCCCGTTGGCACAGCCCCATGCAACCGCATGTTTGCCGGGCGATAGAATTTCCCCCATGGTGCGGCTTTTCGACTCTGACCCACCGGCCCCGGTGCACTTTCGGGGTTCGGCATTGCCGCGCGGCTACTTCTTTTCCGTCACACCCCCTTAGAACGCGCTTACGTTCTGAATGCACAACGGGCAGTTTGCCCGGCATTGCTTTTCCCATTTTTGTCGCGGGGCACAGCCCCTGGCGCACCTCACACCCTGTATTTGGACCACCCTGTTCGGGTGATCCGCGATCCCTATGTCACTACAAACACTGAAGCTGGACTGGTTTTCCAATGTCCGCAACGATGTGCTCGCCGGTCTGGTGGTTGCATTGGCCCTGATCCCTGAGGCCATCGCGTTCTCCATCATTGCGGGCGTTGACCCGAAGGTTGGCCTCTACGCCTCGTTCTCCATTGCCACCATCATTGCCTTCGCCGGCGGTCGCCCCGGCATGATTTCCGCCGCCACGGGGGCCATGGCGCTGGTGATTGCCTCCCTGGTCAAGGACCACGGGCTGCAGTATCTGCTGGCCGCCACAGTGTTGACCGGTGTGCTGCAAATCATTGCTGGCTGGATCAAGCTCGGGGTTCTGATGCGTTTTGTTTCCCGCTCGGTGGTTACCGGCTTCGTCAACGCTCTCGCCATCCTGATTTTCATGGCCCAGTTGCCCGAGCTGACCAATGTGGGCTGGCAGGTGCATGCCATGACGGCGGCGGGTCTGGGCATCATCTACGGGCTGCCTTACATCACCAAGGTGGTGCCGTCTCCGCTGGTGACCATTGTTTTCCTGACCGGCGTTTCCATTTACCTGGGGCTGGACATCCGCACGGTGGGCGACATGGGCGAGCTGCCCGACAGCCTGCCGGTGTTCCTGCTGCCTGATGTGCCCCTTGCCTGGGAAACGCTGGGCATCATCCTTCCGTATTCCGTCACGCTGATGGTGGTGGGTTTGCTGGAGTCGCTGATGACGGCCACCATCGTGGACGACATGACCGACACCAAAAGCAACAAGAACCGCGAATGCGTGGGCCAGGGTGTGGCCAACATCGCCACGGGCTTCATAGGCGGGATGGCGGGCTGCGCCATGATCGGTCAGTCGGTCATCAACGTGAAATCCGGTGGGCGCGGGCGCTTGTCCACGCTGGTGGCGGGGGTGGTGCTGCTGATTCTGGTGGTGTTCCTGGGGGACTGGGTCAAGCAGATCCCCATGGCCGCCCTGGTCGCGGTAATGATCATGGTGTCCATCGGCACGTTCAACTGGGGTTCGTTCAAAAACCTGCGCGAGCACCCCAAAAGCTCCAGCGTGGTGATGCTGGCCACCGTGGCGGTGACCGTCTACACCCACGACCTGGCGCGCGGTGTGCTCACGGGTGTGCTGCTGTCGGGCTTCTTCTTTGCCCACAAGATTGCCCAGATTCTGCTGATCGAGGCGCAGACCGAAGACGATGGTGAAACGCGCAGCTATGCGATCTATGGCCAGGTGTTCTTTGCCTCTGCCGACCGGTTTGTCGATGCGTTTGATTTCGACGCCTCGCCACGCCGCGTTCGCATCGACCTCACGCACGCCCACTTCTGGGACATCACTGCGGTCAATGCGCTGGACAAGGTGGTGCTGAAGTTCCGCCGCAAAGGGGCTGAGGTGGAGGTGCTGGGGCTCAACGAAGCCAGCGCCACCCTGGTCGACAGGTTCGGCGTGCACGACAAAGACATCGCTGACGGCATATTAATGGGGCACTGAGCCTGCCGCCACTAAAATGAAAACGCAGCAACTGCTGAAGGCGTGAACCATGGATCTGATGCTCAAGCTGCTCAACGGCGGTGCCGGAAGTCTGGCTTCTTACCTTGCGGCGCATGTGTTGCTGTGTTTGCTGCCTGCGTTTTTCATTGCGGGCGCCATGGCGGCACTCATCCCCAAGGCCAGCATCACCCGGTGGCTCGGTCGCAGCACGCCGGCCTATGTTTCTTACCCGGCGGCGGCCCTGGCCGGGTCGCTGATTGCGGTGTGCTCGTGCACCATCGTGCCCCTGTTTGCCGGCATTTACCGCAAAGGTGCAGGCATTGGGCCTGCCATCACTTTTCTCTTTTTTGCGCCTGCTGGCAACATCATGGCGCTGGCCTACACCGGCAGCATCCTGGGGCCTGAGTTTGCGGCGGCACGGGTGGTCTTGTGTTTGTTGTTTGGTATCGGCATCGGTCTGCTGATGTCGCGCATCTTCTGGCGCGATGACGCCACGCACGATGCTGAAACCGATGACGCCTTTGCCGACAAAGCGCAGATAGCCCCCGCTGCGCTGGGCGTGCTGCTGTCGCTGGTGGCGCTGCTGATCGCAGGCACATTGAAACTCTGGCCCCTCACGGCCACCGTGGGCTCCGCCACGCTGCCTTTGGGCTGGGCTCAGGCGTGGCAAGACACACTTTTTGCGTGGGTACCGTTTGATGCGGCCAAAGGCGAAGAAGGCGTGAGCTTTCAGGGCTCGGTCCTGATAGCCCTGCTGTTCATGATTGCGGCCACGGCCTGGAAAGGCATGGAAAACATCATGGATGGCGCCAACCGCTGGACCTGGGTGGCACTGGGCCTGGCTGCAACCACCTTGCTGGTGGCTGCCGCGCGCCTGACACCTGTCGCCGACGGCCTGGAGTTCGCCCTGACTGGCCGTGTGCTGGGTGTGGGCCTTGCGCTGGGGGCGGTGTGGCACTTCGCCCGCCAACTGCCCGCCGATGAATGGCAAGCCTGGTTGTGGGAAGCCTGGCGCTTCGTCAAGCAGATTTTCGTGCTGCTGATCGTGGGTGTGTTCATCGTGGGCATGGTGCGGCAGGTCATCCGCCCCGAATGGATTGAGGCAGTGGCTGGTAGCAACACGGTGCTGGCCAACGCGGTGGCGGTGGGGTTTGGCGTGTTCATGTACTTCCCCACCTTGGTCGAGGTGCCGGTGGCGCGCATGTTCCTGGACCTGGGCATGCACCCCGGCCCACTGCTGGCCTACCTGATGGCCGACCCCGAGCTCAGCCTGCAAAGCATGTTGATGGTTGCCGCCGTGATTGGCCGCACCAAAACCGCCGCTTACGTGGGCCTGGTGGCCTTGTTCAGCATCTGTGCAGGGTTCATTTATGGCACCTGGATTGATGGTGCGGCACTTCTGTCCACCGCAATGGCCCTGGGGCTTTTTTCGCTGGTTGTGTTGACCACTTTCTTCTGGTCGCGCGCACGAGGCGCGGGTCAGCCCCAGGCCTGATGTCTTTCCCTCATTTTTCAGGAGATTTCACATGTTGACCATCAAGATCCTCGGCTCTGGCTGCGCCAATTGCAAGAAGCTCGAAGCCGTCGCCCGTGAAGCCGCCACCCAGGCCAATGTTGCGGCCGAGTTTGTCAAGGTCAGCGACATGAAAGAGATCATGGCCTATGACGTGATGTCCACCCCGGCGCTGGTGATCAATGACAAGGTCATGAGCAGTGGCCGCATTCCGGCCACTGCGGATGTGGCCAAGTGGCTGGCCACCGCCTGATCCCGCGGGCACCCGAGAGGCTGGCCACCTGGGCGATTAATCGCCCAGGCTGACGCCACCACCCAGCGCCTGATACAACGCCACACTGTCGACCAGGCGCTGCGCCTGGGCTGCCACCAGGCTGGTCCGCATGCGCTGTGCCTGTTGCTGCGCCACCAGCAACTGCAAGTAGCTGGCAGCACCCAGCAGGTATTGCCGCTCCACCGACCGCAAGGAAGACTGTGCTGCCGAATCAGCGCCCGCCAGGGCCGCCAAGGACTGCGCATCGCCTTCCAGCGCGCGCAGGGTGTCGGCCACGTTACGCAAAGACTGCAACACCACGCTCTGGTAGTTGGCGGCAGCAGCATCCAGAGCGGCAAGCGCTGCCCGTTTCTCGGCAGGCAACCCGGGGTTGAACAGGGGCTGGGTGATTTGCCCCACCAGGGCCCACACTGCCGAACCACCACCAAACAGGGCGCCAGCGGTCAGCGCCTGGGAGCCCAGACTGGCGCTCAGGTTGAGCTGCGGGTAGAGCCTGGCGACCGCCACGCCATAGTCCGCATTGGCCGCATGCAGCAACGCTTCAGCCGCCTGGATATCCGGGCGGCGGCGCGCCAGCTCCGAAGGCACCATCAGTGGCAGATCGGCCGGCAGGGTGAAATCGCTCAACGTGAAGGCAGGCACGCCACCGGCACCCGGCGCACGACCGGCCAACACGGCCAGCAGATGCTCGGTTTGTTGCAGTTGTTTGCGCAGCGCAGGCTGTTCAGCGCGCGTTTGCTCTGCCTGGGCCTGCAGGCCCAACACTTCATCGGGCGATGCCTGGCCAAACCGCACGCGCTCGTTGGTCAGGCGCAGCTGCTCGTCCTGCGCACGCACGATGTCTGTGGTTGCGTCCAGTTGCGCGGCAAGGCGCGCACGGGTGATGGCAGCGGCCGTGATGTTGCCAGCCAGCGCAAGGCGCGCAGCATCCCATTCGAAGCGGCGGTAGTCAGCGCGTGCAGCCAGGGCTTCAAGTGCGCGCTGATTGCCACCCGCCAGATCAAGGTTGTAATGCACGCCCACGCTGGCGTTGTAAAGGCTGAACTGGCGCGCATCACCGCTCTGCCCCTGGCTGCTGGGGTTCGATTGCTGGCGCTGGGCACCCAGCCCGACATCCACCTGCGGAAATTGCGTTGAACCTGAACGTGCGGACACAAGCTCCTGTGCCTGCCGCAAATTGGCGCGGGCGCTCGCCAGGGTCGGACTGGCCTGAAGCGCCTCGTCGATCAGCCCGTCGAGTGCCGGAGAACCCAGCGCACGCCACCACTGCGCATCGATGGCAAGCCCTGGCACCAGGCGTTGTGCCTGACCAAACGGCGCGGGGGCAGACGCAGTGTGGGCGGCCATCGCGGTGGCGGTGTAGCGCGTCGCATCGGGTGCCACGGGGCGCTGAAAATCAGGGCCAACGGCGCAGCCCGTCAGACCGGCTGCGGCAAAGCCGGCCACAAGGCAAATGGCTGCAAATCGGCGTGCGCGGCGGTGTTGACGGTTGGTCATAAAAACCTCTTTTTCATTCCATCGTTCTCTCATTCGAACCCCCGCCCTTCACCGGCTTCTTCATGGGTCACGCCGTCGCGGATGTGGTAGATGCGCTTGAAAGTCGGGATGATTTTTTCGTCGTGGGTCACGACGATGATGGCGGTTTCGAACCTGCGGGCCATGTCGTTGAGGATGCGGATCACCGCCATGGCACGCTCGCTGTCCAGCGGCGCGGTGGGTTCATCGGCCAGGATGACGGGCGGGCGGTTGACCAGGCCACGCGCAATGGCCACCCGCTGCTGCTCGCCACCCGAGAGCTGCGAGGGCATGGCACGCGCGCGGTGTTGCACGTCCAGCGCCGTGAGCAGTTCAAGGGCCCGGGCGCGCGCCTCGCCATTGGCAACGCCCGCGAGCATGGGCAGCAGCGCCACGTTATCGGTAACGTCAAGAAACGGAATCAGGTAGGGGGCCTGGAAGACGAACCCGATCTTGTCGCGCCGCAGGGCGCGCAGGTCGCGCACTTTCCAGCCCTCGTCGTAGATGACTTCGTCGCCCAGCGTCATGCGGCCGCCGCTCGGGTCAATTACCGCACCCAGGCATTTGAGTAGCGTGCTCTTGCCCGAACCCGAAGGGCCAATCAATCCCACCACCTCGCCCGGCTCGACGTGCATGTCCACGTTTTTCAAGGCATCGACAGCGGTGTCGCCTTCGCCATAACGTTTGCGCAAGCCTTCGATGCGTATGCCTTTGCCGACCATTTCAGCCTCCAATCGCTTCGGCCGGATCGACCTTGAGCGCCATGCGAATGGCAACAATGCTGGCCAGCACGCAGATGGCGAGCACGGCAAAAAAACCGACGATCGAGTCGGCTGGCATCAGCAGCACGTATTTGGGAAACAGCGGCGCCGCAAAGGTGGCCGTGATCTTGCCCACCACAAAGCCAATCACGCCCAGGGCAAGCGCCTGCTGCAAGATCATGGCAGCGATGGTGCGGTTGCGCGTGCCAATCAGCTTCAAGACGGCGATCTCGCGGATCTTGTCCATCGTGAGCGAATAGATGATGAAGGCCACGATGGCCGCACTCACCACAGCCAGAATCACCAGAAACATGCCGATCTGCTTGGCCGAGGTGGCGATCAGCTTGCCCACCAGAATGCCCTCCATCTGCGCCCGGGTGTAAACCGTCATGCGTTTCCAGCGGCGGATGGACTCGGCCACCTCTTCAGGCTCCTGCCCCGGCTTGAGCGTGACGAGCACGGCATTGACGAACGCGTTGGTGCTCTGCGAGGCCACCACGGCATCCAGCAAGCCCGGAACACCGGGTCGGTTGAAGACCGGGTTGGCCTCAGTGCGGCGCCGGCTTTGCCAAATGGCGTCGTTGTCCTTGAGGAACTGTGCCTCCTGCGCGTCCTTGAGCGGAATGAACACCATCGGGTCGCCACTGGAGGACACCATGCGCCGGGTCAACCCCACAACGGTGTAGTGGTTGCGGCGAATTTTGACCGCGTCACCCAGCTGGAAGCCGGTGGCGATGTCGGCCACGGCCTCGTAATGGCCCCGGGTGATCTGGCGCCCCGCCACCAGATACGGCGGCCAGCCCGGCGTGGCCCCCAACGCGCCAGGGGCGATGCCCACCACCATGGTGCGCACATCGCTGTCGCCCTTGCGTGCCTGCATGGTCAGGTAGGTCACGTTGGCGGCCTGGGCCACCCCCGGCATGGCCAGCACGGTGCGGTACACGTCATCGTTGAGACTGGACGGCTCGGCATAGGGGCCCAGCGTGTCCTTTTGCACCACCCACAGATCGGCGCCACTGTTGTCGAGCAGCGCCTTGCCATCGTCCACCATGCCCCGGTACACCCCGGCCATGACCAAGGTGACGCCAATCAGCAGGCCCAGGCCAATGCCGGTAAAAACGAATTTTCCCCAGGCGTGGAGAATGTCGCGGCCGGCCAGGCTGATCATCGCGAAACTCCGGGAATCTGCTCCACCACCTTGATGCGGCTGCGCGCCGTCAGTGCCTTTTCGCTGTAGGTCACGACCTGGTCACCGTTGCTGAGCCCTTCTTGCACCTGCACATAGCCCTGCAGGTCGGTGGCACCCAGCTTGAGCGGAGAAAACTGCAGATCTCCTTGCACGATTTTCCAGACACCCACCCTGTCACCATCACGCCGAATGGCGGCGTTGGGAACCGATGGAGCAGCGGCAAGCGTGGGCAGGTCGGCCGTGACTTCGGCCAGCTCTCCCACCGGGGGCAGTGGTTGCGGGATGCGGCTGAAGGCCACTTTGGCAAGCGTTTCCTCGGTGACCGCGTCAGCCTTGGGCTCCACCCGGAGTACATGGCCTTCCAGCACCTGGCCGGTGCGCGAACGCAAGGCAATGCGGGCAGGCAGTCCTGCGGCCAGCCCCGATGCACTGATCTGGTCAAAACGCGCATGGATCCACAAACTCTTGGGGTCGATCACTTCCACCACGGCCTGGCCCGCAACGATGGTGCTGCCGGGGTCGGCATCGCGCACGGCGACCACGCCATCCACTGGCGCGATCAGGCGCAGATTGCTCCGCTGCGCCACCAGCGCTTCGCGGTCTGAGCGGGCCCGGGCGGTTTCTTCCCGCGCCGCAGACAGGGCGGCATCGGCGATCTGCAGCTCTTGCCGTTTGGTGGCAACGATTTCTTCGCTGGTCGAGCGCACCGCGAGCAATTGCTCATAGCGGTGCGCCTGGGTTTGCGCGTGGGCTTGCCGGGCCTGTGCCTCAGTCAAGGCTGCCTGGGACCGCTTGTAGGCTGCGTCCTGTGAGCGCACCCGGTCATCCAGATCAACCGGCTCCATTTCGCCCAGCACCTGTCCGGCCTTGACCTGATCACCCACCTGCACCTCCAGGCGTTTGACGCGCCCGGCCACCGTGGGGCCGATCTTGTAGGTGTAGCGCGCCTGCACCGTGCCAATACCAAAAAGCGCGGGCGTGATAGCCCGTGATTGCACCTCGACCACTGTCACGGCTACCGGTGCCAGCGGCCCCGAGCGCAAACCCACGTAGATGAAAAGCAGCAGCAACGGAACGACAACGGCCAGCAGCGCGAGGGTGCGGCCTTGCAAGGGCAATTTTTTCATTGGTGACTCCCGATTCCACGCCGATAAATGGCAAAAACCCTGGGCGCATCGCGGTGCATGCGCCCCACATCGCCCGCCAGCAACGACTGCATGACCAGGCCCTGAACCGTGCCAATGAACAGCGTGGCGGCCGCCTCGTTGTCCAGCGAGGCCGACAGCTCGCCGCTGGCCTTGCCTTTCTCGATGAGACGATGCAAGCGTTCGCCGTAGCGCTGGATCAGGGTCTGCACCATGCGCTTGGCCGGAGTCGACTCAGCGCGCTGCAGCTCGCCAAACATCATGCGGGGAACGCCTGGGTGCTCGGCCACGAACTCGATATGGCTCATGAACATCGCCTCCAGGGCCGCAAGGGGAGACTCGATGCCCTGTGCGGACCGGTCAATTCGGGCCAGCAGACGGTCTGCCACCCACTCCATGACGGCCTGCCAAATGGCCTCTTTGTTCGGAAAGTGCCGAAACAGCGCACCCTGGGTAAGGTTCATGTGCTTGGCGATGGCCGCCGTGGTGATCTCGCTGGGGTTTTGTGAACCCGCCAGCGCCACAACCGCCTCGACAGTCACTGCACGACGCTCATCGGCCGGCAGATGCTTGGGATGGATTTCCACGAAAACCCCGATCAATAGATAGTAATTGATTACTATCTTATGCGAAGAACGGAAGAAACGCAAAAAGAATTCAGGGCAAAAATCCGTCAGCCTCGCCACGGTGTGGCGCATGCTGGCTTTGGCGTTTTTCAGCCCCCCGAGGCAACCGGCTGCCTATGCGGCTGGGCAGATGAAAGCGCTACCGCAACGACCACTGCCACTGAAACTGCAACTGCGCCCTCGTGCCGCAGCCCTGTTCATGAACCCGCACACGACTGCGTAAAAGGCTCACGCACCACCTGCACCGTGACGTGCTCGATGTCAAACCGCTCATGCAGCTCGTGCGTGATGTTCTGAAAGAAGGCGTCTTGCGGGTGGCCATCGGGCATGACCAGATGCGCCGTCAGGGCCACCTCGGAGGTGCCCATCGCCCAGATGTGCAGATCGTGGACGCGGGTGACACCCGGCAGGGACAGCAGCCAGGCGCGCACGGCGGGCAGGTCCACCGTGGAGGGCACGCCATCAAACAGCAGGTGCACCGACTGCTTGAACAGGCCCCAGGTGCCCAGAACGATCACGGCAGCAATCACGAGGCTGACGACCGGGTCCAGCCAGTCCCAGCCCAGCCAGAGGGCGAGCCCACCCGCCACCACCACACCGGCCGAAACCAGCGCATCGGCGACCATGTGCAGAAAAGCGCCACGGATGTTCAGGTCATGGCTGCCCCGCATGAACAGCAGGGTCGTCACGGTGTTGATGACAATGCCCAGGCCCGCCACCACCATGATCGTGACCCCTTCGATCGGCTGGGGGGAGTTCAACCGGTCGATGGCCTCCCAGGCCAGCGAGCCCATGGCCACCAGCAAGAGCATCGCGTTGATGAACGCCGCCAAAATGGTGGCCCGCTTCCAGCCATAGGTGTGCCGGTCATCTGGCCGAAGGCGCCCCGCCAGAGCGCCGCCCCACGCCAGAATCAGCCCGGCCACATCGCTCAGGTTGTGCCCCGCGTCTGCCAGCAGGGCCAGCGAGTTGATCTTCCAGCCGTAAAACGCCTCCACCGCCACAAAGAGCGTGTTGAGCGCGATGCCGATGGCGAAGGCGCTGCTGTAGCTGGCGGGTGCGTGGCTGTGCTCGTGTGCAGCGCTCATGGATTGCCTGTTTCCTTGCGGCGCAAAAGGCCAGAGAGCTCGGTGCCCGGCGACACGGTGTTGAACACCGTTCCGTATTTTTTGACGTTCTCGTGCAGCAGGGCCAGGCGGCGATCCGGCTCGTCGGTGTCCACGGTGATCTCGTAGGAAATGGACTCCAGTCGAGGGGGCACGTCCTGGCGCACCCCATGCACGTGAACCTCGACCCCGCGCAGCTCGAACTTGAGGATGGGAATGACCCGCTCAATCCCCTTGATCATGCACGCCGACAGGGCTGCCAGCAGCAATTCTGCGGGATTGAACGCCTGGGGGTTGCCCGCCATGTCCGTATCGAGTGCAATCGTGGCCTGTTTGCAGTGCGCCTGGCTGGCCTGCGCACTCAGGCGCACCGACACCACGTCAAACACCAGTTTGGGTTTGGCGGCATCCGTCATGCCAGCCACGCCTCGATCCTGTCGCGCTGGGGCACCCCGCCTGCATGAACGACCTTGCCATCCACCACCACCCCTGGCGTGGCCAGGACGCCGTAAGCAATGATGGCTTGCATGTCCTGAATCTTGTCAATATTCACGGCGACGCCCTTGTCACGGGCAACCTGCTCGATCAGGGCGGTGGTGGTCTTGCAGTTGGCGCAGCCGGAGCCGAGTACCTTGATGTCTTTCATGGCGAATCCTGGTTGGTAGTGTTAAAGGCCGGTTTCACAGCACAAGGTTGAAGATATAGCCCACCAGCAAAATGCCCAAGGCCACGACGCCGGCGAAGGTGGCTATCAGGCGCGGCTTGAGGGCCTTGCGCAAAATGATCATTTCGGGCGCGGACAAGGCAATGACGCTCATCATGAACGCCAGCACCGTGCCCAGCGCTGCACCTTTGCCCAGCAGGGCCTGCACGATGGGAATGACGCCCGCCGCATTGGTGTACATGGGCACACCCAGCAGCACGGCCACCGGCACCGACCACCAGGCATCCCGGCCCATGATGGCCGCCATGAAGTCTTGTGGAACATAGCCGTGGATGCCCGCGCCCAGCGCAATGCCCGCGACAACGTAGGGCCAGACCTTGCCCACAATCTCGCGCACATGGTGCCCACCGGCCTCCAAGCGCTGGGCCCAGCCCATGCCATCGCCGTCGTAAGTGGCCGCGCTCTGCCCGTTGGCAACGGCCAGCACCCAGTCTTCCAGATAGCGCTCCATGCGCAGGCGGCCGATCACGATGCCGGCCACGATGGCCACGGTCAGCCCCAGCACGAGGTAGAGGGCGGCCACTTTCCAGCCAAACAGGCCCAGCAGCATCACCAGTGCCACCTCGTTGACCATGGGAGCCGAGATCAGAAAAGAGAAGGTCACCCCCAACGGCACACCCGCCGAGAGAATACCGATGAACAAGGGCACGGCCGAGCATGAGCAAAACGGGGTCACGATGCCCAGCAATGCGGCCAGTACGTTGCCCACCCCTGCACGCTTGCCCGCCAGCAGGGCGCGCGTGCGCTCGGGCGCAAAGAAGGTCTGCACCACGCCCATCACGAAAACCACCCCGGTCAGTAGCAGCAGCACCTTGGGCGTGTCAAAAAAGAAGAAGTGCACCGCCTCGCCCAGTGCGGTCTGGCGCGTCAGCCCCGCCTGCACCAACAGGGCATCCGCAAAATCGGTGAGGTGGGTGTAACTCCACCACCAGGCAGGCGCCAGCAGCGCCAGCGCGAGCACCCAGCGCGTCAAAGGTGGGATTTTTGGGGTTTTCAGTTCGGACGAAATCATTGGCTAAACCTCTGGAGGGATGCCATCGCCGTCAAGCCGCCGACGCACGTTCGGGCGCACGCTCGAGCGCGTTTATCTGCGTGTCGGCCACGGGCGGAGCCGAATCACTTGCCTGCGCCGCGTGGTCTTCCAAGTGCAGCAAGTCGCCCCATTGGTGCAATGCGGCCTGGCGGCGCTCCATTTCCTGGGGGCAAGCCCAGGCCTTGATGTCTTTGGCGTAACCCATGCACATGTGCATCTCCTGTGTCGTTGAGTCAGAAGACGCAGCAACTGCCCAAAAGATGCAGCTGCGCTTATTTCGGACGTGGGGTGAAGCAGCACACCGCGCCGCGCTCGTTCAGCACCACCTGGCACGAGGTCAGCAAACGTTCCCTGAGGCGCTTTCGGGCGCGCTGCACACGGGATTTGGCCCCCGGCACGGTGATGCCCAACATGCGGGCATAGTCCTCCTGCCCCATGCCGTTGAGATCGCACTGGACGATGGCATCCCGGTCCGACGCGCTCAACTCCGCAAGCACGCGCGGCAGGCAGGTGGCCAGACTGTCCACCGCAGCCGGCGGGTCTGCCTCCACCGCTGGCAGGTCGTCAGGCAAGGCATCCAGAGGGTGGTGCCGGCGCAGGTGATCCGTCAGGGTATTGCGGCTGACCTCAAACAGCCAGGCGCGGGCGTTGGCCACGTCGCAGAACCGGCGGCCTTGGCGCAAGGCTTTGATGAAAACGTCTTGCAGCAGGTCCTGCGCTGCCACCGGGTCGTTCAGGTGCCGGCTCAGCCAGCGCTGCAACTCGGTTTCGTGCGCGTGCCACGCGGTCATCAGACAGGTCGGCGTCGAGGCATCACTCATGCATCGCATTGTCGTCCACTGCCGCAGCACCGCCCGCTGCTCCATCTGCAGCGCCACGATGGTGCAGCGCACAAGACCGGGGCACTGCGGGCTGTGGCGCCAGGTCGCTCAATCGCGCCAAAGCGCCCTGAATCATTGAGCTAGACGCTCTTGATTCAATAGCTAACACCACTTTTCCAAGCTGGCACAGGCCTTGCATTAGTAGGTTCAGACCCTCACAGGTCTGCATGGCTGCATCGCCCAACGGCGGGCGAATGCGGCCAGAACCCGGACAAAGGCGTCCCCACCCGCGCACTGCTGCTTCTTGCAGCCAGGCGCGGTGTGAGGACGCCTTTTTTTGTTTGTCACGCCCAAGGGAAGCCCCATGACTGATCTGCTCAAAACCAGCCTCAACCGCCGCACCGTGCTGCAAGCCGCCACCGTGGGCGCCACGGGCGTGAGCCCCGCGCTGCGCGCCCTCGTCCACGCCCAGGGCTCGGACGCCCCCGAGAAGAAGGAAGTGAAGATCGGCTTCATTCCGCTGACCGACTGCGCCAGCGTGGTGATGGCGTCGGTGATGGGCTTCGACAAGAAGCATGGCGTGACCATCATCCCCACCAAAGAGGCCAGCTGGGCCGGTGTGCGCGACAAGCTGGTGAACGGCGAGCTCGACTTTGCCCATGTGCTGTATGGCCTGGTCTATGGCGTGCACCTGGGCCTGGCCGGGCCCAAGAAAGACATGGCCGTGCTGATGACCCTCAACCACAACGGCCAGGCCATCACGCTGTCCAAAAAGCTGGCGGACAAGGGCGCCGTCAATGGCGCGGGCCTGGCCCGGCTGATGGCGGCCGAAAAGCGCGAATACACCTTCGCCCAGACCTTTCCCACGGGCACGCACGCCATGTGGCTCTATTACTGGCTGGCAGCCAACGGCATCGATCCGATGAAAGACGCCAAGGTCATCACCGTGCCGCCGCCGCAAATGGTGGCCAACATGCGCGTGGGCAACATGGATGGCTTTTGCGTAGGCGAGCCCTGGAACCACCGCGCCATCATGGACGGCATCGGTTTCACAGCCACCACCACCCAGGACATCTGGAAAGACCATCCCGAAAAGGTGCTGGGCACCACCTCGGAGTTTGTGCAGAAATACCCCAACACCGCGCGCGCCGTGACGGCGGCCATTCTGGAGGCAAGCCGCTGGATCGATGAAAGCCTGGCCAACAAGACCCGCATGGCCGAAACCATTGCCGGCAAGGCCTATGTGAACACCGGCGTGGATGCCATCAACCAGCGCATCCTGGGCCGCTACCAGGATGGCCTGGGCAAGACCTGGGACGACCCCAACCACATGAAGTTCTACAACGACGGCGCGGTGAACTTCCCCTACCTGTCTGACGGTATGTGGTTTCTTACGCAGCACAAGCGCTGGGGTTTGCTGAAGGCGCACCCCGACTACCTTGGCGTGGCCAAGGCGATCAATCGCATGGACGTGTACCGCCAGGCGGCCACCGCCACCAAAACACCGCTGCCCAAGAGCGACATGCGCAGCCACAAGCTGGTGGATGGCGTGGTGTGGGACGGCAAAGACCCCGCCAGATACGCCGACGGTTTCAAGCTCAAGGCCTGACAGCCCGCAGTCATCTGCCCCACCTCGTCCTGTCTACCGGAGAACACCATGGTCAGTGCCGTATTTCATGCCCCGCTGGATACCGCCCCTGCAGCAACGCAAGACGCTATTAATAATATAGCTACTAGCGCTCTATCCACGGGCACTACAAGCCAAAAACACTCAAAAACCACACCCACCAAGGCCCCGGCAGACCGGGACTGGGCTGCCAGCTCCCGCAGCTTCTGGCTGGCGGTGCTGCCGCCGCTGTGCGGCCTGGGCCTGCTGCTGGGGGTGTGGGCGCTGGTTTCTGCCGGCACCGGCAACAGCATTCCCGGCCCCCGCGAAACCTGGGCACAGGCGCTGGACGTGTTCAGCAACCCGTTTTATCGCAACGGCCCCAACGACCAGGGCGTGGGCTGGAACGTGCTGATGTCGCTCGAACGCGTCGCCGTGGGCTTTGGCCTGGCGGCGGCGGTGGGCATTCCGGCGGGCTTTGCGATTGGGCGCTTCGAGTTTTTGAGCCGCATGTTCAACCCGCTCATCAGCCTGCTGCGCCCGGTGTCGCCGCTGGCATGGCTGCCCATTGGCCTCTTGGTATTCAAGGGCGCCAACCCGGCGGCCATCTGGACCATCTTCATCTGCTCGATCTGGCCCATGATCATCAACACCGCCGTGGGCGTGCAACGGGTGCCGCAGGACTACATGAACGTGGCCCGCGTGCTCAACCTGTCGGAGTGGAAGATCTTCACCAAGATCCTGTTCCCCGCCGTGCTGCCCTACCTGCTGACCGGCGTGCGCCTGGCGGTGGGCACGGCCTGGCTGGTGATCGTGGCAGCCGAGATGCTGACCGGCGGCGTGGGCATTGGTTTTTGGGTGTGGGACGAGTGGAACAGTCTCAACGTCAAGAACATCATCATCGCCATCTTCGTGATCGGCATCGTCGGGCTGGTGCTGGAATATGCCCTCATCAAGCTGGCCAGCGCCTTCACGTTCGAAGAAGTGAAGGCTTGACCCACCCCTGAGCCGCGCCTGCGGCGCGTCACCCCCTCAAGGGGGCACCACCAGTGGCCCGGCAAAGCCGGTTCCACGGTGGTCCACCGAAAAACCAGGAGTTCTTCATGCATACATCTCTCACCAGCAAGTTCATCGAGATACAGGGTGTCGAGCAGACCTTTCGCACCCGCAAGGGACTATTCCCCGCGCTGCAGGGCATTGACCTGACGATCGCCCAGGGCGAGTTTGTGGCGCTGATTGGCCACTCGGGCTGCGGCAAATCCACGCTGCTCAACCTGATTGCCGGCCTGAACACCCCCACTGCCGGTGCCCTGCTGTGCGCCAACAAGGAGATCAAGGGCCCCGGCCCCGAGCGCGCGGTGGTGTTTCAAAACCACTCGCTGCTGCCCTGGCTGACCTGCTTTGACAACGTGCACCTGGCAGTCGAGCGGGTGTTCGGCAAAACCGAAAACAAGGCACAGCTCATGGCCCGCACCGATGCGGCACTGGCGCTGGTGGGCCTTGCGCATGCTGCGCAAAAGCGCCCCGGCGAAATCTCGGGCGGCATGAAGCAGCGCGTGGGCATTGCCCGTGCGCTCAGCATGGAACCCCAGGTGCTGTTGATGGACGAGCCCTTCGGTGCGCTCGACGCGCTCACCCGCGCCAAGCTGCAGGACGAGTTGCTGGAGATCGTGGCACGCACGCACAGCACGGTGGTGATGGTGACGCACGACGTGGACGAGGCCGTGCTGCTGTCCGACAAGATCGTGATGATGACCAACGGCCCCGCCGCCACCATTGGCGAGGTGCTGGCCGTTGACCTGCCGCGCCCGCGCAACCGCGTGGCACTGGCCGAAGACCCGCGCTATGTGCACTGCCGCAAGGCGGTGATCGACTTCTTGTACACGCGCCAGGCGCATGTGGAAAAGGCGGCCTGATCCGGCACCACCTAAGGGCCCTGGCCACACGCAGCCAGGGCTTTTTTTGACGTTGGCGTCATCCATTGCGCTTCACTCCGGCCACGCACCCATGTAACCGGCGCGGGCCAAACCAAGGCGCGAAGCGACTTGTATCTTCCTTTCGACCATCGCGGTAAAGTTTGACGGCCTTTAAGGCAGCCAGACCGGTCCGTGCAGTTTGGTAGCGACTGGGGTT
>NZ_NCFM01000038.1:0-26283 GCF_002281195.1 Acidovorax sp. 35-64-16 | reverse complement strand
AACTTCACCAGTCAGGCATTTCAGGTGGGAGCCAATGCAGGGCAAACCATCACGATCGACAAGATTTCAAGTGCACGCACCGGCACGCTGGGGCAAGAATACAAAGCGTCCGTAACCGCTGGTGCCCTGGACGGAACCACGAATGTGAACCTGTCGGCCATCAATATCAACGGCAAGGCGATCGGGTCGGCAACTTCGGTTGCGGCCGACGCCAAAACCATGGTCAATGCGATCAATGCGGCCGGCATTGCAGGTGTGCGTGCAGAAATCACCGGGCCTACGACTGTGGCTGCTGCGGCCATGACACCAGCGGCTTTGACCGGCACCATTACCATCAATGGTGTGACGACAGCTTCCATCACCACGACGCTTGATGCTGCAACCAGCCGTGCCAATGTGCTCAAGGGAATCAACGATATTTCGGCTGCCACAGGGGTTACTGCTACAGACGACGGCACGGGCATCAAGCTGACGGCTGCAGACGGTCGGCCGCGACTGGCGTGGCTGCAGCGGGTACGGCAGAGTCGGGCTACAAGGTGACCTACTCTGGTGTGGAGGGTGGTGAGTTGGACATTGCAGGCACCATAGCCAATTCGGGGCTGACAGTAGCCACTAACACCGTTGCACTGGCAGGAACGGCCATTGCAAACGTTGATATTTCGGATGTGGCTGGTGCCAATACGGCATTGGCGTCGATTGACGCGGCGCTGACGGCCATCAATTCGTCCCGCGCTGCGCTGGGTGCCATCCAGAACCGCTTTAGTTCGACCATTGATAACCTGCAGACAAACAGTGAAAACCTGAGCGCTTCGCGCAGTCGCATCATGGATGCCGATTTTGCGCAGGAAACCGCCAACTTGAGCCGCGCACAGATTCTGCAGCAGGCGGGCACCGCCATGGTGGCGCAGGCCAACCAGTTGCCACAAAACGTGCTCAAGCTGTTGCAGGGCTGAGCGCGCAGCGCAGAGCGATTCAAGTTCCGTGTGCCTTTGCCGATAAAGTGTAGGGACTGCGTTCGGTTAGAGCTGCGCGACCTACAGGCTGCGCAGCGTCAAAACCGGTTCTGCGTGACCGCAACAGGAGATCGACATGGGCATTTCATCCCCCGGCATAGGCAGTGGCCTGGATGTGCAGGGCATCGTTGCCAAAATGGTAGCGCTTGAAAGACAGCCGCTGCAGCAATTGCAGGTCAGGGCGTCTGGGCTGAGCGCACGATTGTCGGCCTATGGCCAGCTGAAATCGCAAATTGCCAACCTGCAGGACCAAGCCACCAAACTGGCCACCCCCTCCAGCTGGGACACTATGGCGGTGAGTTCCAGCAACTCAGGTGCCGTGGTGGGCACCGCCACCTCGGCTGCAGCGCCCACAGCGTTCAGCATGGAGGTCAACCAGCTCGCCCGCGCCCAGTCGGCAGGGTCTGCGGTTTTGGGCTCCGGGGCAGCGGTGGGAACGGGCTCGCTCAAGATTCAGTTGGGCGCCTGGAGCAAGGGCGACTTCACCCCTGATGTGACCGACGGCTCGGCAACGTTTGCGCCGGGGGCCGCCCCTGAGGTTTCGATCGACATCACAGCTGCCGACGATACGCTGGCCAAAGTGGCCGCCAAAATCAATGCCGCCAATGCGGGCGTCAATGCCACCGTGCTGCGCGACGCGGCCGGCGAGCGTTTGCTGGTGCGCTCTAGCGCCACCGGTGAAGAGTCGGGGTTTCGCATCCAGGCGATGGACGATGACGGCAACAATGCCGACGGCGCCGGGCTTTCGCGCCTGGCCTTCGATCCGGAGAACGGCAGCAATGGCTTATCACTGACGCAGTCCGCGCGCGACACGTTGGCCACGATCAACGGGGTGGAGGTGAAATCAAAGAACACTACCTTCACCGACGCCATTGACGGGCTGACACTCACCGTCGCCCAGGTGACTACTTCGCCAGTCGAGATCGGAGTCAAGCGCGACACGGCTGGGGGGCGCGCCAACATCACGGCATTTGTGGAGTCATACAACGCCCTTAACAACGCGCTGGCGGCGATGACGCGCTATAACCCGGCCGACAAGTCTGCTGGCACGCTGCAAGGTGACTCGACGGCGGTGGGCCTGCAGTCTGCGCTGCGCCAGCTTGTGGGCGGAATGGGCGCACCCGGCGGTGAGTTTGGCAGGTTGTCTGACATCGGCGTGCAGTTTCAGTCCGACGGTACCTTGAAAGTCGACGCAACCAAACTCGACGCTGCCATGGCCAAACCCGATGCGCTCAAGTCGTTTTTTTCCGCCGATGAAGCGGGCACGTCATCGGACGGAATGGCGACCCGCATCAAGGACTTTGCGGCCGGGATGCTGGGCGCGGACGGCCTGTTTGCCACCAAGACCAAATCCATCCAGAGCGCAGTCAAGCGCAATACCGACGACCAGCAGCGGGTGGCGGACCGCGCCAGTCGGCGCGAGGAGCAACTGCTGGCGCAGTATGGTCGGCTAGATGCCAACCTGGGCAGTCTGAGTGCGCTCAACAGCTATGTAGCCCAGCAGGTGACCCAGTGGAACAATAGCAAGGATTGATTTGGGTAATTTGGCGCCCTGGCGTCGACGGGATTCGCCCGAACGGACTAAGGGGCAGGGCATCTGAGACTTTTAGCTAATCATGCAAAAAGTTTTTTTTCAGGCTAGGCGTACCGTCTCTCGTGTTTCTGAAGTGCTATGAAATTTGCTTGAGTTTTCCCAGCAATTGCCGATATGAATAACAACAAGTAGCACATGAAGGAGCCGTTGATGTACACCCCCGTCAGTTCTCGCGCAGCCTCGGCCTATCGGCAAGTGGGCGTTCAGTCCGGCGTGGATGGCGCTTCGCCGCACACGCTGATCAAGATGCTGTTTGATGGCCTCATCCAGTCGCTTAACGCCGCGCGCGGCGCGTTGCAGCGCGGCGATATTGCCGAAAAAGGCCGCCAGATCGGCAAGGCCGTGCGCATTCTGGAAGAAGGCCTCAAGGGCGGCCTCAACCCCGCGCAGGGCGGCGAAATTGCCAGCAACCTGGCCGCGTTGTACGACTACTGTGTTAGCCGCCTTACCCTGGCCAACATGCGCAATGACCTTGCGCTGGTGGAAGAGGTGGTGAGCCTGATTACTCCCGTGGCGCAAAGCTGGAGCGAAATCGGCCCCAACAACGGCGCAGCCGCCCAGGGCGCGGGAGCCTGAACCATGTCACACATGCTGATTGACTACTACAAAGCCATCGAAGACAGCAGCGCCAAGATGCTGCAAGCCGCCCAAAGCAAGGACTGGGACGGTGTGGTGCGCTACGAGGGCACCTGCGCGGTGCTGATCGAGCAGTTGCGCTTCAAGGCGCAAGAGCACGAGCTGCTGCCCGAACACAAGCGCGAAAAGACGCGCATCATGCAGCGCATCTTGCGCAACGACGCCCAGATCCGCTGCCTGGCCGAGCCCTGGTTGGCGCAGGTGGAGCACATGTTCGAAGGCCAGCCGCAGATGGTGCATTAAGGTGCGACCGGGTGCTGAGGTTGGTTTTTGAGCGAAATGTGCCTCCAGCCCTTTTGTGATAAGCGCAAACAGCTATCAAAATAATAGCTCTCCCGTGCGAAGGCCGCAATGTATTCCCGGGGCACGAAAAAAGCCACTCTGGATCAGGGTGGCTTTTCTTTGATCAAAATTCGACTGTAGCGCTTATCAGACAGGCGCTGATAGCTATGAAAAACGGAGTGGCTGGATGGTCGCCACCGCGGGTGGCGTGACCAGCAGGGACCAGATGAGCGGCTCGCGGCCGCTCAGACCTGCATGTTCATGATGTCGGTATAGGCCTGCACCATGCGGTTGCGCACATGCAGCGTGGCCTGAAAGCCGATTTGCGCTTTCTGGATGGCCACCATGGTCTGCTCCAGGCTGACAGACGGGTTTTCCATCTGCACTTCGTGCTGCAGGCCGGTGGCGTGGTTCTGGGCGGCGCTGACCGATTGCAGTGCGCCTTTGAGTGCCCCGGAAAACCCGACGTAGTTGCCTTCGTTTTGCGGCGCTGCAGCACGGCGCGCCAGGCCGGCACCCGACAGGGGGGCGGTAGAGCTTGGTATGCGGAGGTCCATGGCGGTGTGGTGCGGGAAGGGGGGATGTCGCAATACTAGGGCCTGGGGCGCCGGCCATCCGGGGGAAATGATGGTCAAATGCGCGGCTTATCCAGCGAACATCCGGGTGATGCGCCCGAATAATCGAACCAACGCCAGGACCGTTTGATCGGCCCGCCCTACTGGAAAGCGAAATGTCTGCAGTTGCTGAAATCCCCGTCACTCCCCCCGCAAGCTCTGGCTGGCTGCAGCGCCTGTCGGCGCTCGACCGGGCGCAGCGCATGCGGCTGGGTGTGGGGGTGGCGCTGCTGGTGGCGGTGGCCATTGCGGCCATTGTGCTGGGCCGCCAGCCCGACTACCGGGTGCTGTTTGCCAACCTGAATGACAAGGACGGCGGCGCCATCGTGGCCCAGCTGTCGCAGATGAACGTGCCCTACAAGCACGCCGATGGCGGCGGCGCCATTTTGATTCCGGCCGACCGCGTGCACGACGTGCGCCTGCGCCTGGCCACCCAGGGGCTGCCCAAGGGGTCGGTGGCGGGTTTCGAGCTGATGGAGTCGAGCAAGTTCGGCATGACGCAGTTCCAGGAGCGGCTGAACTTTCAGCGCGGGCTGGAGGGGGAGCTCACCCGTTCCATCCAGGCGCTGTCGTCGGTGCAGGGGGCGCGAGTGCACCTGGCGCTGCCCAACCAGAACGGGTTTTTCCGCGAGCAGCAAAAGCCTTCGGCCTCGGTGCTGGTGAGTCTGCACCCGGGTCGCGTGCTCGATCGGGCGCAACTGGCGGGCATCGTGCATCTGGTGGCATCGAGCGTGCCCGAGCTGGCGCCCTCGGCCGTGAGCGTGCTCGACGACACGGGCAAGCTGCTGTCGCAGTCGCCCGACACCGCGTCGGGCTCGGGCGTGGATGCGCAGCAGCTTTTGTATGTGCAGCAGATCGAGCAGCAATATGCGCGCCGCATCATGGACATCCTGGAGCCCGTGGTGGGGCGCAACAACGTCAAGGCGCAGGTGTCTGCCGAGGTGGACTTCAGTCAGACCGAATCCACATCCGAGCAGCACCGCCCCAACCTGGCCGCCGATGCCAGCGCCATCCGCAGCCAGCAGGTGGTGGAAAGCAATGGCCCCCAGGGCGCTGCGCTGCCCACCGGCGTGCCCGGTGCGGCCTCGAACCAGCCGCCGGCGCCTTCTGCCGCGCCCATCAACGGCGCCAACCCGCCCCTGGCGGCCGCCAACGGCCAGCAGCAGGGCGCATTGGGCGCAGGGGGGCGGCGCGAGTCGGTTATCAATTACGAGGTGGACAAGACCGTCCGCGTGACGCGGGGCGGCAGCGGTGCCGTCAAGCGCCTGAGCGCCGCGGTGGTGGTGAACTACCAGTCGGCCGAAGACAAGGGCAAGACCGTGGCCAAGGCGCTGACGCCCGAGCAGCTCGAACAAATGACGGCGCTGGTGCGCGAAACCATTGGCTTCAACAAGGAGCGCGGGGATTCGGTCAACCTGATGAACACGCCGTTCCAGGTGGATGTGGCGCCGGTCAACGATGTGCCGCTGTGGAAGCAGCCCGAAGTGGTGGACCTGGCCAAGACGTTCGCCTGGCCGGTCGGGGCGGTGCTGTTTGCCGCCCTGGTCTTGCTGGGGCTGGTGCGCCCGGCCCTCAAGGGGGGCGCGCGGCCCCGGGCCATTCCGATGGCGGGTGGCACGCTGGACGCCCTGGAGGCCGAGCAGCCCGAGCGGCCCGCCTTGCCGGCACCTGCCAAGAAAAACGAGCTGTTGCCCTTGTCGCCCGAGCAGCTGCGCCTGGAAGATGCGCGCGTGCTGGCCAAGGAGAACCCCATGGCCGTGGCCAATATTCTGAAAACCTGGGTGAACGGCGAACCCGTCTGATCCCGGAACTGAACGGACAACTTATCTATGGATGAGCAGGGCCTCAACGACGCCGCCATCATGCTGATGTCCCTCGGCGAGGAGGAGGCGGCCGAAGTGTTCAAGCACTTCTCGCCCAAAGAGGTGCAAAAGCTGGGCGAGACCATTGCGCGCATGCGTTCAGTGTCGCGCGACAAGGTGGACATGGTCATCAACCGGTTTTCGGATGCCGCAGCGGCGCAAAGCCTGCTGGTGTCCGACACCAGCAACTATGTGCGCGCGGTGCTCAAGCGGGCGCTCGGCGATGACAAGGCCGGGCTGCTGATCGACCGCATTTTGCAGGGCGGCGATGTCTCGGGCATCGAAAGCCTGAAGTGGATGGACCCCCTGTCGGTGGCAGAACTGCTGCGCAACGAGCATCCCCAGATCGTGGCGGCCATTCTGGTGCACCTGGATTCCGACCAGGCCGCTGCCGTGTTGATGAATTTCACGGACCGACAGCGCAGTGAAGTGCTGCTGCGCGTGGCCACCCTCGAAGGCATACAGCCGACCGCGCTGAAAGACCTGAACGAGGTGCTGTTCAAGGTGCTGGCGGGGGGCGACAAGATCCGCAAGAGCTCGCTGGGCGGCGTCAAGGCGGCGGCCGAGATCATCAACATGCTGGCCGGCAACATGGACAGCGTGGTGCTCGAATCCATTCGCGGATACGACCCCGATCTGGCCCAGAAGATCATGGACAAGATGTTCGTGTTCGAGGATGTGCTCAAGCTCGATGACAAGGCCATCCAGACGGTGCTGCGCGAAGTGGCGTCGGAGACGCTGATCGTGGCCCTCAAGGGCGCGGTGCCCGAGTTGCGCGAGAAATTCCTGTCCAACATGTCCACCCGCGCGGCAGATGCCCTGCGCGAAGACCTGGAGTCGCGCGGCCCCATGCGCCTGTCGGAAGTGGAAGCCCAGCAAAAGGAAATCCTCAAGACAGTGCGCCGCCTCTCGGACGAGGGGCAGATTGTGATCGGCGGTGGCGGTGATGATGCCTTCGTCTAACCAGCGGGCGTATTCCCGCTTCATCCCCAGCGAAGAGGTGGGGGATGTCACCCACTGGAAGTTCGGCGCGGTGGATGGCTCTGACCTGGCAGAGCCCGCACCCGAATCCGAGGCCGCGCCAGAGCTGCCGCCCGCGCTCACTGAAGCGCAGCAGCAGGCCCTGGTGCAGCAGGCCTGCGACGAAGCCTACGCCAAGGGTGTGGCCCAGGGCGAGGCGCAGGCCGCGCTGGAGTGGCAGCGTCGCATGGACGACTATGTGGCGAACCAGGGGCAAGAAGCGGCCGAGAGGCTCAATGCCGTGGTCCAGTCGCTGCAGGCATCGCTGGCCGACATGCAGCAGCACATGGCGCAAGACATGCTGCACCTGGCCTGTGACATTGCCCGCCAGGTGCTGCGCCACGAACTGTCGGTCAATCCCAACGCGGTGCAGCCCGTGGTGCGCGAAGCCGTGGGCATGCTGCTGACCGAGGGGCGCCCGGCGCTGGTGCGCCTGAATCCTGCCGACCTGGAAACGCTGGCAGCGCCTTTGCGCGAAGAGTTTGATGGTGCCGCCGTGCAGTGGATGGCAGACGCCGCAGTGCCAGCCGGGGGCTGCCTGGTGGAGTCGGCCGGTACAGTGGTGGACGGCAGCCTGGACAAGCGCTGGCAGCGCGCTGTGGCGGCGCTGGGGCTCGAATCGGCGTGGCAGGACGGTGGTGATGGCGATGACCACTGACACCCGTTCTGCCTGGGCCGATTTCATGGAAGACGCCCGGGAACGCGTGCAGGCCCCAGTTCCGCTGGAAACGCGGGGCACGCTCACCCGCCTGACGGGTTTGGTGCTGGAGGCCGCGGGCATTCGGGTGCCGGTGGGTTCGCAGTGCATGGTGCAGATGCCGGGCCACACACCCATCCTGGCCGAGGTGGTGGGGTTTTCTGCCGACCGGGCTTTCTTGATGCCCGCTGGGGACATCCACGGCCTGTCCAGCGGGGCCAGCGTGGTGCCTGCGGCGCCTTACATTCCCATGCCCCGTCTGGGCGAGCCCCCGCGCCCGGTGCACCGCGCTGGCGTGCTGCGGCTGCCGATGGGCGACGGATTGCTCGGACGCGTGGTGGATTCGCAGGGTTTGCCGCTGGACCACGGCGGCCCGGTGCAGAACGTGGTCTCCGAGCCCATGGACCGCCGACAGATCAATGCCATGGACCGTGACCCGGTGCGTGAGCCCCTGGACACCGGCGTGCGCGCCATCAATGCGCTGCTGACCGTGGGGCGGGGGCAGCGGCTGGGTTTGTTTGCGGGTTCGGGCGTGGGCAAAAGTGTGTTGCTGGGCATGATGGCCCGCTACACCCAGGCCGATGTGATCGTGGTGGGGCTGATTGGCGAGCGCGGGCGCGAGGTCAAGGAATTTGTCGAAGACATTCTGGGCGCGGATGGCCGCGCACGCTCGGTGGTGGTGGCGGCGCCGGCCGATGCGCCGCCGCTCTTGCGCATGCAGGGGGCGGCCTATGCCACGGCCGTGGCAGAGCATTTTCGCGACAAGGGCAAGCATGTGCTGCTGCTCATGGATTCGCTCACCCGCTATGCCATGGCCCAGCGGGAGATCGCGCTGGCCATTGGCGAGCCACCGGCCACCAAGGGCTATCCACCGTCGTGTTTTGCCAAGCTGCCTGCACTGGTGGAGCGCAGCGGCAACGGGCTGCATGGCGTGGGCTCCATCACCGCGTTTTACACCGTGCTGTCGGAGGGCGATGACCAGCAAGACCCTATTGCCGATGCGGCGCGGGCCATTCTGGACGGGCACATCGTGCTGTCGCGGGCGCTGGCCGAAACCGGGCATTTCCCGGCCATCGATATCGAGCAGTCTGCCTCGCGGGTGATGCACAACGTGGTTTCTCGAGAGCATTTTGACCTGGCAAGGCGTTTTCGCGCGGTGTATTCGCGCTACCAGAAAAGCCGGGATCTGGTGCAGGTGGGCGCGTACATGAGCGGCTCCGACCCGGCCCTGGATGAAGCAATCCGCCTGCAACCCCAGATGGCCGCCTTCCTGCAGCAGGACATGTTTGATGCTGCCGCTATGGAGCAAAGCCTCCACGCCATGGCGGCAGTGCTGGGCCGCTGACGCACGGGAGTACAACAGACATGTCAAACCTCAACGCACTGACGGTTGCCGTGGATGTGGCCTTGCGCAAGCGCGATGAGGCCCGGCGGCTGTTGCAGGACGCCCAGGGCGCGCAGCAAGCCGCGCAAGACCAGCTGGCCCAGTTGCAGGGCTACGCCCGGGAAACAGAAGGGCGCTGGGGAATGCGTGTGGACGCCGCAGTGCAGCCCGAGGTGATGTTCCATCATTACCAGTTCATGGACCGCCTGGGCCACGCCATGGGCCTGCAGACGGGTGTTGTGGGTGACCACGCCAGCCGGGTGCAAGACGCCACCCGCACGTTGCTGGAGGCCGAGCTGCGCCTGGCCAGCCTGCGCAAGGTGGTGGAAAAGCGCCAGCAGGACCACGAGCGCCAGCAGATGCGCCGCGAACAAAAGCAAACCGATGAGCGCGCCTCGATGCAGGTGCGCAATGCGATCAATGGCCCGCCGGGGCAGGAGTATTGACAATGGAATCAACACGCATCTCTGGTCCACAGGGTAGTCAGGGCGCCCAGGGCACCCAGTCCGCGCGCGGAAAATCCCAGGCGCAGCAAGCGGGTGGCCCCGTGGATCCGTCGGCACAGGGGGGGTTTCTGGCTTTGTTGGCGTCTTTGGATGGCACGCTTGCAGGTGATGGGCCATCATCGGACAGCTCAGCGGCCCTTTCGCCTGTCAACGCGGACTCTGCATCACTGGCTGCCTGGCAAGGCCTTCTGGCGCCTGGCGCGCATCCGGGAACTGCGGTGGCGGCTGGCGGTGGGGCCATGTCCGGGTTGGCCGGGACCGATTGGCATGCGGCAGCCGATGGGCTGGTGGCGCAGACGGCGATGCTGGATGGCGCGGCAGAGGCCGCTGGCGCGAAGCCGCCCAATGGACCTGCGGTGGGTTATGGCCGCATGTTCTCGCGCCACCACAATGCGCTGTCTCAAGGAAGGGGCGAGGTGTCTGGCTTGGTCGCTGCCGCCACGGCTGCCGCCAACGGGGCAGATAAGAAGCAGGCCCTGGTGACGGCTTTCTCCGCAACGCAGGGCGCGCAGGCGGGGGTGGATGCGCGGGTGGTGGGCGGGCCACTGGCCGAGGCCGGATCGCGTGGCGGGAGCGATTTGCTGGGAGGCCTGGGCGGTGCGGCAGGAGCCCCAGCCCTGGATCTCTTTGCTGAAAGCCGGTTGTCCCAGCGCGGAGGCAGCGCCACCAGTGGTGACGCCGGTGGACGCCCGTCCGCAGACGCGGCGTGGGGTAGCTCGGGCGCTGTGCAGGCGGGCCCGGAGACGGCAGGCGTAGAGGGTGCCGCAGTATTTTCGGATCCCACGCAGGTGGGGTCCGAAGAGCAGATTGCAGACCAGGTCGCCTACTGGGTGAACCAGAAAACGCAGAATGCAGAAATGACGCTGGACCGCGATGGACAGGCGGTGCAGGTGACCGTGTCACTCTCGGGCAGTGAGGCCCATGTGACGTTTCGCAGCGACCAGGCGCAGACCCGTGAGTTGCTGGATTCGAGCATGGCCCAGTTGCGGGATTTGCTGCACAACGAGGGCCTCGTGTTGGCCGGCACGACGGTGGGCACAACGGCGCGGGATGGCGCTTCGCCGAACGATTCCGGACAGCGCCAGGGCCGGGGCGGTGAGCGGCGTGCGCAAGTGGTGGCGTCCGTGCCGTCCGCAGCGGTAACGGCGCGACACAACGGCGGCGCATCTGACCGTGCGGTGGACATCTTTGTGTGATGTCCTGGCTCCGAGGCGCTGAGATTGCGGACGGGCGCAAGGATTTTTAACGCCCGCTCCCGCAGCGTTTGCGGGCTGAGGTGGTGGAATGCCGTGGTTTTGGGCTTTTATTCTGGCTATTATTGGTCGGCCCTTCGCCCAATAATGGGTTTCCAGTTGATCTTGCGTTCCTTCGGGCGCGGGCGCTGTCTGCTTTCTACCCCAAGGAATTTTCAACGTGTCTGCCACTCCTCCCGCCGCCGCACCGGTCAAGGCCAAAAGCAAGAAGCTGATCGTGATCGGCGCAGTGCTTGTCTTGCTGGTCATTGTGGGCGCTGGCGCCGCATGGTTCCTTGCCAGCCGGTCGCAGGCTGCCGAGGATGAAGAAGGTGCCGAACCAGTGCGCAAGGAGGCGGTCAAGGTGGTGCCCACTTTCCTGCCCATGGAAAACATGGTGGTCAATCTTGCCGACCCGGGTGGCGACCGTTTTGCGCAAATCGGTATCACGCTCGAAGTTTCGGATGCCAAGACGGCCGACCAGATCAAGCAGTACCTGCCCAGTATCCGCAGCGGAATTCTCATGCTCACCTCGCAGCGCACCTCGGAAGAGCTCTTGCAGCGCGAGGGCAAGGAAAAACTGGCCGCCGATATCCTGCGAGAGGTCTCCCGTCCGCTGGGTTATTCGGTGTCGTCGTCCAAGCCCCGTCGCGAGGTGCAGGACGATGATTCTGAAGAGTCCGCTGCGCGTCGCAAGGTTGATAAGAACCCTGTACAGCGGGTGTTGTTTTCCAGTTTCATCATCCAGTGAGCTGGCAAGGATTTCCCCATGAGTGATTCGTTTCTATCCCAGGAAGAGGTAGATGCCCTTCTGGAAGGGGTCACCGGAGAGAGTCAGAAATCGGTAGAGGAGGTCGCCGAGGCGGGGGCCGTCCGCAACTACGACATCTCCAGCCAGGAGCGTATTGTTCGTGGCCGCATGCCGACGATGGAAATCGTCAACGAGCGGTTTGCGCGCAACTTCCGCATCGGGTTGTTCAACTTCATCCGCCGCAGCCCCGAGATATCCGTGGGCACCGTTTCGGTGCAGCGCTACAGCGCTTTTCTGCGCGAGCTGGCGGTTCCCACCAACTTCAACATTGTGGCTATTCGGCCGTTGCGAGGCAGTGGGCTGATCGTGTGTGAACCCTCGCTGGTGTTCGGCATCATCGACACGCTGTATGGTGGTGTGGGCAAGTTTCAAACCCGGATCGAGGGGCGTGATTTTTCCCCCACCGAGCAGCGCGTGATCAACCGGCTGGTGGATGTCATCTGCACCGAATACAAGAAGGCGTGGCACGGTATCTATCCGCTGGAACTGGAATACCAGCGATCGGAAATGCAGCCCCAGTTCGCGAACATCGCGACGCCCAGCGAAATTGTGGTGTCCACGGCCTTTCAGCTGGAAATTGGCGACCTGTCTGGCGCCATCCACATCTGCATGCCCTATGCGACCCTGGAGCCGATCCGGGATGTGCTGTATTCATCCACGCAGGGTGACTCGATCGAGGTGGATCGCCGCTGGGTGCGGGTTCTGACCCGCGAAATCCAGGCGGCCGAAGTCACCTTGGTGGCGGAGCTGGCGCGGGCGGACGCCACCGTGGAACAACTGCTGGCCATGAAGCCCGGCGATTTCATCGAGCTGGACAGGGAACCCCGTATTCGGGCCTCCATTGGGGGAGTGCCTATTTTTGAGTGCCAGTATGGCACCCACAATTCCAAATATGCGATTCGCATTGAAGAATGCCTGCGCAATGCGGATATGAGCTGGCTTGGAGAAAAAGATGTCCACTGAAGACAACAACGACGGTAAAGACAACAGTGCGGACGATCCGTTTGCTGGTTGGGCCGAGGCGCTGGAAGAGCAAAAGCGCACCGATGACAAGCCCGGTGATGCGGAGCAGGGTGGTCCGTTGTCGGGCGAACCGGTTCGCCCGTTCTCTGGCGCAGGGGACGGAACGGTCAATGACATCAACATGGTGCTCGACATTCCCGTGCAGCTGTCTGTGGAGCTGGGGCGCACCAAGGTGCCCATCAAGTACATCCTGCAGCTGGCCCAGGGATCGGTGGTCGAGCTCGATGCGCTGGCGGGTGAGCCTATGGATGTGCTGGTCAACGGCTATCTGATTGCACAGGGTGAGGTGGTGGTGGTCAACGACAAGTTCGGTATTCGTCTCACCGATGTGGTGACGCCATCGGAGCGCCTGCGGCGGGTCAGCCGTGGATAGTGCTGGCATGACCCAGACGCTTGTCATTGTGGTGCTGTTTGTGGCTGCCATGGCGGCGTTGCCGTGGCTGGTGCGGCGCGTGCAGTTGCGCCAGGCGGCAGGTGTTGCCCCTGGGGGCGCTTCGTCTCGCGTGCTCTCGGCCGTGGCGGTTGGGCCACAGCAGCGCGTGGTGACCGTGGAGGTGGGGCCGGAAGGGGCCCGTGCGTGTCTGGTGTTGGGGGTGACGACCCAGAGCATCACCTGTCTGCATGTCATCGGATCCCCTGCCCACCAGCAGGGAGCTCCTGCGGCCTCGTTTGCCGGTGCAATGGCGCTGGCCGCACAACCCCCCGAAAAGGCCTCCCATGTCTGAATTGGCCGGTGGATGCCGCAACAGGGCTTGGGGTGCATCGCGCCCGGTGGTATGGCTGGTGGGGTTTTGCGCGCTGACCATGGTTCATGTGCCGGCCATCGCTCAAAGTGGCGGTTCGTTGCCCCTGCTCGTCGGATCGGGCAACGCGGGAACCAGCTTTTCCGTACCTATACAGACATTGCTGTTCTTCACGGCGCTGTCATTCTTGCCGGCGGTGCTTTTGATGATGACGGGATTCACCCGCATCGTCATTGTGTTGTCGCTGTTGCGCCAGGCCCTGGGCACGCAGTCTGCTCCGCCCAATCAGGTCATCATCGGCTTGTCGTTGTTTCTCACGTTCTTTGTCATGGGGCCCACGCTGGACCGCGTCTACAAGGACGCCTATGTGCCGTACACCACCAACGCCATCAGTTTTGAGGCGGCGCTGGAAAAGGCAGAGGCCCCGATGCGGGAGTTCATGCTCAAGCAGACCCGCCAGTCCGACTTTGCGCTGTTTTCTCGCCTTGCGCGGCTGGACGCATCGGTCACGGCCGAAACGGCGCCCCTGCGCGTGCTGGTGCCGGCGTTTGTGACGAGCGAGCTCAAGTCGGCATTCCAGATCGGGTTCATGATTTTCATTCCCTTCCTGGTCATTGACATGGTGGTGTCCAGCATCCTGATGTCCTTGGGCATGATGATGCTGTCGCCGGTGCTGGTGGCGTTGCCATTCAAGCTCATGCTGTTTGTCCTGGCAGATGGCTGGAATTTGCTGATTGGCTCACTGGCCGCCAGTTTTGTGACCTGAGGAAGCCGTGTTATGACCTCTCAGCTGGTTTTGACCATGGGGCGCGAGGCGCTTACCCTGCTATTGATGATCGCCATGCCCGTGCTGAGCGTTGTGATGGCGGTTGGCTTGCTGGTCAGTATCTTTCAGGCGGTGACGCAGATCCAAGAGGCAACCCTGGCCTTTGTTCCCAAGCTCATTGCTGCCATGGTGGTCTTTGCGGTGGCTGGTCCGTGGATGATCAGTACGCTGGTGGATTACATCCGCCGGACCATTGAATCGATTCCGTCGGTGATCGGGTGATTTGGCCTAAGGTGCGCGGAAGGTGAGCATGTTGCGTCAACTGACGGGTGATGTGGTCATGTATCCGGGCTGCGCGGCTGGCGAGAGCTCTCCAGAACGTGCGAAAAGCACCTTTCACGGGGTTTCAGTGCGTCAGTCCTCCCCGGTGGGGTTTTCGTGATCACTTTCACCGAGGCACAGCTGGTTGCCTGGATTTCACCCATTCTTTGGCCGTTTTTGCGTGTGCTGGCCGTTTTTACGGTGGCCCCCGTGTTTTCCATGCGTGCCATTCCCATGCGGGTCAAGGTGGGGCTGGCTTTTCTGGTCGCACTGTGCGCGCAGGCGGTTTTGACGGACCAGCCGGTGATCAGTGTGAACGGGCGCGAGGCCTTGGGGGCCGTTGCTCAGCAGGTGGTGGTGGGCCTGGCCATTGGATTCGCAGTGCGGCTGGTTTTTTCGGCCGTGGAGCTGGCGGGCGAAATCATCGGTCTGCAAATGGGCCTGAATTTCGCTTCGTTCTTCGACCCGGCGAGCAACGCGCAGGTCAGCGCTGTCGCGCGATTTTTCGGAAACATGGCGACCTTGCTCTTTGTGGTCATCAACGGGCACCTGATGGTGCTGATGGCCGTAGTCAAGAGTTTTGACAGCTTTCCCGCCGACGGAAATTTTCTGCAGGCACTGGGGCAGATGCGCTTGCACGAACTGGGAGCATCGCTGTTCTCCAGCGCCTTGTGGATTGCGCTGCCAATGATCGCGCTGCTGACCTTTGTCAACCTGACCTTGGGCATCATTTCCCGCGTGGCCCCGCAGATGAATATCTACGCGGTGGGTTTTCCTGTGACGCTGACAGTCGGCTTGCTCGGCATTGCCGCCACATTGCCCATGCTGGAGCAGCCAGTGCTGACCCTGATGCAACAGGTCATGGATCTTTTTGCGGCTCAGCGCTAGCCAAAGGCGTCAAACCAGTTCGTTGCGGATGGCGTAGACCGTCAGTTCAGCATTGTTGGTGAGCTTGAGCTTTTCAAGAACGCGGGAGCGGTATACGCTGACGGTCTTGGGACTGAGCATCAATTCTTCAGCGATATCCGAAAGCTTGCGTCCCGAGGCAATCTTGACCAGCGTCTGCAGTTCCCGCTCGGAGAGCGCTGCATGGGGCACTTCGGGCGCTGGTTGTGCGAGGCTTTCCGCCAGCATTTGGGCGACTTCGGGGGTGAGGTATTTGCGCCCCTGCATCACGGTGCGCACGGCCGCAATGAGCTCGACGGGGTCACTTGCCTTGTTGGCATAACCCTGTGCGCCGGCACGCAGACAGCGCAGCGCATACTGGTCTTCCGGATACATCGAAACCACCAGCACCTTGATGGCGGAGTGGGTTTCGCGCACGCTGGCCAGCACTTCGAGGCCGCTGCGCCCCGGCATGTTCAAGTCCAGCAGCAGTACATCGCATGGGGCGGCACGCAGCACTTCGCGCAATTCCGAGTAACCACCCGCCTCGCCGGTGACAAGGATGTCTGGCGCCTCTGCCAGCGTATCGCGTATGCCGCGGCGCAAGACAGCATGGTCATCGCACAACACAACATGAATCACTGTGAGGCTCCTTCGTCTGGTGCATTGTGGCGCGATGCAAGGGGAACGGAAAGAATCACGCTGGTGCCTTTTCCGGGGTGGCTGCTGATGTCCAGCCAGCCGTTCACGGTGCGTGCGCGCTCCTGCAGCCCCTTCAGCCCAAAAGCCTTGGGTTTTTCGCGCATGGCGGGTTCAATTCCGCACCCGTCGTCGGCGACCTCCAGTGTCAATACGCCTTCGCTGTCTGCAAGTTCGATGTGAACGGACTGGGCCGCAGCATATTTTGCAACGTTGGTCAGTGCTTCCTGAGCGGTGCGATAGGCTACCAACTGAACTTCGGCAGGAATGTCCACGGCCCCGCTGCTTGTGCGGACCACGGTTGTGACGCCGGTGCGGCGCTCGAAACTGCTGGCCAACCACTGAACGGCGGCGACCAGGCCCTGATCAAGGATGGGTGGGCGCAAGTTCATCATGATGCGCTGGCTGGCGCCAATGGCATGCTGGAGCATGTCAGCTGCGGCCGTGGCGTGCTCCTGCATCGCGCGATCCTGGGCGTGGCGCCCGATCCAGGCAAGATCAAACCGGACAGCCGTGAGGGCTCCCCCGATATCGTCGTGGATCTCCCGGGCGATTGCTGCACGCTCTTGCTCAATGGAGGTTTGAAGGTGCTCGGTCAGGTCTGCCAGGCGTCTTTGGGAGGCGGCCAGTTCGGCCACCGCCTGTTCGCGCGTTATTCTCGCCTCGTGCACCTCCAACGCCCGGGATATGACATGGGGCAGGCGAGCCATGTCATCCTTGGAAAGATAATCCGCAATTCCCAGCCGCATGGCGTCAACTGCTGCGGCCTCCCCGATGGCCCCGGAGAGCAGGACAAAAGGCGGATGTTGATGCAATTGCGCAACATGCTGCCACGCATCAAGCGCCGTAAAACCTGCCAAACGGTAGTCCGCCAGAATGATGTCGAACGAATGGTGTGCCGTCAGGGTCTGAAAGGCCTCTAGCGTGTCGACGTGCTGAACCGTGCATGCCATCCCCGAGCGTCGCAAGGCAGCTTTGGCAAGCCCGTGGTCGGCGAGAGAATCCTCAAGATGAAGGATTTTTAGGTGATGGTCTTGTATTGCTTTGACCATAGGAGCGCTATCATAGGATACATATTGGAACAAATAGTGTTATCTCGTGGGGCATGTGCGGCGCGAGGTGCCAGATGGGCAGCACCTTGTAAGGTGTAAGTCTGGTGCTTGGCAATCGATTCCGCAGGGCCCATTTTTTCGCGTGCTTTGCAATATTTGCCGGGATGGAAAACGATGCAATCTACGCTCACACCCTCCGGAGGCCCCGGAGTACAGGTCCCCGTCATGGTGGCAGCGGAACTGCAGGATTCGTTGCTGGTGGTCATGCATGATTTGCATCGGCTTGAGGGGCTGTTGAACCACGCCACCGACAACTTGCTGGAGCGTTTTGACGAAGCCAATGCAGCGTTGTCCGATGCGGTGGTGAAGGATGCGCCAGAGTTGGTGGCTGCACGAGCAGCATTGCGCAAAGCCGTGACCGAGTTGCAGTTTCAGGACATGGCTTCTCAGTTGATCTGGCATACCACCAAGGTGCTCCAGGGCTGCGCCTTTCGGCTTGCATCTGAAGCCATGGGGCACGAAGAGGGTGAAGAGGTGGCTCCATTTGCTGAAATGGCCCCTGATCGCCCCAATCCCGTGACCCAGAGCGAGATGGATGCGGGTTCTGTGGATCTGTTTTGATGCTCGCATCACTGGTTAACCTATATACACAAGTCAGTTGGAGCCTTACATGCAATCGATCCTTGCCGTAGATGATTCACCTTCCATGCGAAAGATGGTGTCTTTTACCCTCACGGGCGCGGGCTACCATGTGGTGGAAGCCGTGGATGGGCAGGATGCCCTGGAAAAAGCAGAAGCTCACGACATCCACCTCGTACTGGCGGACCAGAACATGCCCCGGCTCGACGGCATTGGTCTCACGCGCAAGCTGCGCGAGCACCCCAAATTCAAGACTATTCCCATCCTGATTCTGACCACTGAATCCAGTGACCAGATGAAACAGGCAGGCCGTGCCGCAGGTGCCACGGGATGGCTGGTAAAACCTTTCGATCCGAACCGATTGATTGAAGTAATTCAGAAAGTTATCCGCTGATCCGCACGGACCGGGATAAGCAAGACAACAGGAGCCTCCATGGCGGAAACCTATCAAGAAGGATCGGGATCTGGCGCAGATTTTGATCTGAGCCAGTTCTATCAAATCTTTTTCGAAGAAGCAGGTGAAAACCTCGACCAGATGGAGCATATGCTGCTGAATCTGGACCTGGTCAATGCCAACGACGAAGAGCTCAACGGCATTTTTCGGTGCGCGCACTCCATCAAGGGCGGCGCCGCCACGTTCGGGTTTGCCGATGTGGCGGAATTGACGCACCAGATGGAGTCTCTGCTGGACCGCTTGCGGCGGCACGAACTTCAGCCCATTCCGCAAATGGTGGACGTATTGCTCGAATCGGCAGACGCCTCGCGCAGTCTGTTGGCGCGCCACCAAGCGGGAGAGCAGGGCGAGGCGGTCTCTACCACCGAGCTTGTGCACCGCATTAGCGAGTTGGCCGCAGGCCGGGTTCCAGCGGGGGATGTGCCTGCACCCGTGGTGCCGGCAGTGGTTCCTGCGGTCGCCGTTGTAGCGCCGCCGCCCGTTCTGGCGCCAGCACCGGCTGTGCTGTCCGGTCAGCCGCGCCAGCTCCATATCCAGATAGGCCCGCTGGAACGACCAGCGCAGGCAGATGCCATCAAGGAGCTCTTCCGAGACATCCCGGGTCTGGGTTCTATCAGCGATTTGCCCGTTATCGAGCCCGCCACGCGCCGATTTGCCGTTGAAACCACATCAACCAACGATGATCTGCTGGATCTCTTTGCGTTTCATGTTGCCAAGGAGCAGGTGGCCATCAGCGACGCAGCGACGTCAGGTGCCATAACAGTCGAGCAGGCGGCGCCAGCCGGCACCGCAGCAGAAGTGCCCTATGGTTTCTTTCATGATGCGCCTGGCGCGCCCGCCGAGACCGCCCCCGCGCTGGTGGCTGCGCCGCCCGTAACCGCAGGCGTCAAGCCAGCGGTTGCCAAGACGGCGGCAGAGCCCAAGGCGCAGAGTCAGGCCCAGATGGAATCGACGACGATCCGGGTGGCTGTGAACAAGGTGGATCAGCTGATCAACCTGGTGGGTGAGCTGGTAATCACCCAGGCCATGCTTGCGCAAAACAGCCGAGGCCTTGATGCGGGCGCCTACCAGCAGTTGCTGGCGGGGCTGGCGGATCTTGATCGCAACACCCGTGATCTTCAGGAATCGGTCATGTCGATTCGCATGATTCCCATGTCGATCGTGTTCAGCCGTTTTCCACGCATGCTGCGTGATCTGGCGAACAAACTCGGGAAGAAGGTGGATTTTGTGACGCTGGGTGAGGCCACCGAACTCGACAAGGGTCTGGTTGAAAAAATCACCGACCCGTTGACTCACCTGGTGCGAAACAGTTGCGATCACGGCATCGAAATGCCTGCCGATCGTCTGGCAAAAGGCAAACCGGAGCACGGCACCATTACGCTATCAGCCTCTCACCAGGGCGGCTCGATCGTGATCGAGGTGCGAGATGACGGCAAAGGGCTGTCGCGCGAAAAGATACTGAGCAAAGCGCAGGAGCGCGGCCTCGATGTGTCCGAGCACATGAGTGACGCCGATGTCTGGCAGCTTATCTTTGCACCGGGATTTTCCACCGCCGATGAGGTTACGGACGTGTCCGGCCGTGGTGTGGGAATGGACGTTGTCAAGCGAAACATTGCGGCGCTCAACGGCTCGGTCGAGATCGATTCGGCAGAAGGCTACGGGATGAGGGTGTCCGTGCGCCTGCCCCTGACGTTGGCCATCATGGATGGCATGTCCGTGGGCGTCAGCGACGAGGTCTACATTCTTCCGTTGTCGTCGGTGGTCGAGTCGTTCCAGGTCAATCCCGAAGATGTCAGCACAGTGGCGCAAGGGTCGCAGTTGGTCAAGGTGCGGGACGAATACATGCCCGTGATTGCCCTGGAAAAGATTTTCCAGGTACCTCGCTTCGACGCCAGCAAGTCCAGCAACATCATGGTGGTAGTGGAAGCAGACGGTAGCCGTGTCGCCCTGCTGGTGGATGAGTTGCTGGGTCAGCACCAAGTGGTAGTCAAGAACCTCGAATCCAACTATCGCAAAGTTCCCAATGTGTCGGGGGCCACGATTTTGGGCGACGGCACCGTGGCCCTTATTCTGGATACGGGTGGGCTGGTGCGACGGGCACGCCACTAGATTCTTGCGCCTGCGCCGGTTGTTGCAGGCGCTGTCTTGAAAGGAAGAATCACCATGAGTGTGATGGAAAAATCAGAAGAAACCACTGCGTCCAGTGCCCGGGAGTATCTGACGTTCAGGCTCGACCAGGAAGAGTACGGCATCGACATCCTGAAGGTTCAGGAAATTCGGGGTTACGAGCCTCCCACCCGCATTGCCAATGCACCAGAGTTCATCAAAGGCGTGGTCAATTTGCGGGGAACGATCGTGCCCATCGTGGACATGCGCATCAAGTTCAACTGCACCCAGGCCGACTACAACACCTTTACGGTGGTGATCATTCTGAATCTGCGTCAGCGTGTGGTCGGGATTGTGGTGGACTCGGTCAGCGATGTCATGGAACTGGCCTCGGGCAGTGTTCGCGCCGCCCCCGATATTGAAAGCGCCATCGACAACAGTTGTATCTTGGGTCTGGGCTCGGTAGGCGAGCGCATGCTCATCCTGCTGGACATTGAGAAATTGATGTCCAGTGTGGACATGGGTTTGGTGACTACGGACGAGTAGCACGATTGGGCCATTCAAATGTTGGCCCAGGGAAACACAGGCCGGTGAGTTTTTTCACTGGCCCTATGGAGCGAACAGGAAACACATGTCCTCGACTGCCACCGCTTCAACTGCGGCGCGAACGCGCACTCTTTCCGGCAGGGCGGATACTGCCGTTGCTGCAACGGCGTCCTCCGGCCCCCTTTCGCAAGGGCGTGAATTTGTCTGGACAACGGCCGATTTCGCGCGGGTCCAGGGGCTCATTTACCAGCGCGCTGGCATCAGTTTGCACGATGGCAAGCACGCAATGGTTTACAGCCGACTCTCGCGTCGTCTCAGGGAGACGGGGCATACGAGCTTTAACGAGTATCTGAGCTGGCTGGAAAAGCATGACGGTCCCGAGTGGCAAGAGTTCGTGAATGCCTTGACCACCAATTTGACGGCATTTTTCCGTGAACAGCACCATTTTGAAATTTTTGCTGCGCATCTGAAGAGCAAGCCTTCTGGCACGCCGTGGCGGGTTTGGTGCAATGCAGCATCCACCGGGGAAGAGCCCTATTCCATTGTCATGACTGCGCTGGAAGCGCTGGGCCCGAATGCGCCTTTCAAGCTGACGGCCAGTGATATCGACTCGCGCGTACTGGCGACTGCGTCACAAGGTGTTTATCGGGTGGACAACGTCAAAGGGCTCAGCCCCGAGCGCCTTCGGCATTTTTTCCTGCGTGGAAAGGCCGGCAATGAAGGCATGGTTCGCGCCAAACCCGAGATGCGTAAGGCAATCGAGTTCATCAGCGTGAACCTGATCCGCGACGACTGGCCTTTCCGGGAGCCTTTTGATGTGGTTTTTTGTCGCAATGTCATGATTTATTTTGACGCCCCGACCCAGCGGAAGGTGCTGGAGCGAATCCATCGGGTGCTCAAGCCGGGCGGAATGTTGTTCGTTGGCCATGCCGAAAATTTCAGCGAATCACGGGATCTCTTTACCCTGCGTGGAAAAACGGTGTACGAACGGCGTTGACAGCCTCACTGATGCCACGCAGTTTCCACGACCAACCTATGATCCGGCGCCATTTGGCCACTGGTCTTTCAGGGAGCCATTCCCATGGCATTTGACACCACAGAGCGGCGGCGTGCGCCGCGCATTGCCCCCTTGAGCGCAGACGTTTACTCCACTGGCACTGCGGTTGCGAAAGAGTCGTCGCTGCAGGGGTTGAAAGCCCAGGCGCGCAAACCTGGTGAGGCATCGTTTTTTTACGCCGACCATCATTTCCAGCACAACGCTGTGAAGGTGTTGCCGGGTGAATACTTTGTGTCGGACGAGAACATGATCATCATGACGGTGCTGGGGTCATGCATTGCGGCTTGCCTGTGGGACAGCAGAGCCCGCATTGGTGGAATGAACCATTTCATGCTTCCAGACGGGGATATGGCAGATGCCTCGGGCCGCTATGGGTCTTACGCCATGGAGTTGCTGATCAACGAGATGCTCAAGCTCGGCGCCCGGCGTGAGACGATGCAAGCCAAGATTTTTGGCGGAGCCCAGGTCATGCACAACTTCACCACGATGAATGTGGGAGAGCGCAACACCAATTTCGTGCTGAACTATCTTCAGACGGAACGTATTCCCATCATGTCTGAGGACGTGCTGGATATCTATCCACGCAAAGTGGTTTTTTTCCCCGTAACCGGCAAAGCCATGGTCAAGCGGCTGGCCCATACCCATCCCGAAACACTTGTGGCTCAGGAGGTTCGCGGCAATGCGGCGATCGTTGCCAAGACCACATCTGGTGGTTCGGTGGATCTGTTTTGAGGAAGGTGTGAGGGAATGAGCAAGAAAATTCGAGTGGTGGTGGTGGATGATTCGGCGCTGGTGCGCAGCTTGCTCGCGGAAATCATCAACCGACAGAGGGACATGGAGTGCGTTGGCACGGCGAACGATCCACTGGTCGCACGCGAAATGATTCGCGAACTGAACCCCGATGTGATCACCTTGGACGTTGAGATGCCGCGCATGGACGGCATTGATTTTCTTGGCCGATTGATGCGCTTGCGACCTATGCCGGTGGTGATGATTTCCACCCTGACAGAGCGCGGTGCAGAGGTCACCATGAAAGCGCTGGAGTTGGGTGCCGTGGATTTTGTGGCCAAGCCGCGCGTGGGGCTGGCGAGCGGAATCAATGAGCTCGCCTCCCTGATCGTAGACAAGATCCGGGTGGCCGCGGTGGCCCAGGTGCGCCGTTCTGCGCCGCGTGAGGTGGCTGCGTCCGCTTCGTCCGGTGGGGTTGCTCATCCTGCACCAGCAACGGCGTTGCTGGGCCGGTTGTCGACAGAAAAGCTGATTTGCATCGGTGCATCGACCGGCGGCACGGAGGCAATTCGCGAAGTGCTGGTGCAGATGCCGGCAGACTCGCCAGCGATTGTGATCACCCAGCACATGCCGCCCGGCTTTACCACCAGTTTTGCGGCGCGGCTCAATGGCTTGTGTCAGATCACGGTCAAGGAAGCGGTCAATGGTGAGCGCATCCTTCCGGGGCATGCCTATATTGCCCCCGGTGGCACCCAGTTTCATGTGGCGCGCAGTGGCGCCAATTATGTGGCGGTGGTGGACGATGGCGCACCAGTCAATCGTCACAAGCCATCAGTGGAGGTGCTCTTCAAATCTGCGGCTGCCGTGGTGGGCCGCAATGCATTCGGCATCATGCTCACGGGCATGGGCAACGATGGAGCGGCTGCGATGAAGGAGATGAAGGACGCAGGCAGCTACAACTATGTGCAGGATGAAGCGAGTTGCATCGTGTTTGGCATGCCGCGCGAGGCCATTGCCCACGGTGCGGCAGATGAGGTGCTTCCGTTGAACCAGATTGCCACCGCCTTGATCACGCGGTTGCGCGGAGCCACCGACCGCCTGCACCACCGCATCTGAGATGCTGGCCGCAAAGCGCTGGGAGCGCTTTGCGGTCTGTAAAAATCAGCATGTCAGGTGGAAAGCGCTGACCAGCGTTCGAGCGCTGCCATCAGTTGCTCCTCAATTTCTCCTTCGCGCGCGTGGAGGGTAGCTGCCCTGGCGGCGTCCTGGCTGTACACCTTGCCGTCGGCCAGCTCATCCTGCAAGGTTTTTTGCTCGGCCTCCAGATCGGCGATGCGTTGGGGCAATTGATCCAGTTCTCGTTGCTCTTTGTAGCTAAGTTTCTTTTTTGATAGCTGCTCAGGCTTATCTGATAGGCGCTCAGCCGTTGTTTCGCTCAAATTTTGTGCCGCGCGCTCCTTCGGCGTGGGCGCAGCCGCCGTCAGGGCCCGGCTTCGCTTGGATTGGATCAGCCAATCCTGCACACCGCCCTCGTATTCACGCCAGTTGCCATCGCCTTCGAAAGCGATGGTGCTGGTTACCACGTTGTCCAGGAAGGTGCGGTCGTGGCTTACAAGAAATACGGTGCCTTCATACGATTCCAGCAGATCTTCCAGCAAGTCCAGCGTGTCGATGTCCAGGTCATTGGTCGGCTCGTCGAGCACCAGCACATTGGCGGGGCGCGCAAACAGCCGCGCCAGCAATAGTCGGTTGCGCTCACCGCCGGACAGGGACCTCACAGGTGAATGTGCACGTGCCGGGGAAAACAGGAAATCGCTCAGGTAACTTTTGACATGCTTGCGCTGTCCGCCAATCTCGATCCACTCGCTGCCGGGGCTGATGAAGTCCTCTAGGGTGGCATCCAGGTTGATCGCGTGTCGCATCTGGTCAAAATACGCCACCTGCAAGTTGGCACCCTGGCGGATCTGGCCTTCGTCAGGCTGAAGTTCACCCAGGATGAGCTTCAGCAAGGTGGTTTTTCCCGCACCGTTCGGACCAATCAGCCCGACCTTGTCACCGCGCAGGATCGTGGCACTGAATTTTCGAACAATGGTCTTGTCGCCAAATGCCTTGCTAACCCCGGTCAGCTCGGCAACGATTTTTCCCTGGTAGCCGTTTTGCGAACCCGTAGCGACATCCATCTTGACGCTGCCCACAACATCTCGCCGCGCCTCGCGACGAGCGCGTAGATGCTCAAGCCGGCTGATTCGGCTTTGGCTGCGGGTACGCCGCGCTTCCACGCCCCTGCGAATCCACACCTCTTCCTGCGCCAGCAGTTTGTCTGCCTTGGCTGAAATTACGGCTTCTTGCGCAAGCTGGTCTTCCTTCTGCACAAGGTACTGAGCGAAGTTACCGGGATACGAGCGCAGCTGTCCTCGGTCCAGCTCCACAATCCGGGTTGCGACCCGGTCCAGGAACGCCCGGTCATGGGTAATCGTGACAACGCTGCCCGGAAAGTCGAGCAGCAAGTCCTCCAGCCATTCAATAGAGTCAAGATCCAGATGATTGGTGGGCTCGTCCAGCAGCAGCACATCCGGCCGTGTGACCAACGCCTGGGCGAGCGCAACGCGCTTCTTTGTGCCGCCGGAGAGCGTCCCTACGATCGCATCCGGATCCAGGTGCAGGCGTTGCAGCGTCTCTTCGACGCGCTGCTCCCAGTTCCATGCGTCGTACGCTTCAATCACGGACTGCAGCGCGTCGAGATCAAGTCCATCTGCTCCTGACAGGTATTGGTCCCTCACGGCAATCACATGTTGCAAGCCTTCAGAAACCGCCTTGAAAATGGTGACTTGCTGATCAAGGGTCGGCTCCTGAGCTACGTAGGCGATACGAACCCCCTGCTGGACGTGCAGGTTGCCATCGTCTGGCTTGGCCAATCCCCCCAGAATTTTGAGCAAAGAAGATTTGCCTGCTCCGTTGCGCCCGATCAGGCCAACGCGCTCCGCGGTTTCAAGGGAAAAGCCGGCGTGATCCAGCAGTGCGACATGCCCAAATGCGAGTTGGGCGTCCAGTAAGGTGATAAGTGACATGGTGGCGCTGATTATCAGGGGAGCGACAATTGACGGTTGGTGTTGGGCGGGGGCGGGTCATGCCGTGCAGTGCATTTCGCTTGCGAAGCGTCGTGACGGGAATCAGTATTCCGCTGACTTGCAAAGAATCGACGACCTGCTTCAGGTGTCAACTTTTCCATGCTATAGTCATAGGCTTCGCTGTTCAGAGGCGTCCCTGTTGGGTTGGTCTGGGTGGTGGAGAAGAAGGTTTGCAAAGAGGTGTGATTTTGGGTTTGATTGGGTAAAAACCCGGTATATAATTCAAGGCTGCGCTGAGAGTAGCGGGTTGCTGGAGACGGTGGCTGGTGAAGAAAGTGCAAAGACCTTCAGGTTGACAGGGTATTAGAAAGCCTGTTATAATTTAAGGCTTAGCTGATCGCAGCTAAGTCAGAAAATCAAAGTAGCTCAGGCTGTTTTGGTATCCGGTTCATTAAAAATATACAGCCGATAAGCGTGGGCGTTTGATGGCGAGTGCCAAGTTCTTTGGAACTAGTGCTTAGCACTACAAACGCTCATGAGAGAG
>NZ_NCFM01000037.1:0-26479 GCF_002281195.1 Acidovorax sp. 35-64-16 | reverse complement strand
ATGATAGTGCGGGTTCCCGTGTGAAAGTAGGTCATCGTCAGGCTCTTACAGCCCAGCAACGCCCCCCTCTGTGATCAGACGGGGGCGTTTCTGCTTTGGAATTGCCAAAACACTGCACACCAAACTCAATGCCTGCCAAGTTACCCGGCAAACGTCGCATCCGGTGAGTCTGCTTTGCACCTTATCAGCCAAGACAGCCCAGAGCTCGACTGCGGGGGCTTCAGACCACCAGGCTGGCCAAGAATTTGTTCACAAGATGAACGTTCGGTTTGCGAAAAAGGGTGGGGCAAAATTCAATAGTGATGGTCAGATATGCGAGAAAAGCAACATCCACCGCTGACTGTTGCATCTTGAGCCGAGCACTTTGGAGTCGAAAGCAATGATTGGCATTAGAGTTTTTTCAATCTTCTAATGGCTTCATGCAAGGTTTCGTCTTTTTTGGCAAAGCAAAAGCGAACGACTCCTTGATTAAAACCATCGCCGTAGAAAGCAGACAAGGGAATGGCGGCAACCCCCACTTCACGCACTAGCCACTGGCAAAAGTCCGACTCATTTAGATCGCTCACGTTTGTCGTGTCTACGCATTGAAAATAGCTGCCTGTATTGGGAAGCAATTTCAAACGCGAGCCTTCCAGGCCTTCGCGGAACAGGTCGCGTTTAGCTTGATAGAAAGCCGGTAGCTGTAGATAAGGCGCAGGTTCTTTCAAATACTCGGCCAGTCCGTACTGCATGGGCGTGTTCACGGTAAACACATTGAACTGGTGTACCTTTCGGAATTCGGCAGTGAGGTATGCAGGTGCGGCCACGGTTCCAACCTTCCACCCCGTAACGTGGAAGGTTTTGCCAAAGCTCGATACAACGAAGGCCCGCGCCGCCAAGCCTGGGAAACGTGCGGTGCTCTGGTGTTCAGCACCATCGAAAACCATGTGTTCGTAAACTTCATCGCTGATCAGCAAGATGTTGGTGGGGGCCAGCAGTTCCTGCAGTGCGAGCATATCTTCAGCGCTCCAGACTGTAGCGCTAGGGTTGTGCGGACTGTTGATGATGAGGGCGCGGGTTCGTGGCGAGATTGCCCCGCCAATCAGAGAAAAGTCGGGGCGAAACGTTCCTGGGGTAAGGGGGACCCGCACAACAATGCCACCTGCCAGTTCGATGTTGGGGGCGTAGCTGTCATAACAAGGGTCGAGCACAATGACTTCGTCGCCCGCGTGCACGATGGCCAGAATGGCCGTGAGGATCGCTTGGGTAGCCCCTGCCGTGATGGTAATTTCGGCGTTGGCGCAATATTTTCGACCATAGGTTGCTTCTATTTTTGAAGCAACAGCCTCGCGCAATGCTGGAATACCGGGCATGGGCGGGTACTGGTTGTGACCGGCCTTCATGGCCTGTGTCACCGCATCGACCAAGGCTGGATCACATTCAAAATCAGGAAATCCTTGGCCCAGATTCACCGCATCATGTTCAGCAGCAAGTGCCGACATAGCTGAAAAAATGGTAGTGCCGACCTGGGGTAGCTTGCTGGGAAATGTCGGTGTGAGTGGACTCGCGGCGGTGGAGGTCATGGGAAAAAGCACAAAAGATGCGGGGGATCGGTCGGTTACGACAGATGCTCAGAGTTCGTAATCATTGACATGCCCTGCCATGGCACGGGCTATGAGTTCGCGGCTCAGGCGGTCGCTCAGCAGTTCGGCGAATTTGTAGACAAAGTTACGCAAGTAGGCTCCGCGCTTGAAGGCCACCCGTGCGACGCTCTGCCCGAAAAGATGCCCCACGGGTCGCACAACCAAGTCACCCAAAGGATCTTCGCGCATAGCCATTTCAGCCACGATGCCGATGCCCAAGCCCAGGCGCACATAAGTCTTGATCACGTCGGAGTCGATGGCTTCGAGTGCAATGCGCGGTTGAAGTCGCCTCGTTGCAAAGGCCTGGTCAATCTTGCCGCGCCCTGTAAAGGTTGGGTGGTAGGTAATGAGAGGTTCGTGGGCGATATCATCCAGTCCAATGCGCTCTTTCTGGGTCAGCGGATGACCCGGAGGCAGCACCAACACATGTTCCCATTCATAGCAGGGCAGGGTCACCAGCTCGGGGTAGTCGGCCAGCGACTCGGTAGCCATGCCAATTTCCGCCACTTCATCAATCACCATGCGTGCGACCTGATCGGGCGTGGTCTGGTGCAGGCTGATGTTGACTTTCGGGTATGCCTCGCGGAGTCGCGCCACGGGGACCGGCAATACATAGCGCGCCTGAGTATGGGTGGTGGCGATCGACAGGGTTCCACTGTCCTGCGCACTGAACTGTTCTCCAATGCGCTTGAGATTGCCAACCTCGCGCATGATGACCTCAATGCTCTTGAGTACGTGCTGGCCGGGTTCTGTGATGCGTTTGAGTCGCTTTCCGTGGCGCGCGAAAATGTCAATTCCGAGTTCTTCTTCCAGCTCGATGATTGCCTTGGATACGCCGGGCTGCGAGGTGTGCAGGGCTTTGGCCGCCTCGGTCAGATTAAGGTTGCGGCGGGCTGCCTCTTGAACAAATCGGAATTGGTGCAAATTCATATCTAATGACGCCTAAAAATTCGCATCATTATGTTTTATTTGTCTAAGAGTTGAAGTCGGTCGTGGAGAAGTCACAGGCTATTTCGGCCATCAGTGTCGTCATGCGGTTGTCCTCTCCAATGGCCGCCTGCACGCTGAATTTCACCGATGGGTGAAGTGAGCGGAGTTGCTCCACCAACAAGGGCAGGTCTTCACGCGCATGTTTTCCGGTACCAAGAAACATTGGCACGACCACCATGTGGGTTGCGCCCCGTTGAGCGAGAGCCTCTGCTGCCTGGGCCAATGTCGGTTCGCACAGCTCAAGATAGGCACATTGCACCAACCTATCTGGATGGTGCAAGGCAATGCGTGAGGCAACTGCTTCTATGGGCGCGCGCCAAAGAGGGTCGCGTGAGCCATGGGAAAAGAGCACGATGGCAGGAAGTGTGTGGGGCATACGCAAAAGGGGTAGTAGTGGGCTTAGCGTCGCAAGACCAGCCAACCAAAGGCTGCGAGCGACAAGAGGGAGTAAATCAATCCAGGAGCCGCAGCAGTGAGCCAGGGTGACCAATTCTGCAAATTACCGGCGTAGCCGAACACATTGTTCAGTAAAAAGAAGCTGATGCCTGCCATCACGCCGCCAAATACATAACCTGCAATTCCGCCTGCACGAAAGTGCAAGTATGCAAACGGCAATGCCAAAACCACCATTACCAAGCAACTCAGGGGGTAAAAAACCTTGCGCCAAAACTCAATTTCATACCGTTGGGCGGACTGGCCGTTGGCATCAAGATGGCGGATGTACTGGAAGAGGTCGACCGTTGCCATACGGTCAGGCTTGAGCAGTGAGGCCGCCACCATGTCGGCACTGATGCGGGTCGGCCATTGCAGTGCGGGAGTTTGCAGCTGTTCGACCCGGACTTCCTCGCTGTCTAGTTGAAGAAAGCTGCTGCGCCTTACTTGGAGTAGCTCCCACATCCCAGGGGAAGCGAATCGCCCCGACACCGCATGGGTCTGTGAGGTCAGTTGCCCTTTTTCATCAAATTCGAAAATGCGCACGCCCAACATGCCGCCTTCGGGGGTTAATGCGCGCACGTTCACTGCAAAGGAATGGTCTTGCTGGCGCTCTTTGAGCCAAGCGCCGGTGGCACCAGAGGTCAACCGTCCCAGGTGGCGCACCTTGATGAGCTGCGCCGCTCGTTCCGACAGTGGGGTAATGTAGTCGCCCACGGCAAAGGTCAGTAGTACAAAGAACCCACCAAGAGTCAGCAAGGTGCGCAATGCCTGCCAAGGGCCCAGGCCGCTGGTACGCATGATGGTGAATTCGGAGCTTTGGGCCAGCCGCGCCATGACGAAAATGGTGCCGATGAGCACTGTGATCGGGAGCAATTCGTAAAGATGATTGGGAATGCTCAGCGACACAAAAAGTAACGCGTGGGAGAGTTGGTAGCCGTCAGATCCCGTCCGTCCAACCCAACGCAACTCGTCGATCAGATCGAAGAAAAAAAACAGCGCAAGGAACCCCAGCGTCACAAATCCCACAGCAAGGAGTGCTTCTCGGTGAATGAAGCGGCGAAGTACTCTCATGCGGGACTCCGGGTTTTGCGCAGACGCCGGAGCGTCCAGTGATTGTGTCGCGCAGCCAGGATGGCCAGCGCGAGTACTGCCGTGCCACCATGAAGGAGAATCATGAAGGTTGGCAATCCCAGCTTTCCTGCTCCAACCCAGCTCTGCCCAAGCGTCATGAGGTTGTAGTACACAACGAAAGATAACAGTGCAAACATCATGCCGCCGCTGCGACCGGCGCGTGGGTTCACGCTGGCCAGAGCCAAGCCCAGAATGACAAAGTTGACGGCCGCCACTGCCAGTCCAAGTCTCCAGCCCAGTTCTGCCTGGTATGCGGGTATGGTCGATTGCAAGAACAGCTCATGGGTAGCGCGGGTCTTGACAGCCAGTTGATCTGTACCTGTGCCGGATGCCGAACCGATGCGAGTGCCGTATTCCGAAAATTCACTCAGTTTCAGGCCTGGCTGGTCGGTAGTGGACTCCAGTCGCTGCCCCTGACTAAGCAATGCGAAGCGTTCGCCTGCACGTATTTCCAGGCGAGCACTGCGAGCTGACGTTACCGATTCTTTGGCGCCGCTGCTGGCCGCAATGAAAATGTTGTTTCCCGCCTGGGTGTCCGGGCTGTCCTTGTCGATAAAAAACACCCGGCTACCGTTGGCTGACTCCTGAAATTCGCCAGGCGCAATGCGGTCGATGTCGCTGCGTTGTTCATAGCGCGTCTTGAGCTCCTGAATCTGGGCATTAGCCCACGGCCATACCCCAAGGGACAGGATGGCAATGACTGCCATCACGGGCCATGCAAAGCGCAGCAATGGGCGCAGCAGGCTCATGAGTCCCTGGCCACTTGAGAACCAGATCACCATTTCGCTGTCCCTGTACATGCGTGACAGGACTCCCACCACCGCGACAAAAAGACTCAGGCTGAGGATGATTGGGAGTTGTCCCAGCACCGTGAAGCCCATGACCAACATGACGTCAGAAGGGTTGACACTGCCGCGCGACGCCTGACCGAGGGTTCGGATCAGCATCATGGTCATGACTACCGTGACGAGCACCACGAGCGTGGCGCCAAAGCTCCGCGCCAGCTCTCTGCGAATGGATGAATCGAATAACATTGGCTCGAAGGAAAACACCGATTATGAACTTTGATCTGAAGACGCTGGAGTTGACGGCTGCTGCTACCGAAAAATGCGATCTACTTGTCGTGTTGGTACCCGAGGGCTTCAGGCCGGGGCAGGACGCCTTGTCGGTGCTTGCTGCCCATGCACTCAAATGTGGCGATCTGAAGGCCAAGGTCGGCACACACCTCCAACTCTATCTGGCACCCGCTGTCAGCGCACGTCGCGTTGTGCTGTTGGGCGCAGGCAACGGCTCGGCCCGCGCCATTCGCCAGGCCTTGCAAGCCATTGCGACAACTTTCAAGCTGCCTCAGGTCAAGCGAGCGGTAGTGTGTTTTGCTGGCGAAGCCCAGCCAGATGGCGTAAGTGCTGCAGTGCAGGCAGTTGCGGATGCCAGTTATGTTTATGCCACCACCAAGCCCAAGGCCGAAGCGCGCACCCTGAATCGGGTGGTGATCGGCGTCGTTCATGCAGAACCGGTTCGCGAGGCATTTGCGCACGGGGTGGGTCTTGTGGCGGGGGTGGAGTTTGCCCGCGAATGGGGAAACCGTCCGGCAAATCACGCAACGCCGAGTCTTTTGGCAGATGCCGCCAAGTCCCTTGGCAGCCAGCCCCGCATCCAGTGCAAGGTGCACGGCCCTGCCGAAGTTGCCCGACTTGGCATGGGGGCATTCATGGCCGTTGCGCGAGGCTCCGAGGAGCCGTTGCGGCTGATCGAACTTCGTTATAGCGGTGCGAGCAAGTCCGATGCCCCGGTGGTGCTTGTGGGCAAAGGCATCACTTTTGACACCGGCGGCATCTCCATCAAGCCTGCCGCCGAGATGGACGAAATGAAATTCGACATGTGTGGCGCGGCGAGTGTGTTGGGTGTATTTCGCGCTCTTGGAGAATTGCAGCCCGCAATCAATGTGGTGGGCCTCATTCCTGCGTGCGAGAACATGCCGGACGGTCGGGCGGTGAAGCCCGGTGATGTGGTTTCCAGCATGAGCGGTCAGACGATCGAGGTATTGAACACAGACGCGGAAGGTCGGTTGGTACTTTGTGACGTGTTGACTTATGCCGCGCGCTTCAAGCCGGCAGCGGTGGTGGACATCGCCACCTTGACCGGTGCCTGTGTAATTGCTTTGGGGTCTGTGCGTAGCGGACTCTTTGCAAACAACGATGTCCTGGCTGCTGCCTTGTCTGCGGCTGGGGATGAGGCGCAAGATCTTTGCTGGCGCATGCCGTTGGACGAAGACTACGCGGAGGGGTTGAAGAGCAATTTTGCCGACATGGGCAATGTGGCGGGACGAGCAGGCGGTTCCATCACGGCGGCCAAGTTTTTGCAGCGATTCGTGGGCGAGTTTCCATGGGCGCACTTGGATATTGCCGGCACTGCGTGGAAAAGTGGTGCCGGCAAGGGGTCCACCGGCCGACCTGTTGGCTTGCTGGTGCATTACCTGCTGGGCCATGCGCAGCAGCGCTCCGCAACGGGCACGGTCAAGGCTGTTAAGCCCGCTCTACCTTCCCGGCGCAAGTTTCAATCGAAGCCTGCTTGAGAGCGTCATGACGGAAATCGCTTTCCACTTCAATGCGCCAGACAAAATGGCCTACGCCTGCCGGTTTGCCCGCAAGGCACTGCGCAGTGGCGTACAGCTCATGATCACAGGTTCCGCACAAACGCTGGCTGAACTCGACGACATGCTCTGGAACATGACGCCCCAGGATTACGTGGCCCATTGCCGCAGCGACGCAGGGGAAGAGCTTTTGCGGTTCTCCCCTGTGGTGCTTGCCGTGGATGTGCAGCAGGGACCACATCACGAGATGTTGCTGAATCTGGGGGGCGCCGTGCCGCCGGGGTTTGGTAGTTTCGAGCGTCTGGTAGAGGTGGTCAGTGCCACCGATGAGGTGGACCGCGGTGAAGCGCGTGCGCGTTGGCGCCACTATGCGTCACAGGGCTATGCAATCACACGCCATGACCTCGTGTTGAAGGTCGACTGATGCCTCACCCTCCCAAGCCACTTCCTCGTTTTGTACCGACTCTCACCGAAGTGGTGCAGGGGCCAGATGTACTCCCCGTTTCAGTGCCAGTGGCGCAAGCTGCCACATCGACCAAGGTGCTTACCCCTGCCATTTCACCGTCCGCGCCATCAATCCAGGCAAGGATTGGAGTTCCCGTCGTGCCGGTGCGATCTCCGACCAACGAGCTGGCGGACGTCGCCAGCGCTCAGCACGTCCCGGCGCCCGCCGCGCGCCGCCCCTTGCCGCCGGGCATGGAGGAGTACATGGTGCACCGGGTGATGCAGCGTGTGGATGTGGTGCTCGACCAAAGGTTGCGCGAGGCGATTGCACTGGTAGTGCAGGAGCAGACCCGGTCCGTACTGCCCCGTTTGCGGGAAGAAATCGAATCGGTGGTGCGGCATGCGGTTTATGAGGCGGTGGCTGACGAGCTGGCTAGCGGCAATCCGTCGTAGTCCATTGGATGACAGGGTATATCCCTGTGGTTTCACTCGCATTTAGGCGTGTTCCCTAATGATCTGGCCCGTAAATTGCGATATGTTCGCCTGCGTTGAGACACAAGAACAATTCTCAGCGTTTATCTTTACTGGAGATTGATATGCAATTGAAGTTGAAACTGACCGTGGTTGCTGCTATCGCAGCTGTTGCTGGTATGGCCTCTGCACAAGAGCAAGTGGTCAAAATCGGCCACGTGGCTCCGGTATCCGGCGCCCAAGCCCACTACGGCAAGGACAACGAAAATGGCGCGCGCATGGCCATTGAAGAGTTGAACGCTCAGGGCGTCACCATCGGTGGCAAGAAGATCAAGTTCGAGTTGCAGGCGGAAGACGATGCAGCAGATCCCAAGCAGGGCACGGCTGCTGCACAAAAACTGTGCGATGCCAAAGTGGCTGGCGTCGTGGGTCACCTGAACTCCGGTACGACCATTCCTGCGTCCAAGGTCTATAACGACTGCGGTATTCCTCACGTTACGGGTGCGGCTACCAACCCCAACCTGACGAAGCCTGGATACAAGACCACATTCCGCATCATTGCCAACGACAACGCCTTGGGCGCTGGCTTGGCTTTCTATGCTGCTGACACCCTGAAGCTCAAGACGGTCGCTATCGTTGATGACCGCACGGCCTATGGCCAGGGGGTGGCCAACGTGTTCAAGAAGGTTGCCGCCGAAAAGGGCATGAAGGTTGTGGATGAGCAGTTCACTACCGACAAGGCCACCGACTTCATGGCCATCCTGACGGCTATCAAGTCCAAGAACCCTGATGCCATCTTCTTCGGTGGCATGGATCCCCAAGGCGGTCCGATGCTGCGCCAGATGGAACAGCTGGGCATGGGCAACGTGAAGTATTTTGGTGGTGACGGCATCTGCACCGCCGAAATTGCCAAGCTGGCTGCCGGCGCCAAGACCCTGTCCAACGTGGTGTGTGCTGAAGGTGGTGCGTCGCTCGACAAGATGCCCGGCGGCAAGGCGTGGAAAGCCAAGTACGACGCCAAGTACCCCGGTCAGTTCCAAGTCTACAGCCCCTACACCTACGACGCTACTCACCTGATTGTCGACGCCATGAAACGCGCCAATTCCGTTGACCCAAAGGTATATACCCCCGAATTGCTGAAATCGCAGTTCAAGGGCGTGACCTCGACGATCTCCTTTGAGCCTAACGGAGAAATGAAGAACCCAGCCATCACCTTGTATGTCTACAAGGATGGCAAAAAGACCCCTCTGAACTAAATCGAGAGAGTCGGCGGGCAGCAGCTCTGGATGCTGCCCAACAAAAAGGCTTCCCTCGGGAAGCCTTTTTGTTTGGGCGCTTTAGCAACGCAGGGGGAACGACCAAGCCTCAACGTCGCACTTGCAGTGCACCGGGATTGGCGATATTGGTGGGCGTCCCCTTGATGAAGTTCACCACGTTATCAAAGGCAGCACCGAAATACAGTTCGTAGCTGTCCTGCTCGACATACCCGATGTGGGGCGTGCAGATGCAGTTCTCCAGGCGCAGCAGGGCATGGCCTTGCAGGATGGGTTCACTTTCAAAAACATCCACGGCAGCCAGGCCCGGCCGTCCGCGGTTCAGGGCTGCAATCAGTGCATCGGGCTCAATCAGTTCAGCCCGCGAGGTGTTGACCAGCAGCGCGGTGGGCTTCATGCACGAAAGGTCTTCCAGTGAAATGATGCCGCGGGTCTCGTCATTGAGCCGCAGGTGCAGGGACAGCACATCGCATTGCGAGAAAAACTCTTCCCGATTGGTGGCCGCCTGGTAACCATCGGTCAGGGCTTGGGCGCGGGACGCTTCGCGACCCCAAACGCGCACGTTCATGCCAAACGCGCGGCCATAACCAGCCACCAGTTGACCAATACGGCCATAACCCCAGATTCCCAGCGTTTTTCCGCGCAACACGCTGCCGATGCAGAAGTTGGGAGGCATGGAGGCCGCCTTGAGCCCGGACTGCTGCCACGCGCCGTGTTTGAGGTTGGCAATGTACTGAGGTAACCGTCGCGTGGCCGCCATCACGAGCGCCCAGGTGAGTTCCGCCGGCGCCACAGGCGATCCAACCCCCTCTGCTACCGCAATGCCGCGTTCGGTGCAGGCTGCCACATCGATATGGCTACCTATCTTGCCGGTTTGGGCAATCAGCTTCAGTCGGGGTAGTTTCTCGACCAGCTGGCGCGTGATCTGGGTGCGTTCACGCACAAGCACGATGATGTCGGCATCCTTCAGGCGCACGGCCAACTGTCCTTGACCTTTCACCGTGTTGGTGTAAACCTTCGCAGAATAGGGATCAAGCCGACTTGCGCAGTGGAGTTTGCGCACCGCATCCTGATAGTCATCCAATATCACAATATTCATCCCGACATTGTGCCTTGGCGTGGACTGGTCGAAGCCTGCTCGGGCCAGAAGGCTGCTATCAGAATGCAACGTTTTGTGGCGCTCGCAGTTTTGGATATTGGGACACCGGTATCAGTGATGCCATGTATCGCACGCCGCCATGCGCTCCAGCTCGGCGCAGACGTCGGCCATGCGGCCCGCGATGATCATGCGCCCGACCTCTGAGCGGGCTGCTGGGTGCAGCACGCGTACCGGGCGTCGGGCGTTTCGGTGACTGGATGCACCAGGCGCGAAAGTGCCCGACGTCGCACTGTGTACGCGATGTGTGATGTGGCTGCGCGGTACAGACATGCCGACGCTTGCCAGCTGGCGCAACGGAGGTTTCGACCGCCCGGCAATACCGGAGACCGCGCCCGGTAAGGGGCCTTGGCTGCAGACGCTGGCAGTGCTCGCTGTAGGTGCCGCAGCACTGCTCGAAAGCTCGCCACGGCTCGGGTGAAGCCAGTGTGCAAGTGCAGAAAACGATTGAGAAAGCGCAGAGAAAGTGGAGAAGGCAAGACGCATGTGAAAACTCCGTCAATCAGAGGTTGAGCACAGGCAGGATTGCAAAATGGTGCGCGCTCTCAGGGCTGGAAAACCATAAGGTTTTTCCAAACGCCCACCACCTGAGGCACGCAGCAGGTGGAGAAAATTACATGAGCATGGTGTTGCGGATCAGACCCACAGCCAGGCCTTCAATCTCGAAAACCTCTCCGGGTTGGACAACTATGACCGGGTAGTCGGGATTTTCGGGAAGCAACTCAATGGTGCTGGCCGTGCGGCGCAGGCGTTTGACGGTGACATCATCGCCCAGCCTTGCCACCACAATCTGGCCGTTGCGGGCCTCCCGAGTGGACTGAACGGCAAGCAGGTCGCCATCGATGATGCCGGCGTCGCGCATGGACATGCCGCGCACCTTGAGAAGGTAGTCGGGCTTGTGCTGGAACAGGCTGTTTTCCACGCTGTAGGTCTGGTCCACATGTTCCTGCGCGAGAATGGGCGAGCCAGCGGCCACGCGACCAATGAGGGGTAGAACCAGCTGCGACAACCCTGGCATGGGCAGACTGAACTGGGTGCCGCGTGCCGCATTGATGGAGCGCACCGTTTCGTTGCGCAAGCGGATACCGCGGGAGGTGCCGCTGACCAACTCGATGACGCCCTTGCGCGCAAGGGCCTGCAAGTGCTCTTCTGCGGCGTTGGCCGACTTGAAGCCCAGCTCGGTGGCGATTTCGGCCCGTGTAGGCGGCGCGCCGGTGCGGGAAATAGCCACCTGGATCAGGTCCAGGATTTGTTGCTGGCGGGCGGTGAGCTTGGGATGGTCGAGCATGGCGTTTCCGGTGCGTGCCACAGTGGTGGCGGATAACTGTTTTTTAATCCAGTAACTGTATTTTTCACCAGTTTTTCAAAGGATGCAAGTGCGCGGACAAAAAATTGTGGTGCTGGGGACGGGGGGGACCATCGCCGGCACGGCGGCTGCCGCAGACGACAACATCGGCTACACCGCTGCACAGGTGGGGGTCGAGCAGTTGTTGCATGCCGTACCCGGCCTGCAAGCGGCGTCAGGTGGCAGTCTGGTCGCCGAGCAGATTGCGCAGCTGGACAGCAAGGACATGGAGTTCAGTGTGTGGGGCGCGCTTGCACAGCGTTGTGCCAGCACTCTCGCCGACCCCGACGTGCGCGGCGTTGTTATCACCCACGGCACCGACACGCTGGAAGAGACCGCGTGGTTCTTGCAGTCGGTGCTGGATGCCCATAAGCCGGTGGTACTGACCTGCGCGATGCGACCCGCAACGGCATTGGTGCCCGATGGCCCGCAGAACCTGCTGGATGCCGTTGCCGTGGCAACGACTCCAGGCGCCCGGGGCGTTGTGGTGGTGGCAGCCGGCGCGGTGCACTGCGCTCAGCGTGTCCAGAAAGTGCACCCCTACCGCGTGGATGCGTTCAGTTCAGGCGATGCCGGGCCGTTGGGCTGGGTGGAGGAGGGTGCTGTACGTTTAGTGAAAAATTGGCCTTCAGGCCAATCAAAACAAGCGCTCTTAGCTATGAAAAACATAGCATCTTGTGTGCAATGGCCCCGGGTCGAGGTGGTTCTAAGTTATGCCGGTGCCACCGGTGCTCTGGTGGATTCACTGGTGCGCGATGGTGTGCAGGGCATCGTGGTGGCCGCCACGGGGAACGGAACGATCCACCGTGCACTGGAAGGCGCACTGCTGCGCGCCCAGGCTGCCGGAGTGCGTGTGGTGCGTTCCACGCGCTGCCCGGAGGGCCAGATTTTGCCCAAGCCCGGCGATACGTTTGCGGATTCCCGGGGCTTGTCTGCGGTGAAGGCGCGCATCTCGCTGATGCTGGAACTACTGGCGTAACGGCTTTATGGTTGTGCCGCGGTGGCCGCCAACGCCGCGGTGCATGCAAGGTGCAACACTGGCCGCGCGCTTGCCGCACCGGACAAAGGCCGGTGCGTTACCCCAACGTGGAGCGCTTTAGCTGGACAGTGCCTGCAGGGCGCGTGCCGTGATCTCTTCAACGCTGCCCGTGCCGCTGATGGCGCGGTATTTGGGGGCTGCGCCCGGCTGGGCCTTGGCCCAGTTGCTGTAGTAGTCCACCAGGGGGCGGGTCTGGTCGCTGTACACCTGCAGCCGCTTCTTGACAGTTTCTTCCTTGTCGTCTTCGCGCTGGATCAGTTCCTCTCCTGTCACGTCGTCCTTGCCTGCCACCTTGGGCGGATTGAACTTGACGTGGTAGGTGCGGCCGCTGGCAGGGTGCGAGCGGCGGCCGCTCATGCGCTCAATGATGGCGTCAAACGGCACATCGATCTCCAGCACGTAGTCCAGCTTGACGCCGGCTTCCTTCATGGCGTCGGCTTGCGGAATGGTGCGGGGGAAGCCGTCAAACAGGAAGCCGTTGGCGCAATCTGGTTGCGTGATGCGTTCCTTGACGAGCCCAATGATGATGTCATCGCTGACCAGGGCCCCCGAATCCATCACGGCCTTGGCCTGCAGGCCCAGCGGCGTGCCGGCCTTGACCGCCGCGCGCAACATGTCGCCCGTCGAGATTTGCGGGATGCCGTATTTCTGGCAGATGAACGTGGCTTGCGTGCCCTTTCCGGCGCCTGGGGCGCCCAGCAGAATCAGTCTCATGGAAATCCTCGAAGGTTAGAAATCGGCTGGCACTGCTGGCAGAAGGCGCAGGCGCACGCCCAAGACGCAGTACTCTCTTTGCGTTCAAGGATAGCATGTGAGTGCCTTGCCCTGGCTTACGGCAGCGCACCCCTATCAGGTGGCGGTGTGCGTGGTTTCAGGCCAGCAGTGCCCGCACCCGGTTCAGATCGGCGGGGGTGTCCACGCCGGGGCCGGGCGCCTCTGCGGTGATGTGCACGGCGATGCGGTGCCCGTGCCAAAGTGCCCGCAACTGCTCCAGAGCCTCCACCGTCTCGGTGGGTGCCTGGGACAGGCCGGGAAACTGCCGCAGAAAACCCGCGCGATAGCTGTAAATGCCGATATGGCGCAGCGGCGCAAATCCGGTCAGGGCAGCAATGCCGGGCGCAGCCTGTGCCGCTGCCCCTTTCCACCAGGCCTTGCCTGCATGGTCGCGGGCGTGTGGAATCGGCGCACGGCTGAAGTAATGGGCCAGGCCCCGGGCGTCCAGCACCACCTTGACGACGTTGGGGTTCTTATAATCGGCCAGGGTGTCGATGGCATGGGCTGCGGTACCCATGCTCGCCTCGGGCCGCGCGGGCAGCAGGGCCGCCACGGCGTCGATGAGCGCCGGGTCCATCAAGGGTTCGTCGCCCTGCACGTTGACCACCACCGCATCACCGTCCAGCCCAAGCTGCGTGCAGGCTTCTGCCAGCCGGTCGCTGCCGCTGGCGTGGTCGGTGCGCGTGAGCAAGGCCTGCACGCCGTGGGCCTGGCAGGCTTGCAGAATGCGCGGGTCGTCGGCGGCCACCACCACGCGTGTCGCAGCGCTTTGGGCGGCGCGGCGGGCCACATGCACCACCATGGGCAGGCCGGCGATGTCGGCCAGGGGCTTGTCGGGCAGGCGGCTCGATGCCATGCGTGCCGGGATCAGCACCGTAAAGCCCGTTGCCGTGGCTGGGCTCACGCCTGCAGCTCCTCGTCCGTCAGGGTGCGCGCCTCGTTTTCCAGCAGCACGGGAATTCCGTCGCGTACGGGATAGGCCAGTCGCGCGCTGCGCGACACCAGTTCCTGGCGCTCGCGGTCGTAGGTCAACGGACCTTTGGTGACAGGGCAGACCAGCAGTTCAAGCAGTTTGGAATCCATGACGGCATTTTCCGGAAATCAGGCAGAGGGGGATGATAGCGGCGTGGCCCGCCACGGCGCGAGCCGGCGATCCAGCGCTTTCATGAAGGCGGGATCGATATCCAGCTCCAGTGGCACCGCCAGCGCATCGGGGTGCAGTAACCAGAGCTTCACGGCATCCTTTTCCGTGCAAATAAGGACTATTTCCTTATCTGAAGGGCGCTCCCAGCTATTGAAATCATAGTGATCAGGCAGTGCCTCGGAACCCGCCAGTTGCAGCCCTTGCGCCCGCAGCATGGCAAAAAATTCCTCGGGCCGGGCGACGGCGGCGATGGCGTGCACAGGCTGGTGTTGCAGGGATGCCAAAGCAATCTTCTGGCCGTCTGCGCGCAGGGCATGGGGCGCCAGCTTGCGCTGCATCGCAAAACCGGGAGCACGCCCGGCGGGGGGCTTGCCAGCATGCAACACCCAGTCCACGGGGCGGGGCCAGGGCTCGCGCAGGGGGCCGGCGGGCAGCAAAAAGCCATTGCCCACGCCGTCACTGTTGAAAACGCAGATCTCCAGGTCGCGCGCCAGGGCCAGGTGCTGCAGGCCATCGTCACACACCAGCACATCGGTGCCGGGGTGTGCGGCCCGCAGGGCGCGCGCCGCCGCAATGCGCCGGGGCGCCACAAAAACGGGTGCGTGGGTGGCCCGGGCGATCAGCGTAGGTTCGTCTCCCACCTCTGGCGCCGGGCTGTCGGGCAGCACCGCGCGGCAGTCGTGGGTGCTGCGGCCATAGCCGCGCGAAATCACGCCAGGTTGCCAACCCTGCGCTTGCAAATGCCGCACCAGTGCAATCACTACGGGGGTTTTGCCTGCGCCGCCGGCAATCACGTTGCCCACCACGATGACGGGAACGCCTGCATGTTCGCTGCGCAACCAGCGCAGCCGGTACAACTCGCGCCGCAGTGCCACCAGCGCGCCATAAATCAGAGAAATTGGCCACAAGGCCCAGGCCACAGGCCCGCGTGTACGCCAGATACGCGCCATTCCCGTGGGTGGCGGGCTACCGGTAACCGGGGTGACTGTGGTGGGCGGGGAGGGCGGCTGCGGCCCGGCGGCAGCCATGGTGCTTAGCGGCCGTTGCCCGAACGGGCCGATGCCGAGGACTGCGTTGCAAAGGTGATCTGGCTGAGGCCCACGCGCCGCGCGGCCTCCATCACGGTAACGACCGACTGGTGCGGCGCAGTGGCATCTGCACTGATGATGACCACGCTGTCGCGGCCTGCGCCGGCGGCCTGGCCCAGTGCACGGGCCACAGCGTCCACGCCCTTGCCATCCACTGCAGCCTTGTTGACGGCATAGCGTCCGTCGGCCGCCACGGCCACGATCACCTCCTTGGGATGGTCGCGCTGCTGCTCTGCGTCGGCCACGGGCAGCGTCAGTTGCAGTTCGGTGAACTTGCTGTAGGTGGTGGTCAGCATCATGAAGATGAGGATCACCAGCAGCACGTCGATGAACGGGATCAGGTTGATCTCCGGCTCGTCCTTCTGGCGGGGGCGGAAATTCATCGGCAGGGTCTTTCAGGCGAAGGGCTGGGCGGCACCGTTGTGCTGTGGGCTTACTTGCGCAGCCGCAGGATGTGGCGCACGAACTGCTCGGAAGCCAGCTCCAGCGTAAGCAGATAGGCATCGACGCGGCTGCGGAAATAGCGCCAGAAAATCAGCGCCGGAATCGCCACGATCAGGCCGAATGCCGTGTTGTACAGCGCCACCGAAATGCCGTGCGCCAACTGCGCCGGATTGCCGCCACCCATGGCCTGGCTGGCACCGCCAGTGCCCACTTGCGAGCCGAAGATCTCGATCATGCCGATGACGGTGCCTAGCAGTCCCAGCAGCGGGGCCGCCGAGGCGATGGTTGCCAGGGCATTGAGGTATTTTTCGAGCCGGTGTGCCACGGCGCGGCCTGTGCCTTCCATGGTGGCGCGCAGGTCCGCCTCGGTGCACTGGGGGTTGTTGTTGAAGGCGCGCAACCCGCTGGCCAGCACCTCACCCAGCGCGGAGTTTTGCGCCAGCTGGTTCACCACGTCGGGCGTGGGAACAGCCTTGGCCGAGACGGTAATGGCTTCGTCCAGCAGTTTGGGGGGGGCGACGCGGGCTGTTTTCAGGGCCACAAAACGCTCGAAAATCAGCGCCAGAGCCAGGACGGAGCAGGCGATCAGCGGCCAGATGGGCCAGCCTGCGGCTTGTATGATGGACAGCAATTCTCTCTCCGCTCGGGTGAAGGCAAGCGCTGATTATGACCCAGCTTGTAGGGTCGACCTGGACACAAAAGGTTACGAGAAGGTACACGCCGAAAGCCTTTTTTTCACCCACAAAATCTGTGGATAACTTTGTGGGCAACTGGGCTTCATGGCCTCGCAAAGTGGCGCCACACCGTGGCTTCAACAGATTGATGAAAAATTGATCAGTGAAAAATCTTTATAAATCAACAGGTTGCACCAATGTCCGTGGTTTCTGGCGGGTTCTGACGTCAAGCGCCAAAGCGGCTGTCTCTCGCTCCGCGCTGTGGAATAGTCACACTGTGCATCGCCTGCAAACGCTGGCTCTGCCGCATGTCTGAGCCCTCCAACCCAGTGGCCACGCCACGTATCTGGGAAGTTGGCGCCCTGTGCCGCGCCATTGCTGATGCGCTGGAGTCGCGCTTCAATCCTGTGGCCGTGCGCGGCGAGATCACGGGCTTTTCGCGCGCGTCCAGCGGGCATTGCTACTTTTCAGTCAAAGACGCGAACGGCCAGTTGCGCTGCGCGATGTTCCGCCGCTCTGCCAGCCTGCTTGACTTTTCGCCGCGCGATGGCGAATTGGTGGAGTTGCGCGGGCGCATCGGTGTGTACGAGGCCCGGGGGGACTTGCAATTCATCGTCGAGAGCATGCAGCGCGCGGGGCAGGGTGCCCTGTTCGAGCAGTTTCTGCGTCTGAAGGCGCAACTGGAGCGCGAAGGCCTCTTTGATGCAACACGTAAACGCCCCCTGCCGTTGCAGCCACGCGGCATTGGCCTGGTCACATCGCCGGGCGCAGCGGCGCTGCACGATGTGGTGACGGCCTTGCGCCGCAGGGTGCCGCATATTCCGGTGGTGCTGGTGCCGGCGCTGGTGCAAGGGGCGGCGGCGCCGCAATCGCTGATTGCGGCGCTATCGAAACTGTATCTGCTAGCGCAGGCAGGAAAAGGGCCAGGTGCCGATTTGGCTCAATATCCTGCGATTGACGTGATTTTGCTGGTGCGCGGCGGCGGATCGATGGAAGACCTGTGGGCCTTCAATGACGAGCAGCTGGCGCGCACCATCGTGCAAAGCCCGGTGCCGTTGATTTGCGGCGTGGGGCACGAAACCGATTTCACCATTGCCGACTTTTGCGCCGACCTGCGCGCGCCCACGCCCACAGCGGCGGCCGAGCTGGTGGCTCAGCCGCGCGAGGTGTGGCTGGGGGCGCTGGGCCTGCTCGCCGGGCGGCTGGCCGACGGCGTGCAGCGCCAGATCGACGCGCGCCACCAGCGGCTGGACCAGGCTGCGGCCCGCCTGGGCCGCCCCTCGGGCCTGGTGGCCCGCCAGCAGATGCAGCTGGCGCGTATGGCCCAGCGCATGCGCCACGGGTTGCTATTAAAAATGCAGCAGCTTGCGCAATCCCAGCAAGCGCTAGAGGCCGATTTGCCTGCAAAACTTCACCGTCGGCTCGCGCTGCACGCCGAGCGACTGGACCGCGCCGCCCTGCGGCTGCAACTGCTCGACCCGCGCCTGGTGCTGCAGCGTGGCTATGCGCTGCTGACCGACACCCAGGGCCACGCGGTGACCAGCGTGCGCCAGGCGCAGCCGGGTGATGCCCTGCGCGCCACGCTGGCCGACGGCGCGGTGGATGTCACCGTGGTACAGCCGCGCCTGTTGTAGCGGGTGGGCAGTGCCGCCGCCGTGCGCTCCCGCTGTAGGACAAATGCGCCTTTGCGGGGCTGCAGTGGGTGTTCGCAGGCCCCGGGCAGCACAGGTCTATTGATCTTCCTACAATGCCGGTTCACCTGTGCCCGATCGCCTTGCAGCCGGGTATCGGGGCATCCCAGAATTTCAAACCACGAGGAAACACCATGGAACACACCCTTCCCCCGCTGCCCTACGCCATCGACGCCCTGGCCCCGCATTACAGCCAGGAAACGCTCGAATACCACCACGGCAAGCACCACAACGCCTATGTGGTGAACCTCAACAACCTGCAAAAGGGCACCGAGTTTGAAGCCATGACGCTCGAAGAGATCGTCAAGAAGTCGTCCGGCGGCATCTACAACAACGCTGCCCAGATCTGGAACCACACCTTCTTCTGGAGCTGCATGGCACCCCAGGGCGGCGGCGAGCCCACGGGCGCGCTGGCTGCGGCCATCAACGCCAAGTTTGGCTCTTATGCCGCCTTCAAGGAAGCCTTCGTCAAGTCGGCCGTGGGCAACTTTGGCTCGGGCTGGACGTGGCTGGTGAAGAAGCCCGATGGCAGCGTGGACATCGTTAACACCGGCGCCGCCGGCACGCCGCTGACCTCCGCCGACAAGGCGCTGCTCACGGTGGACGTGTGGGAACACGCCTATTACATCGACTACCGCAACCAGCGCCCCAAGTTTGTCGAAACCTTCCTGGGCAACCTGGTGAACTGGAAGTTCGCCGAAGCCAACTTCGCCTGAAGCAGTTAGCGCAGGCGAAAGCCTCGTCACCAAAAAAACGGCCCTCGGGCCGTTTTGTGCTTTTTGGGGCTGCAGCGCTTTTCTGGAAAGCGCTTGTAGCTACATAAATAATAGCGAACAGTGACGCATCAACGCTTCGAAAACGGGGCTCCGCCGAGCTTGAAGCCAGCCTTGATGCCCTTCTTGCCAAACCACCCCTGGTTCATCTCCAGCACGTAGCGCACGGGTTTGGTCGAGCAATGCGAGTCGGTGGTTTGTGGCTTCATGTCGGCCAGATTCACGATGGTGCCGTCGTCTGCCACAAACGCAGCGGTCAGTGGCAGCAAGGTGTTTTTCATCCAGAAGCACTGCACGCCGGGCTGGTCAAAAATGAACAGCATGCCTTCTTGCGTCGGCATCTCCTGGCGATGCATCAGGCCGATCTGGCGCTCCTGCGGGGTCTGCGCCACCTGGGCGTCGATGCGGTGCATGCCGGCAGTCAGCTCAACGCGCTGCAGGGCCAGCTGGGGTGCGTTCTGGGCGGGGGTGGCGGTGGTCCACAAGGCCAGCAAAGCGGCGGCCAAGCGGGCCATTGCAGGGCTGACGGCGCGGCGAGCGCGGCGTTGATCAGGGGCGTAGGAAACGTGGGAAGCGCGGGTCATCGTTGTCATGGGCAGTCTTTCAGCAATAGCAAACGATAGCAGGGGGCGCACAGGTGGGGGCCGCCACCAAAACAAAGCCATCCGAACCGCGCAGATTGTTTCACAGGGGCCATTCGGGACGGTTGCATACCGAATGGCTGGAAGAGCGGTTTTGCCCACCGCCACCAGGTTCGCCTGCGGTGTGATCTCCATCCGATGTGCGTGGGCCGGGCAGCTGCCATGGGGTTGTTGGATCAAAAAATTGGTCAATTTAACCCCTTGATTCCGCATCGTGAGATTACATTGCAAAATAACCAGTCGGTGCGCAGAACAAGTAAGCACAATGGCGCTGTTCGATCAGCGCTACCGGCCGGTGCCCCAGCTGGTGGTTTTTTCAGCCATTTCTTGAGACATAAGCGATGAGTACCCAGCAACCCACCATCATCTACACCCTGACCGACGAGGCACCTCGCCTGGCCACTGCTTCTTTCCTGCCGATCGTGCGCACTTTTGCGGCGCCAGCGGGCATCAATGTGACCGAAAGCGACATCTCGGTGGCGGCCCGCGTGCTGGGTGAGTTTCCCGAGTGCCTGAGCGACGACCAGAAGGTGCCGAATGCGCTGGCTGCGCTGGGCAAGAAGACCCTGGAGCCCGACGCCAACATCATCAAGTTGCCCAACATCAGTGCCTCGGTGGGCCAGCTGATCGCGTGCATCAAGGAACTGCAGGGCAAGGGCTACGCAATTCCAGACTACCCTGAAGACCCCAAGACCGACGAAGAAAAGTCGATCCGCGCGCGTTATGCCCGCTGCATTGGCAGTGCCGTGAACCCCGTGCTGCGTGAAGGCAACTCCGACCGCCGCGCACCCAAGGCCGTGAAGGAATACGCGCGCAAAAACCCCCACAGCATGGCCGAGTGGAGCCAGGCCTCGCGCTCGCACGTTTCTCACATGCACGCGGGCGACTTCTACCACGGCGAAAAATCGCTCACGCTGGACAAGGCCCGCGATGTGAAGATGGAGCTGCTCACTAAGAGCGGCAAGACCATCGTCTTGAAGCCCAAGGTGTCGCTGCTCGACCGCGAAATCATCGACAGCATGTTCATGAGCAAGAAGGCGCTCGTCGAGTTCTATGAAAAAGAAATCGAAGACGCCCGCAAGACCGGCGTGATGTTCTCGCTGCACGTCAAGGCCACGATGATGAAGGTGTCGCACCCCATCGTGTTCGGCCACTGCGTGAAGATTTTCTACAAGGATGCGTTTGCCAAGCACGGCAAGCTGTTCGACGAGCTGGGCGTGAACGTGAACAACGGCATGGCCAACCTGTATGAAAAAGTGGCCACACTGCCCACCGCCCAACGCGAAGAAGTCCTGAAAGACCTGCACGCCTGCCACGAAGGCCGCCCCGAGCTGGCCATGGTCGATTCGGCCAAGGGCATCACCAATTTCCACTCGCCCAACGACATCATCGTGGACGCCTCCATGCCCGCGATGATCCGTAACGGCGGCAAGATGTGGGACGCCAACGGCCGCCTCAAAGACGTGAAGGCCGTGATGCCCGAATCGACCTTTGCCCGCATCTACCAGGAGATCATCAACTTCTGCAAATGGCACGGCGCCTTTGATCCCAAGACCATGGGCACGGTGCCCAACGTCGGCCTGATGGCCCAGCAGGCCGAGGAATACGGCTCGCACGACAAGACGTTTGAAATCACCGAAGACGGCGTGGCCAACATCACCGACCTGGCCACCGGCGAAGTGCTGCTTTCGCAAAACGTCGAAGCCGGCGACATCTGGCGCATGTGCCAGGTCAAGGACGCCGCCATTCGTGACTGGGTGAAGCTGGCCGTCAATCGCGCCCGCAACTCCGGCATGCCGGTGGTGTTCTGGCTCGACGCCTACCGCCCGCATGAGGCGCAGCTGATCACCAAGGTCAAGATGTACCTGCACGAGCACGACATTGCGGGCCTCGATATCCAGATCATGAGCCAGGTGCGCGCGATGCGTTACACGCTGGAACGCGTGGTCCGCGGCCTGGACACCATCAGTGCCACCGGCAACATCCTGCGCGACTACCTCACCGACCTGTTCCCCATCATGGAACTGGGCACCAGCGCCAAGATGCTGTCCATCGTTCCCCTGATGGCGGGTGGCGGCATGTATGAAACCGGTGCGGGCGGCTCGGCGCCCAAGCATGTGCAGCAGCTGGTGGAAGAAAACCATCTGCGTTGGGACTCGCTGGGTGAGTTCCTGGCGCTGGCCGTATCGCTGGAAGACCTGGGCCTGAAAACCGGCAACGCCAAGGCCAAGGTGCTGTCCAAGACGCTGGACGCCGCTACCGGCAAGCTTCTAGACAACAACAAGAACCCTTCGCCCAAGACCGGCCAGCTCGACAACCGTGGCAGCCAGTTCTACCTGGCCCTGTACTGGGCGCAAGAGTTGGCCGCGCAGACCGACGATGCCGACCTGGCAAAGCGGTTTGCCCCGCTGGCCCAGCAACTGGCCGCCAACGAGCAAACGATCGTCGACGAGCTCAATGCCGTGCAGGGCAAGCCCGCCGACATCGGCGGCTACTACCTGCCCGATGTCTCCAAGCTCGATGCCGTGATGCGGCCCAGCCCCACCCTGAACGCGGTGCTTGCCGCCGTTTGACGCCGCAACGTGGCTGCCCGTGATGCACGGCAGCCACCCCAGGCCAAACTGATCTGCCGTGCTGCGGGCCAACGCCCGCCGTGCGGCATTTTTCATGGGGCGGAGCCACCCAACGGGCAGAAGGCGTTAGCCCGCACGCCCGGTGGCCTCTTGCACAGCAGAGCCGCTAAAATTCAGGCGTTTTACGGATTTTTCCAAACCCGCTGCAGTTCATTCCAACATCCCACCGGAGACTCCCGCCATGACCAGCTATCAGCACATCAAAGTGCCTGCCGAAGGCCAGAAAATCACCGTCAATGCCGACATGTCCCTCAATGTGCCGGACCAGCCGATCATTCCCTTCATCGAAGGCGATGGCACGGGCGCCGACATCACGCCCGTGATGCTCAAGGTGGTGGACGCTGCCGTGGCCAAGGCCTACGGCGGCAAGAAGAAGATCCACTGGATGGAAGTGTTTGCGGGTGAAAAATCCACCAAGGTGTATGGCCCCGATGTGTGGCTGCCCGAAGAAACGCTGCACGCCGTCAAGGACTATGTGGTTTCCATCAAGGGGCCGCTGACCACGCCCGTGGGCGGTGGCATCCGCTCGCTGAACGTGGCGCTGCGCCAGGAGCTTGACCTGTACGTCTGCCTGCGCCCCATCCAGTACTTTGACGGCGTGCCCTCGCCCGTGAAAGAGCCGCACAAGACCAACATGGTCATCTTCCGCGAGAACTCGGAAGACATCTACGCGGGCATCGAGTTTGAAGCCGAGAGTGAAAAGGCCAAGAAGCTCATCAAGATCCTGCAGGAAGAGTTTGGCGTCAAGAAGATCCGCTTTCCCAACACGTCGGGCATCGGCATCAAGCCCGTGTCGCGTGAAGGCACCGAGCGGCTGGTGCGCAAGGCCATCCAGTACGCCATCGACAATGACAAGCCCAGCGTGACCATCGTGCACAAGGGCAACATCATGAAGTTCACCGAAGGCGGCTTCCGTGACTGGGCTTACGGCCTGGCAGCCAAGGAGTTTGGCGCCGAGTTGATCGACGGCGGCCCCTGGATGAAGTTCAAGAACCCCAAGACGGGCAAAGAAATCACCATCAAGGACAGCATTGCCGACGCCTTCCTGCAGCAAATTTTGCTGCGCCCGGCCGAATACTCGGTGATCGCCACGCTCAACCTGAACGGCGACTATGTGTCTGACGCGCTGGCAGCCCAGGTGGGCGGCATCGGCATTGCGCCCGGCGCCAACCTGAGCGACACCATCGCCATGTTTGAAGCCACGCACGGCACGGCCCCCAAATACGCGGGCAAGGACTACGTGAACCCCGGTTCCGAAATCCTCTCGGCCGAAATGATGCTGCGCCATATGGGCTGGACCGAAGCCGCCGACCTCATCATCAGCTCCATGAAGAAGTCGATTGCCAGCAAGAAGGTCACCTACGACTTCGCCCGCCTGATGGACGGCGCCACGCAGGTGAGCTGCTCGGGCTTCGGGCAGGTCATGATCGACCACATGTGAGCTGGCCAGCGGTCGCTGGCATCAAAAAAGCCCCCGTGCTTTTAAGGCCAAGGCGTTGGCCAAAAGTGTGGATGAAGTAGGTTGTAAGCCACAGCAGGCCTCCGGATTACTTGCACAGTTATCTATCACATATATAAAGCATTCCAGCTTCAATAGTGATAAAATTCTGTGCAAATGAATACGAGCTGCACCCTCCAACTGTTTGCCAACGGCGCTTGGTGTGACGTGGGAAGCGTAAGTCTGATGGGCCCTGAAGCACAAGGCTGGCGCAGCAAGACGTATACCGGCTACTCGGTGGAGTGGGCCATCGAGCACGGCGGAGCGCGAGACGCTCATGCCTTTGCCTGTCGCTTCCCGGTGGGTCTCCAAGCGTTCGAGCATCCGCACTGGCCCGTTTTCCTTATCGATATGTTGCCGCAGGGCTTTGGGCGAGAAGAGCTTCTCCGCAGACTGGGGCTATCTGTAACGGCAGGGGAAAGCGTGGACTGGCGGCTGCTGCTCGCGGGTGCGGGCAACTCGGTAGGAAACCTGCGCGTGAAGGAGGCCGCGAGCTGGCTAGCCGCGAACGCTGGTCCGCGACGGGGCTTTACGGACGATGAGGTGGCCGAACGGGGAGACGACTTCGCTGAGTACCTGGCCTCGCACGGCCTGTTCGTGGCCGGCTCATCTGGGGTGCAGGGCGAGTGGCCCAAGATTTTGCTCACGAGAGCAGAGGATGGCCTGCTGTACCTGGACCACACGCTTCCTGATGCGCGGGCGCGGGAGCACTACATCGTCAAGTTCGGACGGGGTAGCAACGAGGCGCTTGCGTCCATTCTGCGGCATGAAGCCACTTATATGGCGCTGGCACGAATGCTGGGGCTTCGCGTGCATGCGGACCTCGTAATGCTCAAGCGAGCGCTTTTCATACCGCGGTTCGACCGCCAAGTGACGGGCGGGGGTGTTCTCCGCCTGGGGCAAGAGAGTATCGCGACGTTGACGGGCAACCCTGGCTTCGATGCGGTGCCCAGCCACGACGAAGTGTGCCGGCAGCTGCTGCGGCAATGCACCCACCCCCTTACGGAAGTGCTTGAGTACATCAAGCGGGATGTGGCCAACCTGGCTCTAGGGAACAAAGACAACCACGCACGAAATACCGCAGTCCAGCGCGACTTCAGTGGCGGTATCCGCCTGACACCCCTCTACGACTTCGCGCCGATGTACCTCCACCCTGACGGAATCGCCCGTCGCATCCGATGGGAGGGCAATGACAGCAGCGCTCCAGACTGGAACAGGGTCATCGACAAGGTGTGTGAGATTGCGCAGACCCTGAGGGAGGAAAAGCGGTTGCCGTCTGCGCAGAAAAAAGCGTTGCGCGAGGTGTGCCGACCGGCATTGGTTGAAGGCTTGCGCCCGATGGCTGAGCCTCTGAAAAAGATTGCAGCCCACGGTACTGACTTCGGCTTGGAACCGTCGGTGCACGCTCACCTCAAGCTCGGAATCGAGGCGCAAGCCCAGCGATTGACCGCGCTGACCTGAACTGGACACCGACATGGACAAGCGATACGAAACCTTGACCCTGCCTCAGCAGCTGGAACTGCGTAAGAAGGCTATCAACGACGTGCTGGCAAATCCGCAATGGAGTCTGGCGCAGGCCGTGCGCCATCTGAAGAAGACGATGCATCTCACCACTGCAGAACTGGCCAAGTTGGCGGGAATATCGTTTCGCACGCTGCAAGACATTGAGCGCGAGAAAAGCGAGGGAACGGTCCAGACAATGAACCGGGTCTTCGGCGTGCTCGGACTCAAGCTCGGGGTAGTCCGCGTGTCGCACGACGACGAGTTTCGTGCCGCGTCGGCCCCCGAGTCCGCGCAGGAAGCCTGAGGTCGGGGCGTAGGCAGTCGAACCGCCAAGCGTTTCAGGTATTGGAGAAATTTCCGGCATGAAAAAGCCCTCTGAACCGGAAAGGCTCAGAGGGCGAAGGAGGTGCCGAGTTGGCTGACGTCAACACTTTAAGGCAACGCCTAGCTTTTAAGGCACCGGGGGCTTTTTCATGTGGGCTCGGCCGGGAGTGCGGCGTTAGTTTGCTTTCAAAACTATAGCGTTCAGCGCTTATTGAACGGGGTTTAGGGGCCTAAAAGGCACTCCATCGCCCCGGCGGTCAGTGTTCCACGTACCACGCATCCTTCAGGGCGCTCACCGTGGCCTCGGCCACTTCTGGCTGTGCGGCAAGCCAGGCTTTGGTGGCTTGGCGGTCGTCCTCGGTGGCAGAGCCGCGCAGGTATGCCATCACGAAACCCTCGCTCACCCAGCCAGATGCTGCCAGGTTGCGGGGCAGGATCAACTCGTTCAGAAGGCGGTCCATCAGCGCTTCTTCCTGTTCGGGCGTCAGGGGCTGCTTCAACTTCAGCTCGTACTCGAACCCGAGTTCCTGAAATTCGCCCACGCGCATCTTCTTGCGAAGGCGGCGGCTGCGTTGCTTGTTGGATGGCAGTGACATGGTGATTGCTCGTAAAAGGTGAATGAGGGGGCGTGCCTGCGATTGTCGCCCGGAAGGTGGTGCGGGCCCGGATGCGCTCGGGGTTTGTGCCGCTGGGGCGTTAAGGCAATGCTGATCAAGGTCCACCGTTGTCGCTTCTCAAACGTTATCCGCAGATGAAGCAGCAGACCCTGGCAATGGCCGCAGATCAAGACAA
>NZ_NCFM01000036.1:0-50501 GCF_002281195.1 Acidovorax sp. 35-64-16 | reverse complement strand
TTGGCAAAACAATGCTTCTTGCATCGGAACGGCTCCTGTTCAGGGGGTGTCAACAGATTTTTTTGAACTGTAGCGCTCCACCCGAAACGGAAGAGAGCCATTTTTGGCCATGAAAAAGCCGCCCGGGGGCGGCTTTGGGGGCAGCGCCACTGTAGCGCTTACATCACCTTGGCAATGGCCTGGCAGACGTAATCGATGTTCTTGCTGTTGAGCGCAGCCACGCACATGCGGCCGGTGTCGGTGCCATACACACCAAACTCGTTGCGCAGGCGCACCATCTGGTCCTTGGTGAGGCCCGAGTAGCTGAACATGCCGATCTGCTGCGTGATGAAGGACATGTCCTGCTTCACGCCAGCGGCCTTCAGGCCATCGACGAGCTTTTGGCGCATGGCCTTGATGCGCACGCGCATTTCGCCCAGCTCTTTTTCCCACATCGCGCGCAGCTCGGGGTTGTTCAGCACGGCGGCCACCACGGCACCGCCGTGGATGGGCGGGTTGGAGTAGTTGGTGCGGATGACGATCTTGAGCTGGCTCAGCACGCGGCCGGCTTCTTCCTTGTCGGCGCACAGCACCGACAGGCCGCCCACGCGCTCGCCATACAGGCTGAAGCTCTTGCTGAACGAGGTAGAGACAAAGAAGTTGAGGCCAGCGGCCACAAACTTGCCGATCACGGCGCCGTCTTCGGCGATGCCGTGGCCGAAGCCCTGGTAGGCCATGTCGAGGAAAGGCGTGAGGTTCTTGGCCTTGACGGCGGCGATGACCTGGTCCCACTGCTCGGGGGTGATGTCGTAGCCGGTGGGGTTGTGGCAGCAAGCGTGCAGCACCACGATGGTGCCGGGCGCGGCTGCGTTCAGGCTGGCCAGAAAGCCGTCAAAGTTGACGCCGCGCTTTTCGGCGTCGTAGTAAGCATAGGTGCCCACTTCGAAGCCGGCGTTGGTGAACAGGGCGCGGTGGTTTTCCCAGCTGGGGTCGGAGATCAGCACCTTGGCGTTGGGGCTGAGTTTCTTCAGAAAGTCGGCGCCAATCTTCAGGCCGCCAGTGCCGCCAATGGCCTGCACGGTGGCCACGCGGCCGGACTGGACGGGTTCGCTGTCGGCGCCGAACACCAGGCCTTTGACGGCGTTGTCATAGGCCACGATGCCGTCGATGGGCAGATAGCCGCGTGCGGTAGGCGTGGACATCATGGTCTTTTCGGCGGCCTGCACGCATTGCAGCAGGGGCAGCTTGCCGTTGTCGTCGAAATAAACGCCAACACCCAGGTTGACCTTGTTGGGGTTGGTGTCGGCGTTGAATTGCTCGTTGAGGCCCAGGATGGGGTCGCGGGGGGCCATTTCGACGGCGGTGAAAAGAGACATGAAAATCCTTGAAAGGTTGTCAGTAGCGAAGAATCCGGGCGTGGTGTACTGTGCCGGGTTGGGCTGATTTTAACGGCCCGCCAACTCCCATTGTTGACCGCCCCCATGCCGGATATCACAGAAGTCATCACCGAAAAGCAGGACGGCGAGTTCGTCCGTTTCCCCGATTCGCCGTTCGAGCTGTTCCAGCCGTACCCGCCTGCGGGCGACCAGCCTGAGGCCATCAACAAGCTGGTGGAGGGGCTGAACGACGGGGAGACCTTCCAGACGCTGCTGGGCGTGACGGGCTCGGGTAAGACCTTCACCATGGCCAATGTGATTGCCCGCATGGGGCGCCCGGCCATCATCTTTGCGCCCAACAAGACGCTGGCCGCGCAGCTGTACAGCGAATTTCGAGAGTTCTTCCCCAAGAACGCGGTCGAGTACTTTGTGAGCTACTACGACTACTACCAGCCCGAGGCCTATGTGCCCCAGCGCGACCTGTTCATTGAGAAAGACAGCGCCATCAACGAGCACATCGAGCAGATGCGGCTCAGTTGCACCAAGAGCCTCATGGAGCGGCGCGATGTGGTGATTGTGGCCACGGTGTCGGCCATCTACGGTATTGGCGAGCCCGAAAGCTACCACCGCATGGTGATGACGTTGCGCACAGGTGACAAGCTGGGTCAGCGGGATGTGATTGCCCAGCTTATCCGCATGCAGTACCAGCGCAACGAGGCCGATTTTTCGCGCGGCAAGTTTCGGGTGCGCGGCGACACCATCGACGTATTCCCGGCAGAGCATTCCGAGCTGGCCATCCGCATCGAGCTGTTTGATGACGAAGTGGAGAGCCTGCAGTTGTTTGACCCGCTCACGGGCCGCGTCAAGCAGAAGATTCCGCGTTTTACGGTGTACCCCAGCAGCCACTATGTGACGCCGCGCGACAAGGTGCTGGCGGCGGTAGAGACCATCAAGGTAGAACTGGCCGAACGACTGAAGCAACTGGTGGCCGACGGCAAGCTGGTGGAGGCCCAGCGCCTGGAGCAGCGCACGCGGTTTGATCTGGAAATGCTCAGCGAAGTGGGGCACTGCAAGGGTATTGAAAACTACACACGCCACCTCTCAGGCGCCGCGCCGGGCGATCCACCCAGCACGCTGACCGACTACATGCCCAAGAACGCCATCATGTTCCTGGACGAGAGCCACCAGATGATTGGCCAGCTCAATGCCATGTACAGCGGCGACCGCTCGCGCAAGACCACGCTGGTCGAATATGGTTTTCGCCTGCCTTCGGCGCTGGACAACCGGCCGCTGAAGTTTGAGGAGTTCGAGCAGCGCATGCGGCAGGTCATTTTTGTGTCGGCCACTCCAGCCGACTATGAAAAGACCCACTCAGGCCAGATCGTGGACCAGGTGGTGCGGCCCACAGGGCTGGTGGACCCGGTGGTCGAGGTGCGCCCGGCCACGCACCAGGTGGATGATGTGCTTCAAGAAATACGCATTCGCGCAGAAAAGCACGAGCGCGTACTCATCACCACGCTCACCAAGCGCATGGCCGAGCAGCTGACCGACTACCTCACCGACAACGGCGTGAAGGTGCGCTACCTGCACAGCGATGTGGACACGGTCGAGCGCGTGGAGATCATTCGTGACCTGCGCCTGGGCGCGTTTGATGTGCTGGTGGGTATCAATCTGCTGCGCGAAGGGCTCGACATTCCCGAGGTGTCGCTGGTGGCCATCCTCGATGCGGACAAGGAAGGCTTCCTGCGTGCAGAGCGCAGCCTGATCCAGACTATTGGCCGCGCGGCGCGCAATCTCAACGGCCGCGCCATCCTGTATGCAGATCGCATCACCGAGTCCATGAAAAAAGCCATGGGCGAGACGGAACGCCGACGCATCAAGCAGATCGCACACAACGAGGCCCACGGAATCACGCCGCGCAGCATTGTCAAGCGGGTAAGAGACCTGATTGACGGCGTTTACAGCGAGAAGGCGGGCAAAGATGCTGAGCGGCTGGAGCAGGAAGCCATGCAGCGTGCGCAGGTGGAAGACATGTCAGAGAAAGATGTGGCGCGGGAGATCAAACGGCTCGAAAAGCTCATGCTGGAGCATGCGCGCAATCTGGAGTTCGAGCAGGCAGCGCGGGTGCGAGACCAATTGACGCGACTCAAGGATCAGGCCTTTGGTGCGCATGGCAGCGATTCGATCGCTCTTTGATGTCCGTCACCCCGAGGTGGAAAAACCAAACAGTGGAATAGTGACTTGTTGGTTTTTTAACCCGACAAATTCGATAGGGATTTGTGTTATACTCTCACAAAACACTCAAGAACAGAGCCCAACGATGAAGGGCCCCGCATCAGAAGGCTGAACGGGGGTAAGGGGCGGAGACGGTGCTGACGCAGTGCATTTGCCAGTGTCAGCAGTATTTATAACGAACAAGCCTAGACAAGGAGCTTGCGATGCGTCTCACAACCAAAGGCCGTTTTGCGGTCACCGCCATGATTGACCTGGCTTTGCGCCAGAACAATGGTCCCGTCACTCTGGCGGCCATCAGCCAGCGGCAGCAGATTTCGCTGTCGTACCTGGAGCAACTCTTTGGCAAGCTGCGTCGCCACGAGCTCGTCGAATCGACCCGTGGCCCAGGCGGCGGTTATACGCTGGCCCGCAAGGCCGGTGACATCACGGTGGCAGACATCATTGTGTCGGTGGACGAGCCCATTGATGCCACGCAGTGTGGTGGCAAGGAAAATTGCCTGGGCGAAGCCGGACGCTGCATGACGCACGAACTTTGGGCTTCGCTCAACCAGCGCATGGTGGAATTTCTGGATTCCGTCACGCTGCAGAAACTGGTGGACGAGCAGCTTGCCAAGGGAGTTCAGATTGAGGACAAGCCCATGGCACGGCGCGCCATTTCGACCACACCAGTGGTCAAGCCCATCCGCGTGAACGCACCCAACTCGGTCTTTGCACTGGGTAACGTGTTCGCAAAATCCTGAGCTGATTGCCACCTGTTTCGGTCCTGGGGCCAGCCGCGCCCTGAACGATTTTGATTGCATAGCTTTTTGTTGCCAGCCAGAAACTTTTACTGAGCCAGCCATGGACATGACCCCGCATTTCCCCATTTATCTCGATTACGGCGCCACCACTCCGGTCGATCCACGCGTTGTGGATGCCATGATCCCATGGCTGCGCGAGCACTTTGGCAACCCGGCATCCCGCAGCCACGCCTGGGGCTGGGAAGCCGAAGAGGCGGTTGAGAAGGCGCGTGTGCAAGTGGCCGATCTGATTGGTGCAGACCCCCGCGAAATCGTCTGGACCAGCGGTGCCACTGAGTCCATCAACCTGGCCTTGAAGGGCGCTGCCCACTTCTACCAGGGCAAGGGCAAGCACCTCATCACCCTCAAGACCGAACACAAGGCCGTGCTGGACACCATGCGCGAGCTGGAGCGCCAGGGGTTTGATGTGACTTACCTGGATGTCCAGGAAGATGGACTGGTGAACATGGATGCCCTGAAGGCTGCCATTCGTCCCGACACCATCCTGATCAGCATCCTGTTCGTGAACAACGAAATCGGCGTGATCCAGGACATTCCGGCCATTGGTGCGTTGTGCCGCGAAAAAGGCATCCTGCTGCACGTGGATGCCGCGCAGGCTACGGGCCGAGTCGAGATCGACATGAATGTGTTGCCCATTGATCTGATGAGCATGACCGCCCACAAGACCTATGGCCCCAAGGGCGTGGGCGCCTTGTTTGTGCGCCGCAAGCCCCGTGTGCGCCTGGAAGCGCAGATGCACGGCGGTGGCCATGAGCGCGGCATGCGCTCGGGCACGCTGCCTACGCACCAGATCGTGGGCATGGGCGAGGCCTTTCGCATCGCCAAGGAAGAAATGGCCGAGAGCAATGCCAAGGCCAAGGCGCTGCAGCAGCGCCTGTTGGATGGCTTGAAGGACATCGAACAGGTGTTTATCAATGGCAGCCTGGAGCGTCGGGTACCGCAGAACTTGAACATGAGCTTCAACTTCGTCGAAGGCGAGTCGCTGATCATGGGTATCAAGGGCCTGGCCGTGTCGTCGGGCTCGGCTTGCACTTCTGCCAGCCTGGAACCCAGCTATGTCTTGCGCGCCCTGGGCCGCAGCGACGAACTGGCGCACAGCAGCCTGCGCATGACCATCGGCCGTTTCACCACCGAAGAAGAGATCGATTACGCCATTGGCACCATCCGTGAAAACGTGGCCCGATTGCGTGAGCTCAGTCCCTTGTGGGAGATGTACAAGGACGGCATCGACATCAGCACCATCCAGTGGGCTGCACACTGAATCCCTGAAGAATTGAAGAGGTACACATCATGGCTTACTCAGACAAAGTGGTTGACCATTACGAAAACCCCCGCAATGTGGGCTCGTTCGACAAAGGTGATGATTCAGTAGGGACCGGCATGGTGGGTGCGCCCGCATGCGGCGACGTGATGAAGCTGCAGATCAAGGTGAACCCCGAAACCGGTGTGATTGAAGACGCACGCTTCAAGACCTACGGCTGCGGTTCGGCCATTGCCTCGTCCTCGCTTGTGACCGAATGGGTGAAAGGCAAAACGCTGGACGAAGCGGCAGCGCTGAAAAACAGCGAAATTGCCGAAGAGCTGGCCTTGCCGCCCGTCAAAATCCACTGCTCCATCCTGGCCGAAGACGCCATCAAGGCGGCGGTAAACGACTACAAGGCCAAGCACAACAGCGCGGTGGCTGCAGTCTGACCATGGCCATCACGCTGACTGAAGCGGCTGCCCGGCACGTCACCCGTTACCTTGCGCGCCGCGGCAAGGGTTTGGGTGTGCGCCTGGGGGTAAAAACCACCGGATGCTCCGGACTGGCATACAAGCTCGAATATGTGGACGATTCCGAGCCGGAAGACATCGTTTTCGAGAACCACGGCGTCAAGGTGCTGATTGATCCCAAGAGCCTGGCCTACATTGACGGTACCGAGCTGGATTTTGTGCGTGAAGGCCTGAACGAAGGCTTCAAGTTCAACAATCCCAATGAACGGGACCGCTGTGGCTGTGGAGAGAGTTTTCGGGTTTGAAGCCTTCTGCTGCGCTGCCATCCAACCGCCATCGCGCTCTGTGCTGGCGGTTTTTTATTGATCCGGTGTGACCTGGTGTGGGCATGAATCTGCAATCTGACGATTTTGAACTGTTTGGCGTGCCGCAACGCTTCGCCCAGGACCGGGCGGCACTGGATGCACGCTGGAAAGAGCTGCAGCGCGAGGCGCACCCTGATAAATTTGCCGCACAAGGGGCCGCAGCCCAGCGTGTGGCCATGCAATGGTCGGTTCGCATCAACGAGGCCTATCAGCGCCTGAAAGACCCGATGCGCCGCGCCGCCTACCTGTGCGAACTGCATGGCGCGCCCATTCAGGCCGAAGACAACACGGCCATGCCGACAGCCTTTTTGATTCAACAGATGGAATGGCGCGAATCGCTGGAGGAAGCGCGGTCGGCAGCCGAGCTGGACGCCCTGGATGAGGGTGTGCAGCAGGCACGTGGCGAAGCGCTGGCCCTGTGCGGACAATTGCTCGATCAGCAGGCAGACTATGCCGGTGCCGCGCGGCAGGTCAGAGCCCTCATGTTCATTGCGCGATTTGCCGACGATATCGAGCGTCGTCGGGATCAACTGGGACAATAGAGGCACAACCCCTTTTCGAGGCATTTTCCGCGGGGCGGGGCTTCATTACGTAGAACACAGAATTTCCATGGCGCTTTTGCAGATTTCCGAACCCGGGCAATCCCCGGATCCGCACCAGCGGCGCATCGCGGTTGGCATTGATTTGGGCACCACGCATTCACTGGTGGCCGCTGTGCGCAACGGCGTGGCCGAGTGCCTGCCCGATGATGAAGGGCGTGTCCTGTTGCCTTCTGTGGTGCGTTACCTGGAGCAGGGTGGGCGGCAGATTGGCTACGATGCGGTGGCGGCACAGTCCAGTGATGCCCGCAACACTATTGCCTCGGCCAAGCGCTTCATGGGCCGCGGCCTGCAGGACGTGGCGCAGGCAGAAGAGCTGCCCTACGAGTTTGTCCACAACCCCGACAACAACGCTGGTGGCATGGTCAGTGTGGTGACGGCGGGTGGCATCAAATCACCGGTCGAAATCAGCGCCGAGATATTGGCCACGCTGCGTTACCGCGCCGAAGACACCTTCAATGACGATCTGTACGGTGCGGTCATTACTGTGCCGGCTTATTTCGATGACGCCCAGCGCCAGGCCACCAAGGATGCGGCCAAGCTGGCGGGAATTCATCTGCTGCGCCTGATCAATGAGCCCACCGCGGCGGCCATTGCCTATGGCCTTGATAACGCCAGCGAAGGCGTCTATGCCGTTTACGACCTGGGCGGTGGAACCTTCGACATTTCGGTTTTGCGTCTGACGCAAGGCGTTTTTGAAGTGATCGCTACGGGTGGCGATTCTGCTTTGGGCGGCGACGACTATGACGCGGCGCTTGCCAACTGGGTGCTTCAGCAGCAGGGTCTGACCGCCGACACCCCCGACGACAAGGCCGCCATCCGCATGGCAGCCAGAGCCTGCAAAGAGGCATTGACAGCTACTGAAATGGTAGCGCTTACCGCTGATTTGACGGGTGGAAGAGTGCATTTTGATGTAAGAAAATCAGATTTTGAAGCGGTTACCGCCGAGTTGACCGCTCGCTCAATGGCCGCTGTGCGTCGAGTGATGCGCGATGCCAAGCTTGTGCGCGATGACGTGCAGGGCGTAGTCATGGTGGGCGGCTCCACCCGCATGCCCCAGGTGCAGCGCGCGGCAGCCGAGTTTTTTGGCAAGGAACCCCTGACCAATCTCAACCCGGATGAGGTGGTTGCACTGGGAGCCGCCATTCAGGCCAACCAGCTGGCGGGCAACAACACGGCGGGAGATTTGTTACTGCTCGACGTGATTCCCCTCTCGCTGGGTATTGAGACCATGGGTGGCTTGGTAGAGCGCATCGTGGCCCGCAATGAAACCATTCCCACCGCCAAGGCGCAGGATTTCACCACCTACAAGGACGGCCAGACGGCACTGGCCATCCATGTGGTGCAGGGTGAGCGCGATCTGGTGCAGGATTGCCGCAGCCTTGCGCGGTTTGAATTGCGTGGCATCCCGCCCATGGCGGCAGGCGCGGCCCGTATCCGCGTTACCTTCACGGTCGATGCCGATGGCCTTTTGAGCGTGAATGCCAGAGAGCAGGGCAGTGGTGTAGAGGCCCGGATTGATGTGAAGCCTTCCTACGGCCTGTCGGACGACCAGATCGCCCGGATGCTGCAGGATGGTTTTGCCACCGCAGCGCAGGACATGCACGCACGGGCCGTGGTGGAGGCGCGCGTGGATGCCGATCGCATGCTGATTGCCACCCAGAGCGCACTGGACGCCGATGGCGACGTGTTGTCTGCGTCAGAGCGCGCCGATATCGATGCCTTGATGGCGGCTTTGGCCACGCAGCGCGATTGCGACGATGCTGCCGTCATTGAAGCAGCCACCCAGGCCCTTGCCAAGGGCACAGAAGCCTTTGCCGCGCAGCGCATGAACCGCGGCATTCGGCAGGCCCTGGCCGGAAAAAACGTGCAAACCCTTTAACCCACCATGGTCTGCATCAACGCAGGTGTCCAGTCGCTGACTTTGGCGAAGTATCCCGTGGGGATGCGGCACCGGTTGTGCAAGACCTGTCTATAAAAGCGACGCCATGCCCGTCATCAAGATACTGCCCCATCCTGAATATTGCCCCTCTGGCGCCGAGATCAATGCACCTGCGGGCACGTCCATCTGCGAAGCGCTGCTGGAAAACCACATCAACATCGAGCATGCCTGCGACATGAGCTGTGCGTGCACCACCTGCCACGTCATTGTGCGCGCGGGCATCGACTCGCTCAACGAGGCTGAGGAAGAAGAAGAGGATTTGCTCGACCGCGCCTGGGGGCTGGAACCCCAGTCGCGCCTCTCGTGCCAGGCGATCATCGCGCAGAAAGACTTGGTGGTGGAGATTCCCAAATATTCCATCAACCATGCCAAGGAAAACCACTGAAATGCACCGTGCTCATTGGCAGCGCCGCATGAATGCCCAGCGCCGCGCAGCGCGCGCACCTCGGGAGGCCTGATGTCACGCCAGATAGTTCTCGATACGGAAACCACCGGTCTGTCCGCCGAAGGGGGCGACCGCATCATTGAAATTGGCTGCGTGGAGCTCGTGGCACGCAAGCTCACGGGCAACAACAAGCATTTTTACCTGAACCCTGAGCGCGACAGCCACGAGGACGCGCTAAGGGTGCACGGCATCAGCAACGAGTTCCTGAAGGACAAGCCCAAGTTTGCAGCCGTGGCGGACGAGTTGCTTGATTATCTGCAGGGCGCCGAGATCATCATCCACAACGCGGCGTTTGACGTGAGCTTCCTGAACAAGGAGCTGGAACTGGTGGGGCGCCCCGCGTTTCGCAGCTTTGTGGACAGCATTACCGACACCCTGGCCATGGCCAAGGAACTCTATCCCGGCAAGCGCAATTCGCTTGACGCGTTGTGTGACCGCTTGGGCGTGGACAACTCCAGTCGCACGCTGCACGGCGCCTTGCTCGATGCCGAGCTGCTTGCCGACGTGTACATCAACCTCACGCGGGGCCAGGATGCACTCTTGATCATCGACGATGCGCAGGAAGGCGGCGGTTGTGCCGATTTTGTTCCGATCGACCTGCGCAGCTTCACCCTGGCCGTGATCCAGGCCAGCGAGCAGGAAGCCCAGGCCCACAGTGAAGTCTTGACACAGATCGACAAGGCCAGTGGTGGCAAAACAATTTGGCGATCCGCTCAGACAGTCTGAAAAGCTGTGCCATAATTGAAGGCTGTCACAGCGACAAGGGTGATTAGCTCAGCGGTAGAGCACTGCCTTCACACGGCAGGGGTCACATGTTCGATCCATGTATCACCCACCAAGTCTGTTGACAGCATCGCAATTCCTGTAATGGGGTGTGCGACGGGTGATTAGCTCAGCGGTAGAGCACTGCCTTCACACGGCAGGGGTCACATGTTCGATCCATGTATCACCCACCAGTTTTTCGAATGAAATCAAGGGCTTGGCAGAGATGTCAGGCCCTTTTTCTTTGGCTCGTCCCCATCGGGCACACAGACAATATCTTGACCGGCTTCGGTGCACATGCGCATTCAGGCAATGCCGGTGCTGGCTGTGGTGGCCTGCGCCAACCCGCTGCGTGCGAGCTTTCGATGTTGCAGCCGTTGGGGGTGACAATTTTGGGGAGTCGCTTTTCAAAAGCGCCCTGCGCCAGCCTTTAAAGTAGGCTGCTTGTCTTGAACAAAGGACCACAAAGATGACAGACCAGGTCGATTGCGTAGTGGTGGGGGCGGGCGTTGTGGGCCTTGCCGTGGCCCGTGCGCTGGCGCTGCAAGGGCGGGAGGTGATGGTGCTGGAGGCCGCTGACGCCATCGGTACGGGCACCAGTTCGCGCAACAGCGAAGTCATTCATGCCGGGTTGTATTACCCCACGGGCTCGCTCAAGGCTCGCCTGTGCGTTCAGGGCCGTGATCTTTTGTACGCCTATTGCGCCGCCCACGGCGTGCCGCATCGCCGCTGCGGCAAGCTGCTGGTGGCGACTTCGGCGGAGCAGTTGGCAGGCCTTCGGTCGATTCAGGCGCGTGCCGTTGCAAACGGTGTTCTGGACCTGCAGTGGCTGGATCACGATGCAGCCAGGGCGTTGGAGCCTGCCCTTGAATGCGTGGCGGCCCTGCATTCGCCCAGCACGGGGATCGTGGACAGCCATGCGCTCATGCTTGCACTGCAAGGCGATCTGGAGCATGCCGGGGGGCTTGTGGCATTAAATTCGCCTCTAGCCCTTGCCAAGTGTGCGCAAGATGCTATTTTTCTAGAAGCTAAGGATGGCACGCGGCTGCAAGCCCGCACGGTGGTCAATGCCGCGGGGTTGCATGCGCCGTCCCTGGCCCGGCAGTTCTCCGGGCTCGACGCACGCCATGTTCCTGCAGCGCACTTCGCCAAGGGCAGTTACTTCACGCTGACTGGAAAGGCCCCCTTTAGCCACCTGATCTACCCGGTGCCAGAGGCGGCAGGCCTGGGGGTACACCTGACGCTGGATCTGGGTGGGCAGGCCAAGTTCGGTCCGGATGTGCAATGGGTGGATTCGGCCGATGACCTGCTGGTCGACCCGGCGCGGGGTGACGCCTTTTACGCCGAAGTACGCAAATACTGGCCTGACTTGCGCGACGGAGCGCTGGCACCGGGCTATGCCGGTATCCGCCCCAAGATTCATGGCGCCAGTGCGCCCGCGGCGGACTTTCTGATCCAGGGGCCGCGAGACCATGGCGTGCCAGGGCTGGTGAATCTTTTTGGCATCGAGTCTCCGGGCCTCACCAGCGCACTGGCCATCGCTGACCATGTGCGTCACTTGGTTTGACCTGCGTTAAGGTTTTGTCTGTTGGTAACGTTTTGCGACCAAGCGATATGAAAGGTTTTTGGGCATGTCGCTAAGATGGTCCTTATGCCGGCGCAACATCTGTGCTCCATGGCTGCTCACTTATTGCAATGAAAGGGATGTATGACTGCTTCTGACACCACCACCACCCAGGGCGAACTCGAAAAACTGGTTTCCGATCTGCGCGGCTTGTTGGCCAGCAGGGATCTGGACGCCTTTCCCGAGATCAAGGTGCTTCGCCAGCGTCTGGATGACGGCATGCATTCGGTGCGTGAATCGGCAGTGCGCGCCGCACAGGAAGCTGCCCGCCAGGCCAAGGATGCGGCACTTGCTGCCGATCGTTATGCACATGATGAGCCTTGGCGCGTAGCCAGCGCAGCGCTGGCGGTAGGGGCTTTGGTAGGCTTTTTGCTTGCGCGCCGCTGATCGTTGTCAGGTCATCGCACCGTTGCAGGGAGGGTTTGTATGAACTGGCTTTCCTTGCTTGGGCTTGAAGCCTTTGTGGCGCGGTGGCGTGCGAATGTCATTGAAGGTGCCATAGCCGCTGAAGACCGGCTGGAACTGGCGCGCCTCGAGTGGCTCGACCAAAAGCAGCGCCTGCAGCAAATGCTGGTGCTGTTGATTGCTGTAACCGGGCTTACTGTAGTGACCCTGGTGCTGGTGTCGATGGCCATACTGGTGCAGTTCTGGGACACGCCGCACCGTGTGATGGTCGCTTGGGTGGTCGCTGGCGTATGGCTGGTGGCCTGGTGCGCAGCCATCATCAAACTCGTTTCGGTGGCGCGTAGCACAGGCAGTGGCTTTGCCCTCACTCGGCGCGAATTGTCGCAAGACTGGCGTGATATCAAGGAGCGCTTGTGAGTTCTTCTGAACAGGCATTGCCTGTACACGCAACACAGGCACAACAACGGGTGCTGGAACGCATTGCCGTGCAGCGGGAGCGCTTGCGTGCGCGCCGCGCTGCCCGAATCCAGTCCCAGGCCCTGGCCGAGGTATCGGCGGGGGACGACGCAGATGCGCCGCTGCTGGCACGCGCAATTGCCTTTACCCGCCAACACCCTGCCGCCGTGGCCGCCCTGGCAGGCGTAGCGATTGCAGCCGGCCCACGCCGACTGATCCGGTGGGCGGGGGTCGTGCTACCTCTCGTGATGCGCCTGCGGCGCTGACCCAAAAGACGGAGCCAGTGATGGCTTCGTCTATCCGCATGATGCTGCTGGTCAAGCCGCCTGTCAGCCCATCGCCTTGATAGCGCGTGCTGCTTTCGAGACGAGCGAAGGGCCTTCGTAAATCAGGCCGGTGTAGATTTGAACCACATCTGCTCCCGCACGAATCTTGCTGAGTGCATCTTCTGCACTCATGATGCCGCCCACTCCGATGATCGGAAAGCGGCTTCCCAGCGCTGAGCGAAGCTGCCGGATGACCTGGTTGCTGGATTCGAGCACTGGTGCACCGCTGAGCCCGCCCATTTCACTGGCATGGGGCATTCCTTTGACGGCTTCCCGACTGATTGTGGTGTTGGTGGCGACAACGCCATCCATGCCGTGGCGTTGAAGGGTGGCCGCAATCACCGACACCTGCGCTTCGTCAAGATCGGGGGCGATCTTGACGAAGATGGGAACCCGGCGGGGCTTTGTTGCGCCCCTGCCATCGGTCTGGCTGTATTGTTCGGCCAGGGCTTCACGGCGCTCGGCAATGGCGCCCAGCAGGCTGTCGAGTGCTGCGTCACTTTGCAGTGCGCGCAGGTTTTGCGTGTTCGGTGAACTGATATTCACCGTGACGTAGTCCGCGTGCGGATATACACCCTCCAGGCAGGTCAGGTAGTCGCTGGTGGCATTTTCGATGGGCGTACTGGCGTTTTTTCCAATATTCAGTCCCAGCAGCATGGGGTGCTTGCGCGGGAGCGTGCGAAAGCGTGCCTGTTGCACGTTGTGGAGAAATGCGTCCAGGCCATCGTTGTTGAAGCCCAGACGGTTGATCAGTGCCCGTGCCTCGGGCAGGCGGAACATGCGTGGTTTGGGGTTGCCAGGTTGTGCCTTGGGCGTGACGGTTCCCACCTCGACAAACCCGAAGCCCATGGCGCCCAGGGCATCGATGCAGCGGGCATTTTTGTCCAGGCCTGCAGCCAGGCCCACGCGGTTGGGAAAGGTCAGTCCGGCCAGCTCGATGGGGTCATCCACCGTCTCATTGCACCAGGCCCACTGCAGCGGCGTGCGCTGTCCGCGCGCCAGCATGTCCATGGTGAGTTCGTGGGCAGCTTCGGCATCCATGCCAAAAAGAAGGGGGCGGGTGAGTGCGTAGGGGATCAGGGACATGGAGGGATAATTCGACAATTACCCTCTGATTCTCCCCCATGACGACTTCACACCCTCTGACCCAAGACGAACTCAAGGCCCTGGTAGGCCAGGCGGCCCTGCAATACGTGGTGCCTGGCGGCATTGTGGGCGTTGGAACGGGCTCCACGGTCAACAAATTCATTGATGCACTGGCCGGCATGAAGGACCAGATTCGGGGCGCGGTGTCCAGCTCGGTTGCCAGCACCGAGCGGCTCAAGGCGCTGGGAATCCCGGTGTTCGATGCCAACGAGGTGGAGTCGCTGGCGGTGTATATCGACGGTGCCGACGAGATCGACGGCCAAGGCTATATGGTCAAGGGAGGGGGCGCTGCACTGACACGCGAAAAGATCGTGGCCGCCCTGGCCAGCCGCTTTGTCTGCATCGTCGATGAGTCCAAACTGGTGGCGGCCCTGGGCCGCTTTCCGTTGCCAGTCGAGGTGATTCCCATGGCGGCGCATCACATCACGCGGCGATTTGCCGCGCTGGGTGGCGCGGCGCGGGTGCGCATGAAAGATGGACAACCACTGCTCACGGACAATGGGCAGCAGATTCTGGATGTGACGGGCCTTACCATCGCCGACCCACTGGCGTTCGAATCTGAAGTGAATCAGTGGCCGGGGGTGGTGACGGTGGGAGTGTTTGCGCACCAGAAGGCATCGGTGTGCCTTCTGGGTACAGCGCAGGGTGTGGTAAAGACCTTCACCTACTGACGCACGAGCTCGCATGGCCGGCACATGCCGACTTCATCAGCAGGGCTTAGAACCGGATACCTGCCGGATTGTTGGGCGTGGGCCCGTCTGTTGCAGGAGCGGGGCGCTGGCGCTCTGCAGGCGCCCTGTTTTCGGGTGCCGTGGGCGCCGCAGGTTGCGCGGCCTTGACGGCCACCAGCGGTGTGGCGGGCGGGCGGCGGTAGTTTGAGGGCAATTGCGATTGCTTGGGGTAGCCCGCAGCGTTCAGGTACTGGGTCCACTCGCTGTCGGAGAACCCGGCCAGTTGCTGGCCGCCAATCGTGCCGAACGGCAGGCCGTTGCCTCCGCTGAGCCGTTGCAGCGCATCAATGTCCTCATTGGTGGTGATCGTGCGCTCGGTAAAGGGAATACCGCGCCCCACCAGCAGATTGCGCGCGTTGTTGCATGGCGTGCAGTCAGTGCCCGTGTAAAGCGTGACCGGGAAACGCGTGGCGACTTGCTGCAGCTCATAGGGCAGGGCCGCACCGGTGGCACCCGTGCCCGACGTGGTGCTTTGAGCAGGCTTGGCGGCGGTGTCTGGTGCCCGGTCGGAGAAGGTTACTTTTCCATCGGGGCCGACAATCCGGTACACGGCCTGGGCATGGGCGCCGACACCCGCCAGGGCCAACAGCAACGAGGCCAGCAACGGGGTACACAATGGCTTGCGCATGGGTCAATCTCCTGGTGAGTCAGAGTCGGTACAAAAGAATGATGGGCCGAGGGATTAGTCTGCCATGCCTTGGTGGCGGAGCAGGGCGTCCAGATTGGGCTCGCGCCCGCGGAATGCCTTGAAGGATTCCATGGCAGGGCGGCTGCCACCCACTTCCAGGATGGCCTCGCGGTAGCGGCGACCCGTTTCGGTGCTGGGTAAACCGTCGCTGAGGGCGGTTTCTTCAAAGGCCGCATAGGCATCGGCGCTCAGCACTTCTGCCCATTTGTAGCTGTAGTAGCCTGCGGCATAGCCGCCGGCAAAAATATGGCTGAAGGTGTGGGCCGTGCGGCTGAAGGAGGGCGGTGGCAGCACCGACACTTCGCTGCGCACCTCGGCCAGCAAGGGCATGAAGTCCTGGGCAGGATCGTGGTCGGTGTGCAGCAGCATGTCGAACAGCGCAAACTCGATCTGGCGCAGGGTTGCCATACCGCTCTGAAAATTCTTGGCGGCGGTCATCTTGTCGAACAGCACGCGCGGCAGCGGCTCGCCAGTGTCAACGTGGGCGGTCATGTTGCGCAGCACGTCCCATTCCCAGCAGAAGTTCTCCATGAACTGGCTGGGCAACTCGACCGCATCCCACTCGACACCGCCAATGCCGGACACGTCGCGCTCGTTCACCTGCGTCAGCATGTGGTGCAAGCCGTGGCCGAATTCGTGAAACAGGGTGATCACGTCGTCGTGCGTGAGCAGCGGTGGCTTGCCGTCCACGCCATCGGCAAAATTGCATACCAGATGCGCCACGGGCGTCTGGAGCACGCCGGTGTCGGGCCGCAGCCAGCGTGTGCGCACGTCATCCATCCAGGCGCCACCGCGTTTGCCGGTGCGGGCGGGTTGGTCGAGATAGAACTGGCCCACCAGCTGCCCGTTGCGCTCGATGCGATAAAACTCTACGGCGGCGTTCCATACAGGGGCGCAGTCGCGGCGGATGCTGACCTCGAACAGTGTTTCGATGATCTTGAAAAGACCCGCCAACACCTTGGGTGCCGTGAAGAACTTTTTGACTTCCTGCTCGCTGAAGGCATAGCGCGCCTCCTTGAGCTTCTCGGCAAGATAGGGCCAGTCCCATGCCTGTGGATCCTGCAGGCCCAGCTGGCTGGCTGCGAAATCGCGCAGATCGGCCACGTCTTTTTCGGCGTAGGGACGGGCGCGGCGCGCCAGATCGCGCAGGAAGGTGACCACTTCTTCGGGCGACTGGGCCATCTTGGGCACTACAGACACCTGTCCGAAGTTGTCGTAACCAAGGAGCCGGGCTTCTTCGCGGCGCAGCACCAGGATTTCACCGATGAGCGCCGAGTTGTCAAAGCGCCGGGCGTCGCCTTCGGCCTGGTCAGAGGCACGCGTGACGTAGGCGCGGTACATGGTTTCGCGCAGTGCGCTGCGGGTGGCGAACTGCATCACCGGCAGATAGCAAGGCATCTTCAGCGTGAGCTTGTAGCCGCTTTTGCCTTCTGCCTGGGCAGCAGCCAGCGCCGTTTGCTGCACGTCAGCGGGCACACCATCCAGTTCTTCGGCCGTGGCGTAGTAGGCAAAGGCGTCAGTGGCGTCGAGCGCGTTTTCGCTGAATTTCTGGCTCAACTCGGCCTGCCGCTCCTGGATCTCGGCGAAACGATCCTTGGCGGCCCCCGTGAGTTCGGCGCCGCTCAGGACGAAGTTGCGCACGGCGTTTTTGTGGGCCTGGCGCTGCTCAGGGGTCAGACTGGCAGGGTCGATGGCCTTGTACTTGGCGTACAGGCGCTCATCGGCTCCGAGGCGGGTCCAGAACTCGGTGACCCGGGGCAACGCCGCGTTGTAGGCGGCGCGCAGTTCAGGGGTGTCGGCCACGCTGTTCAGATGACTGACGGCCCCCCAGGCCGTGCCCAGATGTTCTGTGGCGACGTCCAGCACCTTTGCAATGGCGTCCCAGCGGGCCGGAAAATCGGCGGCCGTGACCGTTTCAAGGGCCGCGCTGGCCTTCTCCAGCAACGCGTCCATCGCAGGGGCAACGTCAGCGGGCGTGATCCGGTCAAACTGGGGAAGGTCGGAGAAGTCGAGGAGGGCGTTGCTCATGCGGTGGTAGATGGCGCCTGGGGGCGCGGGTTCAAGTTGCGAAACGGCGATAAGTGGGCGGCAATTGGCAATCAGCGCTCGACAGGTGTCATGCACCCGCAGCGCGCTCGGCGGCTTCAAGGGTGTTGACCAGCAGCATGGTAATGGTCATGGGCCCCACCCCTCCGGGGACAGGGGTGATCCAGCCGGCCACGTTTTTCACGCCCTCGAAATCCACATCACCGCACAGCTTGCCTTCGTCGTTGCGGTTCATGCCCACGTCGATCACCACGGCGCCGGGCTTGACCATGTCGGCAGTCAGCACGTTGCGCTTGCCCACGGCGGCGACGATCACATCGGCCTGCAGCGTCTGGGCCTTGAGGTCGGCTGTGCGCGAATGGCAGACGGTGACGGTGGCATCTTTTTGCAGCAGCATCAGCGCCATGGGCTTGCCCACGATGTTGCTGCGTCCAATGACCACCGCGTGCTTGCCCCGGAGGTCGTAGCCCTTGCCGTCATTGAGCGACTCCAGCATCTTCATGCAGCCATAGGGCGTGCAGGGCCAGAAACCGGGCATACCGGTCATCAGCGCCCCGGCGCTGGCGATGTGAAAACCGTCCACGTCCTTGGCGGGCGAGATGGCCTCGATGACTTTTTGCGCGTCGATGTGCTTGGGCAGGGGCAGCTGCACGAGGATGCCGTGGATGGCGGGGTCGTTGTTGAGTGCCTGCACGCGCGCCAGCAGCGCGGCTTCGGTCATGTCGGCTTCGTATTTTTCCAGCACCGAATGCAGGCCACTGTCTTCGCACGCCTTGACCTTGTTGCGCACATAAACCTGCGACGCCGGGTTGTCGCCGACCAGTACTACAGCGAGGCCGGGCGTGGTGCCCCGTGCTTTGAGGGCTGCAGCGCGCTGGGCGACTTCGGTGCGTAGTTGGCGGGACAGGGCGTTGCCGTCGATGAGTTGTGCGGTCATATCAAAAAATACAAGTCAAAATGGCCTGTAGCGCTTTATGGATAAGCGCTAGTAGCTATCAATTAATGAGCAATCAGGTTTTGGGGGCGCTCTGGCCCAAGGCGATCTTGAGCAGATCGGCCACCGTGTTGGCGTTGAGCTTTTCCATGATGTTGGCGCGGTGCGCCTCCACGGTCTTGATGCTGATGCCCAGGTCATCGGCGATCTGCTTGTTCAGACGGCCGGCGACGATGCGCTCGAGCACCTGGGATTCGCGGCCCGTGAGCTTGGAGAGCAGCGCGTCGCGGCTGGCCGCCTGCTGGAAGCCGGCAAAGGCTTCGCGGGCGTGGTCGAGCATGCGTTCGACCAGCCCGACAAGCTCTTCTTCATCAAAAGGCTTCTGAATGAAGTCGAGCGCGCCTTTTTTCATGGTGTTGACGGCCATCGGAACATCGCCATGGCCGGTGATGAACACGATGGGCAGGGGCGACTTGCGCTCGATCAGGCGGTCCTGCAGCTCCAGCCCAGTCATGCCGCCCATGCGGATGTCGACGATCAGGCAGGCCACCTCGCGCGGGTCGTAGCGCGAGAGGAAGGTTTCGGCCGAATCAAAGCAGCGTACCCGGTAGTCCTTGCCCTCCAGCAGCCACTGAAGCGAGTCGCGAACCGCCTCGTCGTCATCCACCACGTAAACGGTGCCTTTTTTCGGAATCAAACTCATGCAATTGTCCTTGGGGGTTGTGCGTTTGCTACAGAATTTGTAGTGGCATCCACAGGCTTGGCAAGCGGAAGCCAGAAGGAGAACCGGCAGCCTGTGACCTCGGAACCATTGTAGATGTTCTCGGCCTGCATCCGGCCGTGGTGCGATTCGACGATGCTGCGGCACAGGTTCAGGCCCATGCCCATCCCTTCTTCCTTGGTGGAGAAAAAGGCTTCAAACAGGCGTTCGAGCACTTCGGGCGCCAGTCCTTTGCCGGTGTCCTGCACTGAAAACTCCACCACTTCGCGGTCTTCGATGTGCTTGGGCACCACGCGCAGTTCCACGCTGCGGCCCGAAGTGGGGCGGTTGGCCATCTGGATGGCCTCGGCCCCGTTTTTCATGAGATTGACGAGCACCTGCTCAATCAGGATGGTGTCCGCCATCACCGGCGGCAGTCGCGCCGCCACGTAGTGGGTCAGGCGCACGTTGTGGCGGCGCAGCTCGATGTCGGCCAGCTCGACGGCCTCGTCCACCATCGAGTGCACATCGGCCAGTGCACGATTGGGTTCGCTTTTTTTCACAAAAGCCCGGATGCGCTGGATGATCTGGCCCGCGCGCTGGGCCTGGTGCGCCGTTTTTTGCAGGGCGGTGAGCAGGGCTTCTTCGGTGATCTGGCCGCTCTGGATGCGCGAAACCATGCCGCTGCAGTAGTTGCTGATGGCCGTCAGGGGCTGGTTGAGTTCGTGCGCCACGCTCGACGCCATCTCGCCCATGGTGATCAGGCGGCTGACCGACTGTGCCCGCTCGGCCTGGCGGGCCGACTGCTCCTCGGCCAGGCGGCGCGGCGTGATGTCGGTGGCAATCACCATCTGGGCCAGGCGGCCGTCCACCCAGTTGAGGTAGCGAGAGCGCACTTCCAGCCATTTGCCCAGCTCGGGCAGGTAGATTTCGGCGTTTTCGGTGCGCGCGCTGGTCAGGGAGTCAGTGGGCAAGCCCATCAGCCCGTCCTCGTCGTCCATGCCCGTGGGGTTGCTGTCGGAGGCCGGCAGCACGCCCGCCTGGGCCACCAGCTGCAAATGTCCAACGGTTTGCGAGCCAAACCACTGGCGGTAGAGCTTGTTGGCAAACAGCAATTCCTGGCTGCCCAGCGGCGCCACCGAAACCGAGGCGTCCAGCGATTCGAGCACGATGGTGAAACGCTCATGCGAGGCCGTCAGCTGCTCGCGAATGCGGTTGGGCTCGGTGATGTCGGTCATGGACGTCATCCAGCCGGTTTGCTGGCCGTGGGCGTCGATCAGCGGAGACACATACAGCCGCGCATCAAACTGGGTACCGCTCTTGCGCCGCACGCGCACATGAAACCCGCCGGGCACGGTCTTGCCGCTGATCTCTTCGCGCAGCTTGGCGTACAGCGTTTCATAGTCGGATTCGGGCCAGTAGGGGAAAGGGGGTGTCAGGCCCACCAGTTCGGACTCGCTCCAGCCGGTCATCTGACAAAAAGCCGCATTGACATAGGTGATGCGCCCCTCCAGATCAAGCGCGCGCATGCCGGTGAGCACAGAATTTTCCATGGCCCGGCGAAAGTTGGTTTCGGCCACCAGCGCTTGCTGGGCCTGCATGCGCCGGCGGGTGTGGCGCCAGGTGGCTATCAGCATCCAGGCCGTCATGGCGCTGAGCGTGCCCACCAGCCAGAACAGGCCGCTGCCCACCACACCGAGGGACGTGCGGTAGGCCTGCGCCCGCAGCACCAGTCCGTTGCCCACCGGCGAGACGGGCACTTCGTACTGGTTCGCGCGTTGGCGCCAGGGCAACACCGGGATGCTGGAGTCGCGAGGGCCCAGCGGCGTGCCGGCCAGCAACTGGTTGTTGCCATCGAGCAGCGTGACGGCATAACGTGCCAGCACTTCGGTGGGCGTGCCATAGCGCAACAGGCTGTCGATGGAATATTCCCCCAGCACCACGCCACTGAATTTGCCCTGGTGGCTCAGGGGCACCTGCAATTGCAGCAGCGGCGCGGAGTCGCCCTGGGTTGCGGTGGGCTGCGAATACACGGGTTGCTGAAGGTCGCGTGCCAGCTCAAAGGTGTCTGCGGTGTCGCCAGGGGTCAGCACTTCGCCGGCCACGCGCAACTCGCTGCTGCCCAGCGTGGGAGCGGCATGGCTGGCGCGGATGCGTTTTTTTTCATCGATCCAGGTGATGGCCTGCAATTCGGGGTGCTGGCTGATCAGGGATTCGGCCTGGCTCACAAAACCTGCGCGATCCACTTCCTGGTTGGACAAATCGCGCGCGACGCGCATCAGCTGTTCCTGGCGCTCCAGCAGCCGCAGGCGCACGCGCTGCTGGGCGTATTCCACATCGCGCTTGAGGGCTTCGTGTTCGCGTTCGACCTCTTCTGCCCGCAAATACCAGAAAGCTGCCACGATGGCCGCCATGAACAGCAGCACGGCAGCCAGCGGTGCCAGTGCAGCAAAACGGTCTTGCCGGGCCGGCGAGAGGTTGCGCCACCACGAACGCCACCAGTGCGCGGGGGTGGCCAGGGGGGCTGCCGGCGTGGTTTGGTCCGTGATGGGGGTGGTGTTCATAGGTGCCAAGTGTAGAGGGGCAGGCCGGGGCTTTGGGTCTGCGGGGTTTGTGGTTGTTGGCACGTAGATTCCATTATGTGGAATATATAAGCACAATTTGAAATTAAAGAAAAATATGCGAAACTTCGGGCAACGTACTAAATTGCACCCTTACACACAGGAGACAAGCATGTCAGCTCAGCCCGACCCCCAGGCCGGAAACGGCGCCGCGCCCGCCACCGACACCGATCAGCAAGAAACCCGTGAGTGGATGGACGCGCTGTCCGCGGTCATCGACAAGGAAGGTGCTGAGCGCGCCCATTTCCTGATCGAACAATTGCTCGAACATGCCCGCCAGAGCAGCATTGACATGCCGTTCTCGGGCAATACGGGTTACGTGAACACCATCGAGCCCGAGCAGGAGGCCCACTGCGCCGGCAACATCGCCATCGAAAAGCGCCTGCGCGCCTACATGCGCTGGAACGCCATGGCCATGGTGGTGCGCGCCAACCGGCTGGACCCGGCCGACGGCGGTGATCTGGGTGGCCACATCGGCTCGTTCGCCTCAGTGGCCAGCATGTTTGGGGCAGGCTTCAACCATTTCTGGCACGCCGAGAGCGAGGGCCACGGCGGCGACCTGCTCTACATTCAGGGCCACAGCTCGCCCGGCATCTATGCCCGCGCCTTCCTTGAAGGCCGTCTGACCGAAGAGCAGCTTGACAGCTTCCGCCAGGAAGTGGACGGCAAGGGGCTATCGAGTTACCCGCACCCCAAGCTGATGCCTGAGTTCTGGCAGTTCCCCACCGTGTCGATGGGGCTGGGCCCGCTGATGGCCATTTACCAGGCGCGTTTTCTCAAGTATCTGCACGCCCGGGGCATTGCCAACACCGAAAACCGCAAGGTCTGGGTGTTCTGTGGCGACGGCGAAATGGACGAGCCCGAATCGCTGGGCGCCATTGGCCTTGCCGCGCGCGAGAACCTCGACAACCTGATCTTCGTGGTCAACTGCAACCTGCAGCGCCTGGACGGTCCGGTGCGCGGCAACGGCAAGATCGTGCAAGAGCTCGAAGGCGAGTTCCGTGGCAGCGGCTGGAACGTCATCAAGCTGCTGTGGGGCGCTGGCTGGGATGCGCTGCTGGCCCGCGACAAGACCGGCAAGCTCAAACAGCTGATGATGGAGACGCTGGACGGCGACTACCAGGCCATGAAGGCCAACGACGGTGCCTTCGTGCGCAAGAACTTCTTTGGCAAATACCCCGAGACGCTGCAACTTGTCGAGCACATGACCGACGAAGAAGTGTTCGAGCTGCGCCGGGGCGGCCACGAGCCCACCAAGGTTTACGCCGCTTTTCATGCAGCCAACGAGCACAAGGGGCAGCCCACGGTGCTGCTCATCAAGACCGTCAAGGGCTACGGCATGGGCAAGGCCGGTGAAGGCAAAAACACTGTGCACCAGACCAAGAAGCTCAGTGATGAGGACATCAAGTACATCCGCGACCGGTTCAACATCCCGATCCCGGACAGCGAGCTGCACAAGATTCCTTATTACAAGCCTGCCGACGACACGCCGGAAATCAAATACCTGCACGAGCGCCGCAAGGCACTGGGCGGTTACCTGCCCAAGCGCCGCGTCAAGGCCGACGAGCACTTCACCGTGCCCGCCATCGAAACCTTCAAGGCCATCCTGGAGCCCACGGCCGAGGGCCGCGAGATCAGCACCACGCAGGCCTATGTGCGCTTTGTCACCCAGCTGCTGCGCGACCAGGCCCTGGGACCGCGCGTGGTGCCCATCCTGGTGGACGAGGCCCGCACCTTCGGCATGGAAGGGCTGTTCCGCCAGATCGGCATCTACAACCCCAAGGGCCAACTCTACACCCCGGTCGATCGCGACCAGGTGATGTATTACCGCGAAGACAAGGCCGGCCAGATTTTGCAAGAGGGCATCAACGAAGCCGGCGGCATGGCCAGCTGGATTGCCGCGGCCACCAGCTACAGCACCAACAACCGCATCATGGTGCCGTTCTACGTGTACTACTCGATGTTCGGTTTTCAGCGCATTGGCGACCTGGCCTGGGCAGCCGGTGACATGCAGGCACGCGGCTTTTTGCTGGGCGGCACGTCGGGCCGCACCACGCTCAACGGCGAAGGCCTGCAACACGAAGATGGCCACAGCCACATCCTGGCCAACACCATCCCCAACTGCGTGACCTACGACCCCACCTTCGCCCACGAAGTGGCGGTGATCATGCACCACGGCATGAAGCGCATGGTCGAGCAGCAGGAGAACGTTTTCTACTACATCACGCTGCTCAACGAGAACTACCCCATGCCCGGCCTCACGGCGGGCACCGAAGAGCAGATCATCAAGGGCATGTATATGTGCAAGCCCGGCGCCGTGCCACCGCAGGACACCTCCGGCGCCAGTGAAAAGCGCGTGCAGCTGCTGGGCTCGGGCACCATCCTGCGCGAATCCATCGCCGCCCAAACCCTGCTGGCTGCCGACTGGGGCATTCAGGCCGACGTGTGGAGCTGCCCCAGCTTCAACGAGCTCACCCGCGAAGGCCAGGACGCCGAGCGCTGGAACCTGCTGCACCCGCTGGAAACCCCGCGCGTGCCCTTCGTGGCGCAACAGCTGGGCACCAACACCGGCCCGGTAGTGGCATCCACCGACTACATGAAAGCCTATGCCGAGCAGATCCGTCCGTTCATCCCGAAGGGCCGCACCTACAAGGTGCTGGGCACCGACGGTTTTGGCCGCAGCGACTTCCGCAGCAAGCTGCGCGAGCACTTCGAGGTCAACCGCCACTACATCGTGGTGGCCGCCCTCAAGGCGCTGAGCGAAGACGGTGTGCTGCCCGCCACCAAGGTGGCCGAGGCCATTGCCAAGTACAACATCCAGGCCGACAAGGTCAACCCGCTGTACGCGTAAACCGAACCAACTGGAGACAACAATGGCATTGGTAGAAATCCAAGTTCCGGACATCGGTGACTTCGACGAAGTCGGCGTGATCGAGTTGCTGGTCAAGCCCGGCGACACCGTCAAGGCCGAGCAATCGCTGATCACGGTCGAGTCTGACAAGGCATCCATGGAGATTCCCTCCAGCCATGCGGGCGTGGTCAAGGACCTGCGGGTGCAGGTCGGCGACAAGGTCAAGCAAGGCTCGGTGGTGCTCACGCTCGAAGTGGTTGGTGCTGTTTCTGAATCAAATTCAACACCAGCCCAATCGCAGCAAGCGCAAGCAGCTATTGAAAAAATAGCAAAAACACCGACGCCCAGCGCCGCTCCCGTTGCTGCACCGGCGCCCGACGCAGCGGCGCCTGTCGGCCCCATCGAAGTGCGCGTGCCCGACATCGGCGACTTCAAGGACGTGGCCGTGATCGAGCTGCTGGTCAAGCCCGGCGACACGGTCAAGCTGGAGCAATCGCTCTTCACGGTCGAATCCGACAAGGCATCCATGGAGATCCCTTCGCCCGCTGCGGGCGTGATCAAGGAACTCAAGGTCAAGATCGGCGACACCGTCAACATCGGCGACCTTGTGGCCGTGCTGGAAGGCTCGGCGGGCAATGCGCCAGCGGCGGTTGCTCCAGCCGCACCGGCCGCATCAGCAGCGCCAGTTCCTGCCGCCGCTGTGGCAGCGGCTGCGCCCCCCGCAACCGCTATCGCCTCTGCCTCCGTGCCCGCGCACCAGCCCGGCACGCCCGCTGCCGGCCTGCCACACGCCAGCCCCTCGGTGCGCAAATTCGCCCGCGAACTCGGTGTGCCGCTCCACGAAGTCAGGGGCACTGGCCCCAAGGGTCGCATCACGCAAGACGACATCCAGGGTTTCACCAAGGCGGTGATGGGCGGCGCCACGCAAACCAAGGCGCAGGCAGCCAAGGCACCCGCCGCCAGTAGCGGCGGCTCGGGCGAGGGCCTGAACCTGCTGCCCTGGCCCAAGGTCGACTTCACCAAGTTCGGCCCCGTGGAGCGCAAAGACCTCTCGCGCATCAAGAAAATCAGCGGTGCCAACCTGCACCGCAACTGGGTCGTCATCCCGCACGTCACCAACCACGACGATGCCGACATCACCGACCTCGAAGCCTTCCGCGTGCAGTTCAACCAAGAGAACGAAAAGAGTGGCGTCAAGGTCACCATGCTCGCCTTCATGATCAAGGCCGCCGTGGCTGCGCTCAAGAAGTTTCCCGACTTCAACAGCTCGCTCGACGGCGACCAGCTGGTGATGAAGAACTACTTCCACATCGGCTTTGCGGCCGATACGCCCAACGGTCTGGTCGTGCCCGTGATCCGCGACGCCGACCAGAAAGGCATCGTCCAGATCAGCCAGGAGATGGGCGACCTGGCCAAGAAAGCGCGCGACGGCAAGCTGGGCCCGGCCGACATGACCGGCGGGTGCTTCTCCATCAGCTCGCTGGGCGGCATTGGTGGGCGTTACTTCACGCCCATCATCAACGCCCCCGAAGTCGCCATCATGGGCGTGTGCAAAAGCAGCCTGGAGCCCCAATGGGACGGCACACAGTTCGCACCGCGCCTCATGCTGCCGCTCAGCCTGAGCTGGGACCACCGCGTGATCGACGGCGCCAGCGCCGCACGCTTCAACGTGTACTTTGCCTCGCTGCTGGCGGACTTCCGCCGCATCGTGATGTAACGAAAGGGCGAGACACATGGCAATCATCGACATCAAGGTGCCCGACATCGGCGACTTCGCCGAAGTGGCCATCATCGAAGTGCTGGTCCAACCCGGCGACACCATCAAGGCCGAACAAAGCCTGATCACCGTGGAATCCGACAAGGCCTCCATGGAAATCCCCTCCAGCCATGCGGGTGTGGTCAAAGAACTGCGCGTGAAACTGGGCGACAAGATCGCCGAAGGCGCAGTGGTGCTGACGCTGGAAACCCGCGACGCGGCCCCGGCATCTGCTCCTGAAAAAGTAGCTTCTAGCACACAACCAGCAACAGTTTCAGATACAAAACAATCTGAATTTAAAGCACCACAAGCGCCAGCAGCTATTAAAACAGAAGCATCCAGATTTGCCGGAACGGCCGATCTGGAGTGCGACCTGCTCGTGCTCGGCGGCGGCCCCGGCGGTTACAGCGCCGCCTTCCGTGCGGCCGACCTGGGCCTCAAGGTCGTCATCGTCGAACGCTACGCCACCTTGGGCGGCGTGTGCCTGAACGTGGGCTGCATCCCCAGCAAAGCCTTGCTGCACGTGGCCGCAGTGATCGACGAGGTGTCGCACCTGTCAGCGGCAGGCATCGACTTTGGCGCGCCCACTGTCAATGTCGACACGCTGCGCGGCCACAAAGAGAAAGTCATCGGCAAACTCACCGGCGGCCTGGCCCAGATGGCCAAGATGCGCAAGGTGACCACGGTGCGCGGCTACGGCGCGTTCGTCGGTGCTAACCACGTTGAAGTGGAAGAAACCACCGGATCGGGCCAGGAGAAGACCGGCACCAAGAAGGTCATCGCCTTCCAGAAAGCCATCATCGCCGCCGGCAGCCAGGCCGTGCGCCTGCCCTTCATGCCCGACGATCCGCGCGTGGTGGACTCCACCGGCGCCCTGGCGCTCAAGGAAGTCCCCAAGCGCATGCTCATCTTGGGCGGCGGCATCATCGGCCTGGAAATGGGCACGGTCTATAGCACGCTGGGCGCGCGCCTCGATGTGGTCGAAATGATGGACGGACTGATGCAGGGCGCCGACCGCGACCTGGTCAAGATCTGGCAGAAGATGAACGCCAAGCGCTTCGACAACATCATGCTCAAGACCAAGACGGTGGGCGCCAAGGCCACACCCGAAGGCATCGAGGTGACGTTTGCGCCAGCGGAAGAGGGCGGTACCGCCCCCGCACCCCAGGTCTACGACCTGGTACTACAAGCCGTGGGCCGCACGCCCAACGGCAAGAAGGTCGCCGCTGAAAAAGCAGGCGTGGCCGTGACGGACCGGGGCTTCATCAACGTCGATATCCAGATGCGCACCAACGTGCCCCCAGCCCATGCTGGCGCACAAGGCGGTGCACGAGGCGCATGTGGCGGCGGAAGTGATCGCCGGCGAATTGCAGGGCAACAAGGAACTGGCCAGCGCCGCCTTCAACGCCCGCGTGATCCCCAGCGTGGCCTACACCGACCCCGAAGTGGCCTGGGTGGGCCTGACCGAAGACCAGGCCAAGCAGCAGGGCATCAAGGTCAAGAAGGGCCTGTTCCCCTGGGCGGCCTCGGGCCGCGCCATTGCCAACGGCCGCGACGAAGGCGTCACCAAGCTGCTGTTCGACGACAGCCCCGAAGCAGGATCAGGAGACGGCCATGCTGGCCGGGGCCACGGCAAGATCCTGGGCGGCGGCATGGTCGGCACATCGAGATGGGTGCGGACGCTGTCGACATCGGCAAGACCATCCACCCGCATCCGACGCTGGGCGAGAGCATCGGCATGGCGGCGGAAGTGGCGCATGGGTCGTGCACCGACGTGCCCCCTGCACGCAAGTAGGCCGGAGCACAGCCACCGGAGCCTGGCCATGGCAGTCAAGAAGTTCCCCCAGGCCCCCGCCCACCCCGAGCGTGTGTGCTGGGGCTGCGACTTGTACTGCCCTGCCAAGGAGATGCGCTGCGGCAATGGGTCGGACCGCACGCAGCACCCGGCGGAGCTGTTTGGGGACGATTGGGACCAGTGGGGCCTGCTGGACGACCGGGGTACGCAGCCCGATGCCACGGCAGAAATGGGAAAACCCTCTGTGCGTTGAATGCGGTATCGTGGCTGGGCGTATTTGCGTGCGGTCCCTTTTTTCTGCGTTTGACTTATCGTGCTTCGACGTTCATTGCTGACGGGCCTGTTCGGGGTCCTGATTCTTTTTGTCGCCACCCTGTGGCCTGCCCGGTTTGCTGCAGCAGAGCCGGACGGGAACGGCCCGGTGCTGACCGTTTTTGTGCGCGATGGCTGCCCGCACTGTGCGGATGCCAAGGCCTATCTTGCCGGGCTGGCCCGCGAGAGACCCGCGCTGCGCATTGACTACCGCGCCATCGACCGCGACCCGCAAGCACGCCAAGCACTGGAGCAGGTCTCGCGCCAGGCCGGTATCTGACCGCCGGGCGTTCCGACCTTTGTCGTCGGCGAGCGGGTGATGATCGGCTTCGGGGACGCCGCAGACAGCGGCCCTGAGCTGCTTGCGCTGCTCGATGCGGCGCCGCCCGCCGCATCTGCACCGCAGGCATTGCCTGCACCGCGCCAGGCGATCGACGCGCCGCTTGTTGGCACGCTCAGCGTCGCACAGCTCGGCTTGCCGCTGTTCACGCTGGCCATCGGTCTGCTCGACGGCTTCAATCCCTGCGCCACCTGGGTGCTGCTCTTCCTGCTCTCGCTGCTGGTGCGGCTGCACGACCGCCGACGCATGGCGCTGATTGCCGGCACCTTTGTGCTGGTCAGTGGCGCGGTTTACTACGCGATGATGGCGGCGTGGCTCAACCTTCTCCTTGCGGTCGGCCTGTCAGTGCCGCTGCGCGTGGGGCTGGCCCTGCTGGCCATCGCCATTGGTTCCATCAATACCAAGGACTACTTTGCATGGGGACGCGGTGTCTCGCTGTCGATTCCCGAAAAGGCCAAACCCGGCCTCTTTGAGCGAATGCGCCGGGTGATGAACGCGCCATCGCTGCCGGCGGCCATGGCCGGTGTCGCGCTGCTTGCCATCGCCGTCAATCTGATTGAATTGCTGTGCACTGCGGGTCTGCCAGCCATCTACACGGCAATCCTGACGCAGCAGGACCTGGGACACCTTGCATACCACGGCTACCTGGGCCTGTACATCATTGGCTACATCACCGACGACGCACTGATGGTCACGCTTGCGGTCAGCGCACTCGCCAGCAGCAAGCTCACAGAGCAAGGTGGGCGCTGGCTCAAGCTGCTCTCTGGTCTGGTGATGCTTGCGCTCGGCTTGGTCATGCTGTTGCGGCCGCAGTGGCTGGGGTGATGCTTGCCGCGCAGCGCCATGCGCCAGATTCCCATTGACCTGCCCCCCGTTTCGTGTAGTTCTTACCCCACGATTCACGCGGCTTTTTGCGCTCCGCCGCCCAGCAGCGCCTCGGCCATCTGGCCGGTGCCGCCGGTCATCGACTCGTAAGCGATGAGCAGGGTTTTGGGTATTGCGCAGGGTAAAGCAGGGTTTTTACAGGGGCTGTGGCGGGCGAGGGGGTTGTAGCCTGTAGCGGCGCAACGCTCTGCCTGCGCAGCACGCGCTGGCGTGTGAACGGATGCCTCTCTCATGGTCCCTGCCTCTGGTCAATGGAAATGCAGTCTGCCCACCTGGGCGGCGCAGCAGTGGGTGGCGCTGCGGCAGGATGCTGCGGACACATGGCCCGGTGAGGAGCCGCTGGGTCCACACTGGCAAGGCCAGGTGATGCAGCGCCTGGAGGCTTTTGCCGCAGCGCTGGACTGGGAGGACTCCCAGGCTTTTGTGGGACAGATGCTCTGGGCTGCACAGGCGGCGCGCAACCGGGGCCAGTCTGAAGCCCCCTTGCTGCACCGCGCCGACCATGCCCTGTACCAGTCCAAGAACCAGGGTGCAACCGCGTCACGGCGGCACCCTGCAACCCCTGAACGCCCATGGACATCCACAGCAAACCCATAGCCCAGCGCATCGACTGGCTTTTTGAGCGCGCATGCGACCACTCGGCCCGATTCTGCAGCCCCGAAAACTGGCTCGCCCGCGAGCGCTACCTGGCCTTGCACCCCACGGCCATTGGCGTGCTCAAGTGCATGGACGGGCGCATCAACATTCCGGTGGCCACGCACACGCCACTGGGCATCATCCAGCCGTTTCGCAACCTGGGGGGCATGTTCGACCTGGGATGGCCGCACCTGGGCGAGGTGCTGGCCGGGTATGTGCAGCGCTGCGTGCGTGAAGGGCGGCGGGTGCTGCTGCTCATCACTTACCACTTCTCGCGCGGCAGCGTGCACCGGGGCTGCGCCGGGTTCCATGGCGACACGGCAGCGGCCATCGAGCACACCCGGCGCATCAAGCAGCAGGTGGAAACCGTGTTCGGCCAGGGGCGCGACACCGTGTACCCCCTGCTGTGCGGCTTTGAAACCGACGAAGACGCGCTGCTGGTGCATGGCCAGCAAGACGGGCTGCTGGACCTGGCGCAGTGCGCAGGCATGGCCGAAGACGCCCTGGCACAGCACCTGGCGGCCCTGTTTCCCGACATGCCCCGCCAGATGCGTGACGACCTGCTGCCGCTGTTGGCGGGCAATCTGCGGCGCATCGACGAGGTGCGGCAGATGCACCGGGCGGCCGACATCGAGCACCGCGAATGGATGATTTGCCTGGGCCGGGGCTTTGACTTTCTGCACATGCCCAACATCGCCTTGATCGTCGGCCCCTACAGCCCCGAGTTGGCCGAACCCGTGGGCCAGGCGGCGGCCATCATCGAAGCCAACATGGCCAAAGGGCGCATACCGGACGATGGTTTTTTGTTGCTGGCTTCGGTGCCCTACGAGGAACTTGGGGTGGACAGCGCCCGGGCAGGGCTCAAGTCGGCCTTTCTGGCGGACTTTGCCGCCGGGGTGATTGCCCGCCAATCGCCCGCCCTGGCGGGCAAGATGCATGTGCGCACCGCTGTGTTGGACTGGCGCTCGCGCAGGCTGGAGCCGGTTTGAGCCTGCGCACCTGTGGAGGCGGGCTTGCCCATACCGCATTTGCGGTATCAATGAAAACCCCGACACCCTCTAGGCGGCTGCGTCTAGAGGCAGGGGGCTGGTGCGTGCGATAGTCGAAAAATGCAAAGACGAACTTTATTGAAGCTGGGCCTGGTGTCGGGCGCTGTGCTGGCGCTGGCGGGCGGGGCGGCCATGCTGCTGCAGCCGGGTCTGGTGCAGGGGCGCCTGTCTGACGCGGGGCGGGGGCTGTTCATCAGCGCGGGCCGCGCCATTCTGCAGGGCACACTGCCACAAGACGCGGGCGCGCAGCAGCAGGCGCTGCAGGGCATGGCAGACCGTGTGGACGCCCTGGCGCAAAACCTGCCACCGCATGTGCAGGCCGAGCTGTCGCAACTGGTGGGACTGCTGTGCACCAGCGCCGGGCGCCGGGGGCTGGCCGGCCTGTCCAGCGACTGGCTTGATGCCAGTCCGGCACAGGTGCAGGCTGCACTGGACGACATGCGCTTTTCGCGCCTGGCGGTGCGCCAGCAGGCCTACCAGGCGCTGCACGAGATTGTGGGCGGTGCCTATTTTTCTGACGAAGCCACTTGGTCGACCCTGGGTTACCCAGGCCCTGTGGATATCTGAGAGGCTGAGAAGTCTTTTGCCTGTGCCCGCCTTGCACGCCAAAACACCCCTGCTCCGTGTTGCAAATGCTCGCCATAGCACGTGCGATGGCTGTGCTTTGCGCCTTGATCAGGGCTGTTTTGACGCAACTTTCGGGCACGAGCAAAAAACTCTCAGCCTCTGACACCCCGAACCGGTGTGAACCCATCCGTTCGTCACACCTTATGAACCAAACACCATGAGCAAACTCCCCGATCCCATTCGCAGCGGCCTGCAGCGCGGCTGGAAAGTGCTGGGCGGCCCCCACGGCGCCGCGCCGCAAACCATCGCTTGCGACGTGGCCATCATCGGCTCGGGCGCGGGTGCGGGCATCACGGCCGAGCTGCTGACCCGCGCCGGTCTGTCCGTGGTCATCGTCGAAGAAGGCCCGCTGCGCAGCAGCAGCGATTTTCGCCAGCGCGAGTCCGAAGCCTACCCCCAGCTCTACCAGGAAAGCGCCGGCCGCAAGACCGAGGACAAGGCCATCTCCATCCTGCAGGGGCGCTGCGTGGGGGGCTCCACCACGGTGAACTGGACCAGCTCCTTCCGCACGCCGCCCGCAACCCTGGCGTACTGGGAGCAATACTTTGGGCTGAAGGACTACAACGAGCAGGCGCTGGAGCCGTATTTCGAGCAGGCCGAGCGCAGGCTCAACGTGTCGTCATGGCAGGTGCCGCCCAACGAAAACAACGAACTGCTGCGTTCTGGCGCGGTCAAGCTGGGCATTCCGGTCGAGTCGATCCGGCGCAACGTGCAGGGCTGCTGGAACCTGGGCTCCTGCGGCATGGGCTGCCCCACCAATGCCAAGCAGTCCATGCTGGTGACCACCATTCCGGCTGCGCTCGACAAAGGCGCCACGCTACTGGTGCAGACGCGTGCCGAGAAGCTCGATCTGGCCTCGGGCAAGGTGCAGGCACTGCGCTGCGTGGGCGTGCAACTCAACGGCGCGGTGACGGCAGACGCCGTGCGCACCACCATCACGGCGCGGCATTTTGTGCTCTCGGGCGGGGCCATCAACTCGCCCGCCGTGCTGATGCGCTCGGGCGTCCCCGACCCGCATGGCCGCCTGGGGCAGCGCACCTTCCTGCACCCGGTAGTGATGACGGCCGCCGTGATGGAGAAGCGTGTGGAGGGCTGGGCGGGTGCACCGCAGTCGCTGTACTCCGACCACTACCTGCGCACCCAGCCCATCGACGGCCCCATGGGCTTCAAGATCGAGGCGCCGCCGCTGCATCCACTGATTCTGGCCACGTCGATGCCCGGCTCGGGGCAGCCCCAGGCTGACCTGCTGAGCAAGTTTCCGCACACACATGTGCTGCTGGCGCTGCTGCGCGACGGCTTCCACGACCAGGCCCGGGGCGGGCACGTCAAGCTGCGCGGCGATGGCTCGGCCGTGCTCGACTACCCGCTCACCGACTATGTGATGGACGGTGCACGCCGCGCCATGCTGGCCATGACCGAAATCCAGTTTGCCGCCGGTGCAAAGCAGGTGCTGCCCGTGCATGAGAGGGGCCAGCTCTACACCTCCTGGGCGCAGGCCAGGGAGGCCATCGGGCAACTGCCCATGAAGCCGCTGCTGACCAGGGTGGTCAGCGCCCACGTAATGGGCGGCTGCGGCCTGGCGGCCGATGAGCGGATGGGCGTGGTGCGGCCCGATGGCGTGCACTGGCAGCTGGAAAACCTCTCGGTCCACGACGGCTCGCTCTTTCCCACCAGCGTCGGGGCGAACCCGCAGTTGTCGGTCTACGGTGTCGTCAACCGGCTTGCGCAGGGGCTGGTGCAGCGTCTGACCGGCCAGGCCGAGGCGCAGGCGCTGGCCTGAGATCCATTACCGCCTGGGTGCGTCCACCATCTCGCGCATGCGCTTGCGCAGTGCGCGCTCGCGGCGTTGCTCTTCGTTCCAGTCATTGCGCACGCCGCGCCACAAGGCAATCGCCAGTAGCATCGCATCGGCAAAGGGCAGGGCGAACCCGATGGCGGCCGTCTGCGCCGCCGCGATGCTGCCCGCGCTGGTGCTGGTGCTGGTGCTGGTGCTGCTCATTGTGCTGGGCACGGTGTTCGGCAGCTTTTGAACGCGCGCTGCCTGTGATCACAACGCAGTGGAGGCGTCTGGCAGACCCCGCACCGGGCCACGGCAACCTGATTGATAGTGGTTCGAAACGCTACGTTATTAATAGCTATATGCGCTTATCCAGTAAGCTATAGAGGCCTGAAACATCTAATATTTTATGCAGCCCTTGCTCGACGCCATTGCCGCCATGCCCTTGCCCACCGACGCCTGCCGCATCTTTCACGGCCGGGGTGGGCGCTTCCCCGGCTGCGAGCAGTGGACGCTCGATGCCTACCCGCCCGTTTGGGTGCTGACCAGCTTTCTGCCCGCGGGCGACGAGACCGAGGCGCAGCTGGCCACCATTGGTGCCGCGCTGGCCCAGCGCTGGGAGGCCCTGGCGCCGGGCCAGCCGCTGAAATGGGTGTTTCAGTGCCGCAACGAGGCGCTGCGCACCCAGGGCCGCACCCAAACGCGCTTGATGGCGGGCAGCGTGCCCGACCCCCATGTGGTGACAGAGCAGGGCGCCCGGTTCAAGGTGCATGTGCTGCGCGGCCAGAACCACGGCCTGTTTCTGGACATGGCCGAGGGCCGCCGCTGGGTGCGCGACTACGCGGCCGCGCACAGCGCCGACCGCTATGGCCTCAAGGTGCTGAACCTGTTTGCCTACACCTGCGCGTTCTCGGTGGTGGCGCTGCAGGCGGGCGCCAGGCAGGTGGTCAACGTGGACATGAGCCACGGCGCCATGGCGATTGGGCAGCAGAACCACCAGCTCAACGGCATCACCACCGGCGCCAGTTTTCTGGCGCACGACATCTTCAGCAGCTGGGGCAAGATCACCCGCAGCGGCCCCTATGGCCTGGTCATCGTGGACCCGCCCAGCTACCAAAAAGGCAGCTTTGTGGCCACCAAGGATTACGCCCGCCTCATGCGCCGCCTGCCTGATCTGCTAGCACCCGGCGGCCACGCGCTGCTGTGCCTGAACGCGCCCGAGCTGGGCGTGGATTTTCTGCAAAGCCAGATGCAGGAACTGGCCCCCGAGCTGCAGTTTGTCGAACGCGTGGCCAACCCGGCCGTGTTTTCCGATGTGGACGAGGACAGGGCGCTAAAGGTGCTGGTGTACGCCATGCCTGAGCTGCCCCTGCCCAACGCAGCAGACCCGGCCCCTAGCGCGCCAGCCGCTCCGTAATTTCAGCCCACTCATCGGGCTCCACCGGCGTGATGGACAGCCGGCTGCCCTTTTGCAGCACGCGCATCTGTGCAAGCGTCGGGGTGCTGCGCAACTCGGCCAGGCTGATGAGGCGCGTTTTGCGCAGGGCCTGCACATCCAGCAGCAGCCAGCGGGGCGCATCCACGGGCGATTTGGGGTCGAAGTAGGGCGATGCCGGGTCAAACTGCGTGGGGTCGGCCCGGGTGGTGCTGGCCACGCGGGCAATACCGGCAATGCCGGGTTCTGGGCAGCTGGAGTGGTAGAACAGCACGCCATCGCCTACCTGCATGCCGTCGCGCATGAAGTTGCGCGCCTGGTAGTTGCGCACACCAGTCCAGGGCACGGTGGCGTCGGATGCAGCCAGGGTGTCGTCGATAGAGCATTCCTGCGGCTCGGACTTCATGAGCCAGTAGCGGGGGCTGCGGGTGTGACTGTCAGTCGGGTTCATGGGGGTACAGAAATGGTGCAGGCCGTACAAGTGGGGGCGCCCGCATGGCCCACAATTTTCAAGCCCTGCCCCTGCATTCTCGTTGCGCAAAAGGGGGGCGTGTCACGCCTTCGCTGCTTGGCTCAAGGCAATGCTCTTGTACAGCGCCACCAGCAGGTCAGACTGCGTCACCATGCCCACCACCTTGCGCTGCTCGTCAACCACCGGCACATGCGGCAAAGCGCGCTGAGATATCTGGCGGATCAGCTCGGACAGCGGCATCTGGGGAGTGGCGGTGAACACCTCGGAGCTCATGATCTGACCCACGACCTCGGGCTTGTCGGCATAGTGCCCGGGGGTGCGCCTGAGCAGGGCCTGCACCAGCGTGGCCAGGTCCTTGGGTGTGGCCTGGTTGTCAATCTGGCGCAGAAAATCGGCCACCGTCACGATGCCAATGAGGCGGTCGAACCGGTCAATGACGGGCAAGGACTTGATCTTGTGCTGGCGCAGCAGCTTCCAGGCCACAGCCAGGTCGGTGTCGAAATGGGCCGTGACCACGTCGCGCGACATGATGTCTGCGCAGCTCAGCCCTACATGGCGGCCGAACGCGTGGTCCACGGCCAGGTTGTAGATCTCGACCAGCTCATCCTCCTGCACGTCCACAAAGGTGTTGAGCGTCTTGACAGCGCTTTCCAGGTCGGTGTGGGTCAGTCCCAGGCGCTCGATGGGAGGGCGGTCTTGTGTGTTGTGGCTGGGGCCGGGCTGCGTGCTGCTGTGGGGGTGGCGTCGGCGCAGAACCATCCGGTTGATGAACAAGGCCGCCAGCAACAGGACACCCGCATTGATGGCGATCAGCTCGCTCACGGCGACCATTTCGGTGGGAGCGTAGGGGCCGTTGAGCACCAGCAACAGCGCCAGCGCCCCACCGGGCGGGTGCACGCAGTTGAGCCAGGCCATGAGCCAGATCGACAGCGCCACCGCCAGCGCTGCGGCCAGCGCAGGTTGTGCCACCCAGTGCGAGCAGGCCAGCCCCGCCACGGTGGCCAGCAGGTAACTGCCCAGCAGCGGCCAGGGCTGGGCCACGGGGCTGTGAAACTGGACAAACAAAATTACGACGCTGGCCCCCACCGGAGCCAGAAGCCAATGCGCATCCAGCGGCAAACTTCGCAACAGCAGCCCGCAGGACGCCAGACACAGCAATGCACCCAGGCTGGCTTTCCACCGCTCGCTGCTTGAAAGGGACAGGGTATTGCTCAACACCCTGGTGTGAAACCAGGCGCTTATTCTTTTGGGCACTTGAAGAGGGGGGCCGCCGTGGGCTGTCGAAAAGTCGAAGGTGCACCAAATTTGTGCAGCCGCAGATGGTACCGATCGAACGGATCCATCACCGCAGTAGGGTTAACCGCTTCACATGCACGAATGTTGCTGCGCTTTTAATAGCGTCAGGCGCTTGTTCCATAAGATCTAGAGGCCAAAAGTGTCAAAACTCCGGCGGCTGCGATGGCCCTCGCTGCTGCGGGCCGGTGCCGCCCCAGCGCAGCGCGTCTTCGCCCGGCAAGCCCAGCGGGTTGTTGGCCGGCTCGCTCAACGGCGCCAGCAGCGCGTGCAGGTCGGCCTCGCTAAATTTCACTGCGCCCTCGGCGTCGTGCCCCAGCACCCCCTGCGCCAGCGCGGCCTTGCGGGTCTGCAGTTCCAGCATGCGCTCTTCGATGCTGCCTTCCACCACCAGCTTGTAGACAAACACCGGCTGGTCCTGCCCGATGCGATGGGCGCGGGCGGTGGCCTGTTCTTCCACGGCGGGGTTCCACCAGGGGTCGAGGTGGATCACGGTGTCGGCGGCGGTGAGGTTCAGGCCCACGCCCCCCGCCTTGAGGCTGACGAGCAGGATGGGCGCGCTGGTGTCGTCCTGCGCCTGGAACTGCCGCACCACCGCGCCGCGCTGGCGGGGCGGCGTCTGGCCCGTGAGGGTGAGGTAGGGCAGGGCCAAAGCGTCCAGCAGCTCGGCAGCGAGCGTCAGCATTTCGGTGAACTGAGAGAACACCAGCACGCGTCGGCCCTCATCGACCAAGGCGGGCAGCATGTCAGCCAGCAGTTCGAGCTTGGCGCGTTCCATCGTCTGTGCCGTTCTTTTTGCCGCTGGGCCGCCCCCAGGCAAAAAGGCCTCCCCTTCGCGGAGATGCGGCGGAGCGTGGGGGCCTTGTTGGATGCCTTTCACCAGGCGCGGGTCGCAGCAGACCTGACGCAGTTTCAATAACGCATCCAGGATGGTGATCTGCGCACCCTCGAAGCTCTGGCGCTCCAGCGCGCGGCGCACCTGTTTGTCGGCGGTGGCGCGCACGGCCTCGTACAGGTCGCGCTGCTTGCCTTGGAGCTGCACACGCAGGATGGTTTCGGTGCGCGGCGGCAATTCGGTGGCCACGTCCTGCTTGCGGCGGCGCAGGATGAAGGGGCGCACGCGCTGGGCGAGCAGCTGGGCGCGCAGGGTTTCGCCGTTCTCCTCGATGGGCTGGCGCCAGCGGGCGTTGAAGCTGCGCACGTCGCCCAGAAAGCCGGGCATCAAAAAATCGAACTGCGCCCACAGCTCGCCCAGGTGGTTTTCGAGCGGCGTGCCCGTCAGGCACAACAGGTGCGGGGCCTGCAGCTTGCGCAGGGCGCGGGCGCTGCGACTGCCCGCGTTTTTCACCATCTGGGCTTCGTCCAGGATGAGCAGGTGAAACGGCTGGGCAGCCAGCGCGTCCACATCGCGCCAGAGCAGGGGGTAGGTGGTGAGCACCAGGTCGTGTCGGGTGATGTCGGCGTAGCTGTGCGCACGCCGGGGGCCATGCAGCGCCAGCAGACGCAGGCCGGGGGCCATGCGCGCGGCCTCGGCCTGCCAGTTGAAGAGCAGCGAGGTGGGCAGCACCACCAGGGCGGGGCGGGTCAGGCGCCCGGTATTTTTCTCGGTCAGCACATGGGCCAGGGCTTGTGCGGTTTTGCCCAGGCCCATGTCGTCGGCCAGAATGCCGCCCAGCCCTTGTGCACGCAGGTATTGCAGCCAGGCCAGTCCTTCGAGCTGGTAGGGACGCAGTTGCACCTGCAGGCCCTGCGGCGCATGCACCGGCTGCGGGGTGCCGATGGTGCGCAGGCGCTGGGCCAGTTGCGCCAGGCCGGCGTCGCCCTGCAGTTGCCAGGCGTTGTTCCAGCCATTCACCGTGCCCACGCGGTGGGCCTGCACCAGCCCCGCACGCAGGGCTTCGATGCGGCGGGCTTCCCATGCGCCCAGGTGCAGCGGGTCGCCGTCCTTGCGCTGGTTTCGCGTGGGGTCGGTCAGCAGGTCCACCATCGCGCCCACGATGGCCTTGAGCGGACCTGCAGGTGCGTCGATGCGTTTGCCGCCCGGTGCGCGCAGTGAAATGATGGCGATGTCGTCAATGGCTGCCATCTGCCGGGCGTTCAGCCAGCGGGCATTACGGCGCAGCAGATCGGCCAGCATGGGCGCCAGGTCCAGTGTTTCGCCGTCGATCTCGATGCCCAGGCTCAATAGCCAGGCGCCTTCGCGCTCGGGCAGCTGCAGCTTTTGCACGGGGCGCAGGCGCTCGCCCAGCGGGCCGTCCACTTCTTTGCCCAGCAGCTCGCCGGTGTCGGGGGCAATCAGCAGCTTCCAGCGCTGCACCGGCACGCTTTCGTGCGCAAAGCCGGGCTGCACCACCACGCTCCAGCCTTCGGCACGCAGCTTTGGAATCTGCTCGGCCCAGAAGTCGCCAAAGTGCGCCTCTTGCGCCAGCGTCCACACGGGGCCCAGTGCGGCGGCGGCTGCGCGGTGGCGCCATTGCAGCGTGTTGGCGTCCACAGGGATCAGGCCCAGGTCCCACACGCGGTCCATGGCGTCGGCCTCGGCAGCCAGGTTGCGCTGCATGCGCAGCACCGGGCCGCCGGTGTCAAACAGCTCTTGTATGGCGGGTGGGCGGGAGTTGAGCACCGAGGTAGGCGCAGGTGTGTGCCAGGCGATGGTGTTGGGCGCCGCGCTCTCTCCCGCATGGGTGGTGTACGTCCAGTCGATCTGCGCCAGCGTCACGCTGTCGCCACGCGGGCCCAGCGGGCCTTGCGGGCGCAGGCCCAGCAGGCCGTCGCCCCGCCCCAGGGTCATCAGGGTGATGCGCGGGCGAAAGTGGCCCGTGGCAATGCCGGGCGTGGCGGCTGGCTGTGTGGGGTGTGCGGGAGGCGTGGCACCTGGCGTTTCGTGGCGCAGCCGTGCCATCACGCGGGCGGCGTCGGCATCGGTCAAGGGCGGGAGCTGCTGCAGCGTGGCGGCGTCCGCATGGCTGCGCAGGGCTGTCAGCCACATTGCCACGGCGTTTTCGTGCACCGCGGGGTCTTGGTTTGAGAGGGAAGGGGCACTTTTGCCTGCGGTGGCCATGGGCTGCGATTTTGCCTTGGGGCAGGGCGCTGGCGGGCGACCTGGTGCGACGCAGCGCGTGCCACTGGCCCCTGGGCGATAAGTTAATGGCTAAAAGTGCCTCTGGCCATTGCGCATAAAGCGCCAGTAGCTCCTTTTTCAGGAGCAATTAGCGGGGCACGGGCAGCTGCAATTGACTCTGTTGCACCACCAGAACGCAATCGCGCAGGTGCTGCTCTCCCAGGTAGCGCAAGGTGGCATAGCCCACAGTGGCGGCCACCGCCTGGCCTGCCAGAGGTACATATTTGGCCAGCTGCTTGGTGGTCAGGCGCAGGCCCACCGTGCGGGTGATGCGCAGCACGAGCTCTTTGGTGATCAACTTGCCAATCAGCACCGACCCCACCAGGGTGACCGCTTTTTGTACCTGTTCGCGCTTGCCGGGGTCCAGCTGATCGAGCTGCTCGGGGGTGAGCCCGAATTGGGCACTGATTTGCGGCAGCAGCCGCGACAGCAGGGCGGCATCCACCGCCCAGTCCAACCCCGGCACCGGAACGGTGCTGGCCGCTGCCGCCACCAGCGCGCGCCGGTGCAGCAGGCGGCGGCTGCGCTGCACGGCCGCAGCCAGTTGGGGGTTGTCAGCAGCCATTTGTTGGGCAGATTCCATGAAGCGTGCCTTGCCTGTGGTGGTTGAACTGGGGTCAGAGCCCGTTCTTTCGAACGCAGCCGTGGGTCAGGACTTGCCTTTGACCATGCTGTAGATCACCAGCAGCACCACGGCGCCCAGCACCGAGGCGATCCAGCCTGCGGCGTCACCTTGCGCATACCAGCCCATGGCGGTACCCACGTAACTGGCAAGAAAAGACCCCGCCACGCCCAGCAAGGCGGTCATGATCCAGCCCAGCTTGTCGTCGCCCGGTTTGACCGCCCGTGCGATGAAGCCGACAACGAGTCCGACAAGAATGGTTCCGAGAATAGAAAGCATGTGTGCACCCGATGAAAAAGATGGGTGTCACTTTAAGACATATCTGCACGGAGGGTTGTCAGACAAGACCGTTTGTGCGGGTGCGAAGCGGTTGTATCCGCCGGATTGGCAGGCGAGGCGCTTCGGGTGTGCGGCAAGGGGTATGGAGGCCGCAAAGGCTCGCGGGTCGTTGTTTTGTAGCAGCCTTAGGGCAGCGGCATGGCAGCGGTGCGTGGGTGTTTGTCTGACAGCCCGGCGCGCTGCTCGCCTTCGCTGGGCTTGGGGGTTGGCCTAGGCGTGCGGTGCAGTGCGGCCCCTAGAGTCAAGCACTCTGATGGAATCAAAAGGAAACCGCATGAAGAACTATTCGACCACCGGCCTGTTGGCCACCGCAGCGTGGGTGGTGGCGGGCGTTTTTTCAATGCCAGCATTTGCGCAAGGTGGCGATGAGGCATCACTGAAGCGTGGTGCGGCACCCGATACCACCGCGCAGCAGCGTTACCAGTCTGCTATCCGCGAGGCGGGAGGCGGGCTCAAGATCAGCCTGCAGGAGTGCAAGACCCTGCCCGCAGGCAAGGATCGCAAGGCGTGCGAGGGTGATGCCCGGTCGCGCTATCAGCAGGACATGGCCGATGCGCGGGCCATGCGCAGCAACCCGAATCTAGGCCCGGTCAACATCACCGGTGGACCCATTCGAAGCACTGAAACGGTGACGGTAGTCAAACCCTGACCGGGGTGGGCGCTGCACAACGGCAGCGCTGCAGGCACTGCAGTCCGTGCCTTAGGGCTGGGCCTTTGCTTCGACCGTGACACGGCGCGCGCCGTCAAAGCGGCGCTGCCAGTAGGACTGGCGCATGTCTTCCACGCGCACTTCACTGCCTGTGCGGGGTGAATGGATGAATTTGCCGTCGCCCACATAAATGCCCACGTGGCTGAAGGCGCGGCGCATGGTGTTGAAGAACACCAGATCGCCGGGTTGCAGTTCTTTTTTGTCGATGACCTGGGTGCTGGCAGCTTGCTGAGCGGCCTTGCGCGGCAGGACCATGCCCACGGTTTTTTCGTAAACAGCGCGCACGAAGCCGCTGCAGTCAAAACCAGTGGAGGCGCTGGTGCCGCCACGGCGGTAAGGCACGCCAATGAATCCCATGGCGTTGCCAATCAGATCGGCGGTGCGGTCTGCGACCACATGGGCTTTGTCTGCGACCGAATGGCGCACATCATCGAGTTGCACCAACAACCCTTTGTCTGTCAGAAATCGTTCGATGCGCTCAATTTCTTCGGGGGAAGCCGTTGCAGGCGCAGCCTGCGCAGCAGAGGCACAGGTGAGAAGTAAGGCAATGATCCAGCGAGACATGGGGGCGGAGGGTAACACGCTTTGCACAAGGGTCTGTAACTGGATGGCAGCGCTTGATGTGCATCATCGTTTTCCCGCTTGGGTGCCCGTCATTCCGGTGTAGGCTGATGCCCATGCATATCGAGACCAGCGAACCCCAGGATCTTCCCCCTGCACCCGTTACCAACCAAACCCCCTCACGACTGGCCTTGCGCCGTGTGGCCATCGACACCTGGCGCGAAAACGTGGCTTACCTGCACCGCGATTGCGCGGTGTACCGGGCCGAGGGTTTTCAGGCGCTTTCCAAGATTGAGGTGCGCGCCAACGGCCGCCATATCCTGGCCACTGTCAACGTGGTGGACGACGCCGCCATTGTCAAATGCAACGAACTCGGGTTGTCGGAAGACGCCTTTGCCCAGCTGGACGTGGAAAACGGCCACACCGTGTCAGTCACACAGGCGGAGCCGCCCGAATCGATGGGCGCGCTGTTCCGCAAGATCGCCGGTGAGCGCCTGACGCGGGCGGACTACGCAGCCATCGTGCGCGACATTGCCGGCCACCACTATTCCAAGATCGAGCTGACGGCCTTTGTCGTGGCCTGCAATCGCGATGAACTCGACCGCGAAGAGGTGTTCTTCCTGTCTGACGCCATGGTGGCCAGCGGCCGGCGCCTCGACTGGCACGAACCCCTGGTGGTCGACAAGCACTGCATCGGTGGCATCCCCGGCAACCGTACCACCATGCTGGTGGTGCCCATCGTGGCAGCGCACGGCATGTTGTGCCCCAAGACATCGTCGCGCGCCATCACCTCCCCGGCGGGCACGGCCGACACCATGGAGGTGCTGGCCAAGGTGGAATTGCCGTTTGAGCAGCTGGCCGACATCGTGCGCGACTACCGCGGCTGTCTCGCCTGGGGTGGCACGGCCAATCTATCCCCGGCGGACGACGTGCTGATCTCGGTGGAGCGCCCCCTGTCCATCGACTCGCCCGGGCAGATGGTGGCCTCCATCCTGTCCAAGAAGGTGGCCGCCGGTGCCACCCATCTGGTGCTCGACATCCCCATCGGCCCCACGGCCAAGGTGCGTTCCATGCCCGAGGCGCAGCGCCTGCGCCGCCTGTTTGAATATGTGGCGCGCCGCATGGGCCTGTCGCTGGACGTGGTCATTACCGACGGGCGCCAGCCCGTGGGCAACGGCATCGGCCCGGTGCTGGAGGCGCGAGACGTGATGCGCGTGCTGCAAAACGACCCCGACGCCCCCAACGATCTGCGCCAGAAATCCCTGCGGCTGGCGGGCCGCCTGATTGAATGCGACCCCGACGTGCGCGGCGGCGATGGCTATGCCATTGCGCGCGACATTCTCGACTCGGGCCGCGCGCTTCGGCGCATGGAAGACATCATCGCCGCGCAAGGCAGCAAGGGGTTCGACCATCTGCACCCGCAACTGGGCCCGCTGACCTTTGAGGTCTGCGCGCCCACCAGCGGCACCGTGGTGGGCATCGACAATTTCCAGATCGCCCGTGTGGCGCGGCTGGCGGGCGCGCCCAAGGTGCAGGGCGCGGGCGTGGACCTGATGCACAAGCTGGGCGCCACGGTGGCGCAGGGCGATGTGCTGTACCGCGTGCACGCGGGCTACCCTGCCGACCTCGAATTCGCCCGGCAGGCCAGTGCCCGGGATATTGGCTACCGCCTGGGTGATGCCGACGCGGTGCCCCAGGTGTTTGTGGAGTTCTGACCATGTCGGTTGCACCATCGCAGGCCTGCCTGCTGCATTTTGACGATGAAACCGCTGCCGCCCAGCGCCTGGGCCAGGCCGCGCAGCTGCCCGTGAAAATGATCGATCGCCACCGTTTCCCCGATGGCGAGCTCAAATTGCGACTGCCGGTGGATGGGGCAGGGCGCCTGCCTGCCCATGTGATGCTGCTGCGCAGCCTGCATGACCCCAACGAAAAGCTGGTCGAATTGCTGCTGACTGCCCGCGCCGCCCGCACGCTGGGCGCCCGGCACATCACGCTGGTGGCGCCCTACATGGCCTACATGCGGCAAGACATTGCCTTTGCGCCGGGCGAGGTGGTCAGCCAGCAGGTGGTTGGTGCGTTTCTGGCCGGGCTGGTGGACGCCGTCATCACCGTAGACCCGCACCTGCACCGCGTGGCAACGCTGCAGGAGGCGATGGCCGTGCCCCAGGCCATCGTGCTCAGCGGCGCCGAGCCGCTGGCCGACCTGATCGCGCAGCGGAACCCCAACGCCTTGCTGGTCGGGCCCGATGGCGAATCGGCCCAGTGGATTGCCCAGGCGGCCGCCCGCCATGGCTTTGACCATGCCGTTTGCACCAAGGTGCGCCATGGCGATCGCGATGTAACTATCGAGCTGCCGCCGCTCCATGCCCAGGGGCGTGCTGTGGTGCTGCTGGACGATATGGCCAGCACCGGCCGCACGCTGGCCCAGGCGGCCCGCCTGCTGCGGGCGGCGGGCGCGGCCTCGGTGGACGTGGCCGTCACCCATGCGCTGTTTGCCGGCGATGCACTGCAAGCCCTGCACGATGCCGGAGTAGGCGAGGTGTGGAGCACCGACTGCATTCCCCACGCCAGCAACGCCGTGCCCATGGCCGAGCCCCTGGCGCAGGCGCTTCGTTCGCTGTTGCCCGCCTGAACCGGGCTGCGACAATCAGCGCCTTCCGCGTGCCACTGACCGCTTTCGAAAGACACCATGCTGCTCGACGCCTCTGAATCCCAACTCGTTCTGGTGGACTACCAGGAACGCCTGATGCCCGCCATCTTTGAGGGCCCTGCCGCGCTGGCCAATGCGCTGCGCCTGGCCCAAATCGCCCAGCTCATGGAAGTGCCCGTGTGGGGCACCGAGCAAAACCCTTCGCGCCTGGGTGGCAACGATCCCGCGCTGCGCGCCCTGTGCCAGAAAACGCTGGCCAAGATGCATTTCAGCGCCGCCGAAGAAGGCCTGGGCGAATGGTTGCGCCCACCCGCTAAGCCGCAGCAGGGCGGCAATGCTCGCAGCCTGCCCAAGCATTTGCAAAAGCCCGCCCTGCAGGCGCCTGAGCGCGGCACCATCGTGATTGCAGGTTGCGAAGCCCATGTGTGCCTGATGCAGACCGCACTGGACCTGATTGAGGACGAGTTCGAGGTGTGGGTGGTGACCGATGCCTGCAGCTCGCGCACCGAACGCAACCGCGATGCCGCCTTCGATCGCCTGGCCGGCGCAGGCGCCGAGCTTGTGACCACCGAGATGGTGGCGTTTGAATGGCTGGGCAGCTGCGAGCACCCGGCGTTCAAGGACGTTTTGGGGTTGATCAAGTAACCGGTTCTTGGTTATTTTTGGCCTTCAGGGCTTTCTCAGAAAGCGCGAGCAGCTATGTAAGCTATAGCAATTGCAATGCCCGGACATTGCTGCCATCAACGCTGTGAGGGCCTTCGCGGGTCCGTCAACAAAGCCCTGTGGTGCCCACAATTCAGCGACGCTACAGGGTGGAGGAGTGCACATGAAATGGGTGGTGTCGCTAGAAAAGTGGCGTTTTCTGATGCGCCGCATCCGCGAGCGTTTGTGGGTCAAGCCGCTGTTGATCTGCGCTGTCTCGATCATTGCGGTGTTCGGCGCCAAGGTGTCGGACACCTTGCCACTGGCGCGCCTGGCACCCGACGTGTCGAACGGCTCGTTGGAGAGCCTTCTGTCCATCATGGCGGCCAGCATGCTGGCCATTGCCACCTTTGCGGTGGCCTCCATGGTGGCAGCGTATTCCTCCGCCAGCACCACGGCGACTCCGCGCGCGTTTCCTCTGGTGATTGCAGACGATGTGTCGCAGAACGCGTTGTCCACGTTTGTGGGGGCCTTCATTTTCAGTGTCGTGGCCCTCGTGGCCATGAAAAACGGCTACTTCGACATCGCCGGGCGCTTCACGCTTTTTTCGATGACGGTGTCTGTTCTGGGTTTCGTAGTGTTCATCTTTGTGCGCTGGACAGACCGCATCGCGCGCCTGGGGCGGCTGGGGGCCACGGTACAACAGGTGGAGGCTGCAACCGCCTCAGCCCTGCAACGCCGCCTGAAGGCACCCGCGCTCGGCGGCATTGCGCGCGACCCACAGGCCCCGGCGACGGGGGTGGCGGTTTATGCCTCTGAAGTGGGCTATGTGCAGCAGATTGACACGCAAGCCCTGCAGGCATTTGCGCAGGACATCGGTGGTTGGGTCGTGGTGGATGCGCTGCCGGGCACGTTCGCCATGCCGGGTACTGCGCTGGCGCACGTTGTCCAAGGCGCGGTCTCGCCAGGCGATACGGATGCACAGCGGGTGGTCTCGGCGTTCACGATCGGGCGTGACCGCATTTTTGACCACGACCCGCGCCTGGGCCTGATCGTCCTGTCCGAGATTGCCGGGCGTGCGTTGTCTCCAGGCGTCAATGATCCTGGCACGGCCATCGGCGTCTTGGGCACGCTGGTGCGTTTGTTCACACTGTGGGCACAGCGGGATGAAAACCTTGCAGGGCAGCCTGTTGAGTTCGACCGGGTAGTGGTTCCCTTGCTGCAAGTGGGCGACCTGTTCGATGATGCTTTCACCGCCATCGCCCGCGATGGCGCTGGCGCGGTGGAAGTGGGCGTACGGCTGCAAAAATCGCTTCGATCGTTGGCGTCTGCGGGCGACGACGCCATGCGGGTGGCGGCCGTGAAACACGCTCAACATGCGCTCGCCAGGGCGGAGCAGGCGCTGTCCCTGCCGCACGAGGTTGGCACGATTCGCACACTGGCGCAAAGCGTGGGCGTGCCGCTGGCCACGGACGGGTCGTCGAATACTCTGCGGTAAAGCCGTGCGATGGTGGCATCCGTTCTTTGAGTTGACAGTATTTTTTGCTCTGACGCCGATGGATAAAGCGCGAATAGCTATAAAAAACGCAGCAATTGCTGTCGTCGATCCTTGAAGGTCGACGGACTCGACCACGCACAACTGCGTCAGCTTCCCGCAAGCCCGTCATGAATAATTATGAATTCAAAACCTGCTGTCCCGGCAGGGAGAGAGAGTCGAGGAGACACCACACCATGACCGCATACGCTGACTTTTACCGCCAATCCATCGATCACCGCGACGCGTTCTGGAGCGAACAGGCGAAGTTGATCGACTGGAAGACCCAGCCTGCGCAGGTGTGCGACTACAGCAACCCGCCGTTTGCCAAATGGTTTGTGGGCGGCACCACCAACCTGTGCCACAACGCGATCGACCGCCACCTGAAAGACCGCGCCAGCCAGCCGGCACTGGTGGCCATCTCCACCGAAACCGACACCGAGCGCAGCTACAGCTTTGCCGAGCTGCACGCCGAGGTGCAGCGCATGGCCGCCAGCCTGATTGCGCTGGGCGTCAAAAAGGGCGACCGCGTCCTGATCTACATGCCCATGATTGCCGAGGCGGCCTTTGCCATGCTGGCCTGCGTGCGCATTGGCGCGCTGCATTCGGTGGTGTTTGGCGGCTTTGCCTCGGGCTCGCTGGCGTCCCGCATCGAAGACGCCGAGCCGGTGGCCATTGTCAGTGCCGACGCAGGTTCGCGCGGCGCCAAGGCCGTGCCCTACAAGCCGCTGCTCGACGAGGCCATTCGCCTGTCGCGCCACAAACCTGCCGCCGTGCTGCTGGTGGATCGGGGCCTGGTGCCCATGGACCTGGTGGCCGGGCGCGACCACCTCTGGGCCAGCTTGCGCGAGCAGCACCTGAACGCCACCGTGCCCTGCGAGTGGGTGGAATCCACGCACCCCAGCTACACGCTTTACACCAGCGGCACCACCGGCAAGCCCAAGGGCGTGCAGCGCGACACCGGTGGCTACACCGTGGCGTTGGCGGCCAGCATGAAGCACATCTTTGATGCCAAAGCCGGACAGACCTACTTTGCCACCAGCGACATTGGCTGGGTGGTGGGGCACAGCTACATCATTTATGGCCCGCTGATTGCCGGCATGACCACCATCATGTATGAAGGCCTGCCCACGCGGCCCGATGCGGGCGTGTGGTGGAGCATTGTCGAAAAATACAAGGTCACGCACATGTTCTCGGCCCCTACGGCGGTGCGCGTGCTGAAAAAACACGACGCTTCGTGGCTGAAGAAATACGACGTTTCCACCCTCAAGGCCCTGTGGCTGGCGGGCGAGCCGCTCGACGAACCCACGGCACAGTGGATCAGCGATGCGCTCTCGGTGCCCATCATCGACAACTATTGGCAGACCGAAACCGGCTGGCCCATCCTGACGCTGGCCAACGGCGTGGAGCAGCAGACCACGCGCTTTGGCAGCCCCGGCAAGGCCATGTATGGCTACCACGTCAAGCTGATCGACGAAAGCAATGGCGAAGAGCTGACCCAGCCCAACCAGAAGGGCGTGGTCGCCATCGAAGGCCCGCTGCCCCCCGGCTGCATGCAGACGGTGTGGCGCGACGACGAGCGGTTTGTGAACACCTACTGGAAAAGCATTCCGGGCCGCATGATCTACAGCACCTTCGACTGGGGCATCCGCGACGCCGACGGCTACCACTTCATCCTGGGCCGCACCGACGACGTGATCAACGTGGCCGGGCACCGCCTGGGCACGCGCGAGATCGAAGAATCCATCTCTTCGCACCCCAACATTGCCGAGGTGGCCGTGGTGGGCGTGGCCGACAGCCTCAAGGGACAGGTGGCCATGGCATTTGCCGTGCCGCGCGATGCCTCGGGCCTTACTGACGACGCCGCGCGCCTCAAGCTCGAAGGCGAGGTGATGAAGCAGGTGGACACCCAGCTCGGCGCCGTGGCGCGTCCATCGCGCGTGTACTTTGTAACGGTGCTGCCCAAGACCCGCAGCGGCAAGCTGCTGCGCCGCGCCCTGCAGGCCGTGGCCGAGCGCCGCGATCCGGGCGATCTGACCACCATGGACGACCCCGCCGCGCTGCAGCAGGTCAAAGACCTGGTGGGTGATTGATGGCCCGATAGCCCGGCTGCCGGACAACGCCCAGGCCTGCCGTGGCCTGGGTTTTGTCAAAAAATCTTGTCAAAAACAATAGCTGCAAGCGCTTGATGGATAAGCGCTGCGGCTGTTTTTATATCGAATAATCCTCGGCATGCTGGTGCTGCCACTGCACAGGCGGTTGCCAGCGGCGGGCCCAGTCGATGAAGGTGTCGATGGGCATGGGGCGCGCAATGCAGTAACCCTGGCCATGGGCGCAACCGAGCTGCTGCAGCATCTGTCCCTGTTCGATGGTTTCCACGCCCTCGGCAATCACCTGGTAGCCAAACGACCGGGCCAGCCCGATCACCCCCTGCACAATGGCCCGGTCGCCCGTGTCGTCCAGCATGCCCTGCACGAAGCTCTGGTCGATCTTGAGTGTGTCCATGGGCAGGCGGCGCAGGTAGGTCAGTGATGAGTAGCCGGTGCCAAAATCGTCCAGCGCAACCGACAGGCCCAGAGCGCGCAGCCCGGCCAGGGTGTCGGCCACGGCGGCCAGGTCGTACAGCGCCGCGCTTTCGGTAATTTCGAGCTCGACCCGGCTGGGCGCTACCTTGGGGTGGCGGGCCAGGCATTGTTCCATCCACGCCCCGAAACCAGGGTGCTGCAGATGCCGGGCCGAGATGTTGATGCTCACGGGCATGGGCAGGCCCGCCTTCTGAAGGAGTTCGAGTTGGGCCAGCGCCGCCTCGACCACCCACTGGCCAAATACGATTTCGAGCGCGGTTCCGTCCAGCAACGGCAAAAAGGCGCCGGGGGGCAGCAGGCCGCGTTCGGGGTGCTGCCAGCGTGCCAGGGCCTCGGCGCCCACCACCTGTCCGGTCTGCATGACCACCTTGGGTTGCAGAAACAGCACGAACTGCGCCTGCGTCAGCGCTTCGCTCAGGCGCAGGCCCTGCTCATGGAGTTCGCGCTGGGCGCGCTCCTGCGCTGCGTCGAACTGGTGAAACCGGTTGCGACCCGCCTGTTTGGCGGCATACATGGCCTGGTCGGCGTGGCGCAGCAGGGTGTCGGCGTCCGCGTCGTCACAGGGGAACACCGTGTAGCCAATGCTGGCCGTTACCGCCACGCGCTCGGTGTCCAGG